>JBGSIF010000001.1:0-9755 GCA_041742635.1 Phycisphaerales bacterium
GATCACCAGTTCGGCGCGATCTACCAGCGCGGCATCCACATGCTCGACGAGGACGATTCCATCGCGGTGCTCTCGCGCGAAGCACGCGAACTGGCGTCACCGATTATTGAAAAAGGCGGCGCGGATTCGCTTTCGTCCGCCGACGCCGCGATCGTCGCCCGCGTCAACGAAGCCGGTGATCGCGTGAATGCTTTCACCTACAAAGCGTTCAAGACACTTTTGAGCGAAGGCAAGACGCCGGGGCTTGTGGGTGGGGATCATTCAACTCCACTGGGTGCGATCAAGGCGTGCGCCGAACACGCCGCCTCGCTCGCCAAGACCGGGCTGGGCATCCTGCACATCGATGCCCATATGGATCTGCGCCACGAGTTCGAGGGCTTCCGCTGGTCGCACGCTTCGATCATGCGCAACGTCATCGAACATGTTCCCCAAGTCAAATCACTGGTGCAGATCGGGATCCGCGATTACGGCAAAGGCGAACTCGATTTCGCCCGCGCCCACCACGACCGGATCCATACCTTCTTCGACTTGGATTGGGCCAGAAAATTGGAAGAAGGCGAGACGCTCAGTAAACTCGTCAAGCACGCGCTCAATCTACTCCCCGAACACGTCTACGTTTCGTTCGACATCGACGGGCTGGACCCCTCGCTCTGCCCGCACACCGGCACACCCGTGCCGGGCGGCCTTTCGTTCCATCAAGCGTGCATCATCTTTGAGTGCCTCGTCAAATCCAGGCACAAGATCGTCGGGTTCGACCTCGTCGAGGTCTGCCCGGATCCGACCTGTACCAATGTGCCCGGCGACGAAATGTACGACGCGCTCGCGGGATCGTGGGACGCGAATGTCGGCGCTCGGATCCTGTATAAACTCTGCGGCGTCGCCGCGGGCGGCGCGCCGGGCGGGTTGAGGTAACGTCGATCAACTCTCCGTAAAACTCGCCATGATTTGTGTGCGTTTCATCACGCCGCGGTCGGCGAAATCCATCGCCCGACTCTCGCCACCTGAGATTTCCAGCGCGGCAGCACACCTTCGTTGGCAGTCGTCGCCGAACTCGTTGCGGTTGAACCGATCGGTGCTGACACGGCCGGCTCATCGGCTGGCCAGTCACATTCGACGACGACGCCGAGCATCCCGAACAACGTGTGGATCTGACGCTCCGCCGCGGCGCGAGCCTCGGCGCGGTACCGCCCGTCCCATGCCTCGAACAGGGACGACGCTTGATGTTGAGCGCGGTCCATCAACTCTTTTTGCCGTTCCGCGGTCATGGGGATCAGGTCGAGCAGCCCGAGCACGCGGGCACTCTGGATGTCGTACGGTGTCATATTCGTAAGGCGCAACTGCCCCTGAATCATCGGAAGCGAAACCCGAAACTTCCCGCCGCCCAGGTCGCGCACATCTTCTGGACGCACGCAGGCAAGGTCCAACCAGTACTGCTTGTCGAAGTGGAAAATCATGGCCAACTTCGCCTGATTAAAGATCAGCGGCGGGAGCCACGACCACCCCGCCGACGCTGTGGCGATCTCCTTCGCGCTCACTTCCAGCGCGACGAGTTTTCCCACCGATCGCACGCGATCGGCGATCATCTGAAGTTCCACACGATCATCTCGCCATTTTGCGCCCGTTGGCTGCCCGCGGCGCAGTCGGCGAAACGCATAGAACATCGCCCCGCCGCCAACCAGCACGCCGGCGAGGAGCAACACAAGAGATGTTGGATCAAGAATCGGCATGGCACATGTTGATTCGGATTCGCCCGGGCAGAGTTTCATCCCCCCCACGCGAGATCCGATTCCCAGAACTTGGGAACTCCGGGCAAACTGGACCGCCACCTTCGTTTCGCCCTCAAACCGATCACCGAATCGTAACACAAACTTGTGCATGTTCGATTTGTTTGACCCATTCTGCGGATGCCGTGCGTATCATGCTCTGGATACCCGGCAACGCCGGAACACTCGCTTGCACGCCAACTCGTGACCATGGACATGCACTGGTATCGGGACACCATTTACCGAATGACTGAGTCGATGCACACTGCTTGTCACGAACCCTTTGCACTGGGGCTGGGGGTCGAGAACATCGCTGATGCCCGATAAAGCCGCCGTTATTCTTGCCGAACTCACCACCAAATGGCTCGGCTTGCACCCCGAACATCGTGACACCATCCGCCTGCTGGGCGAACTGCTTGTCGAACTCGCCCGAACGGACTCGGCTGCTGTGCCCACGGACTCGCAACCACCCTCTCAGCCCGTGCCCGCGGCATCACCTACACCTCAGAATATCTCCGTCCCGTACGTACTCGCACACCCGATCCCGGCAGCCGTCGTCCCCGGCGCGACCATCCGCCCCGCCGAGATCCGCGGGCCGCGCGCCGTCGTCCCGCTCCGTATCGGCGACACCATCCGGCATGTGGAAGTACAAGGCGGCGGCGAAGCAGCACTCGGTGCCATGGCCTCCGCGGCGGACCGCCCGCCCAGTGTTTCCTACGACTCGATGTACGTCCCACCTGAGTTGCCCGACCTGGAGGCGCTGGCGCTGCGTTGCGAACACGCCGCGCGTGCCGCTCGCTTCGCCGCCGAAACCGCTCCCGCGCTGCGTACACCGCTGTGGCGCGTGCAAGCCGACGAATACGTACAACGCGCCCTTTCGCTCGGCGCGCCCCGTGGGCCTTGGTCCTTCGACGCGGACGAGCATTTCGACCCGGTCAATCTCCAGCGGCTCGCCGCGTGTTTCGACAACCTCGCGCACGCTTCGCGTGTCGTGACCCTCTCTCGAAAAGAGGTTGAGGGGTCTCGGATTGTCGAGCCTCGTTCGCTGGAAGAACGGGAAGTCATCCGATTACTCGCCGAGTCGCAGTCTTCGCTCCGCATCGCCGGCGAACCCTTCGGGCAGACCCGTGACGAGGACCAATACACCGCCTTCCGCTGGCTCCGGCTCGTCACCGAGCACGAACGCATCTATCTCGACCGCTTTATGCGGATGGACGATCCCGGCGACCCCGACCTCGCGGGCGACCTCGCCCGTCGGATCGCGGAACTCGAACAAACCCTCGCCAAACGCAAAGAATCTCGTACCGATCACAAATCCAAACGTACCAAGGCACGCTACCACGCCAAACGCATCCTGTCCGACATCGCCACCGGCGACGAAGCCGATTGGAACTCGATGACCGCCGCAATCAAGCACATGCTCTCCCGCGGCGAGTCCGTCGCGTCGATGAACGCGCTGCTCAACGACGTGCGAGAATCCCCTAGGGATGGCGCACCGCTCGAACTCGTCGACGCTCTCAGCACAACCGAACCCGAAGAAGACGCTTCGTCGGCTTCGCGCGAATACGGACCGAACGTCCAACGAGTGCGGGATTGGTTGAGCGGTACTCGCGTCGTCATCATCGGCGGCGAACGCCGCAACGATGCCGCCGAGCGCATCACCGCCGCCTTCGACCTCGGCGAACTCGAATGGGTCTCGCTGGTCGAACACTCTTCGTCGGCCCCAATTCAACCTGAAGTTATCCGCGCCGACACCAAACTGGTGCTCGTGCTGATCAAACTCGCCGGGCACACACATGTAGACGACGCCCGGCGTTGGTCCCGCGAAGCCGGCAAGCCGTGCGTTCTCCTCCGGGCCGGGTACAACCCCGAACAAATCGCCGCGTCCGTCATTGATCAGGCAAGCGAGTCGATCCCTGAACACCGCGCGGTTTCCTGAGGCCCGGTATCCGACGGTTGTATCAGAGTTTGACGCAGCGCAGAGCAAGGAACAGCGGTATCTCACGCCGGGCGCGGTTCTCCTCGTGCGCGCGCGGGCCGGAAGTACTCAACCGCATCCCCGGCCACTCCTCTAGTTCCACCACCGCGAACCCCGCCACGCCGAGCAATCGAATGTAAGTTTGCAGCGGGCGATGGAACGTCCAGGTCACGACGCTCGGATCCGCGCCGGGGTGCATCTGGATGCGCTTGTGCCCATGCGAGAGGTACCCGTCGATGCGCCGGTACTGCCGCCCGGCCTTGGCATCCCATTCCCACGACGTCTGCCCGGCGGCCCGGAACGATGGGTGTGAAACCACGAACGTCAAACTACCGCGCGTTTTAAGAGCCGCGTGAACACCAGCAAAAACCGGTTCGAGTGGATCGATGTTCGAGAGCGCCATCACGCACGCCGCCGCGTCGAAGCCTTGCAGCACCGGGTTCACCGCCCCGAGTTCCCTGGCATCCCCTACTACGTAGTTGCCCGATTCGCCGCGGCGCTTGGCTGCTTCAATCAACTGCGGCGAAAGATCCACTCCGACCACCTTCGCCCCCGCTTCCGCCAACCGTCGGCACAGTTGCCCCTGCCCGCACGCCACATCCAGCACCCGCATCCCCTCGCGCGGGTCGATCATCCGAATCGCCCCCGGCAGGATCACATTCTCATAATGGTCGTTCCCCCGATCATCCAGCAAATCGTCATACCACGACGCGACTCGATCCCACGATGTGTCACGTGTCGGGTGGTCCTGCGACCCCGAATCGAACGAGCGAACATCTTGCGACGGCGCGACCCGATCGGGTGCACGCGGCGCGATCGCCGCTGGCGGTTCCATACCCACGAGCCTGTAGAACGCCGCGGGTGCCGGGCTGGCAAACCGTTGGCGAAGCCCGGTCCGCGGGTGCGAAAACCCAAGTTCCGCGGCGTGCAGCGCCAACCGGTTCAACCCGTCGGTCTTCGCACCGTAGCGGTAGTCACCGACCAGCGGATGACCGATCGATGCCATATGTGCTCGGATCTGGTGCTTGCGACCGGTTTCAAGCCGCAGATTCAGCAGCGTCGTCCCATCGATCTCGCGCATGTGCTGCCCCGCCGAGCGCGCCCCGACGACTCGGTAGTGCGTCACGGCGAGTTTGGCGGGTTCGTCACCAGCAGCACCCGGCACCAAATCCCTCGGCGGGCCTCGGTACTTCGATGGGTCCAGGCTGATCACTTTGCCCATAGGATCATCACGTAGGAACGATTGGCAGGTACCGGTATGTCCCGCCGCCCCGATCACGCCTTCTCCGACCGCCACATACAGCCGGTGCGCTCGCTTCGAGCGGAACTCTTCTTTCAAGTTCTCAAAGGCGTGCGGCGTCTTCGCAAACACCAACAGCCCCGACGCCTCTTTGTCCAACCGATGGATCACCCACACGCGCTGACCATGGTCGGCCGTTCCCCCATCCTTCACTCGGCTGCGTTGCCTCCCGCGAACCCCACGCCCCGCAACGTGTTCCTTCAGCAGATCAAACAACGTCCCTGTATTGATGCGTGTCGGGTCAGCGGTGATCATCCCCGCAGGCTTATCCACTACGATCAGGTCCGCGTCCTCAAACACAAGCCGCACCCCACCGGGCAGGAACCGTTCTCGCTTCACACCCTCACTCGACGCGCCAGCGTCGCCGCGCGGCCGTTCGCTGGCGTACTCACGCGCTTCGCTCGTTCGCGTCTCTTCCCGCTCCTGCCTCCGAACACGCGCCTTGGCGAGTTGCGCCAGATCCTGCATCTCCTGCGGTGAGTGATGCTCCTGATCCTCCAGCGACACCACCGGTTCGATCACCGGCACTGCCGACGCATCGCCACGATCCGTACCACTCGAACGCGGTACATGCGGATTGGTCGGCCCCGGCGGTGGCAGGTATACCACATCGCCCGGCCCGAGCCGCGTTTCTACATCCACCGCGGGGGTTTCGTTGATCGTCACACCCCCGCGCATCACCAGCCGCCGCCGTTCCCGCTTCGTCAGGCTCGGCAGCCGCAACGCGATGACCTCATCGAGGGTTCGTGCCTCGGCGTGCAACGCCGTGCTCGATGCCGAGTTCGACGCTTCGCCTTGCGCGGCGTCCTGGGTGCGTTGGTTGGAATCATCGATCGACATCGATTAAGCGTAGCCGACAGACAACACGCGAAAGCACTCTCGCTTCCGCTGGGCGTGACCAGAAGTTGTCCCATCTGAGCCGAACCGCGCAAGCGGTCGGTCTTGGGGGGGAGATGAAGGTGCTCACGGGTTTGTGGGGTCGCGTCTGTCCACCCGCGTGCCTCACCCGCCGGCTCAGATCGCCGCCACGATCGTTCGCTGCGGAACACAATCTGGTCACGCCCCTTGCGCTCGCGGTAGCCGCGCTGAGGCGTCAATCAGTTCAACCGCGCGGTCTGTGCCGGGAACGTGGGCTCGAGCGTATACACGTTATCGCTCCGTGTGCCAGCGTCACCGTCCGCGCCAGACGAGTAGAAATACACGCGGCTTGCGATCGAAGCCCCTTCGTCCGCGTCGCCGACTTCGTTCCCGCTGATGGTTGCCGGGGGGGGGGGGTACGGGTTGAACGGCCTGAACGATCGCGAAAACAATGCGATTGCCACCGGTGCCTGCTCGGAGAACGGCCTGACTTGCAGCCCCGCTCGCATCCCGGCATCGAGCGTCCACTCCCCCGCGGCGTTCGGCGCAAAGTACCGCCCCGCGCCCCCCTGAAACTCAGGGTGGACAAGCCGAAGATCGAACCCAAACGCATCCGTGGGCACGGCGATCCGCAGCCGCCGCCGCACCGGCATCCCAGTCGGCTCGTCTGTCGCTGGGTCCACGCGCCAGCCATAGGCCCACACATCCCGCCGCTGCATGAACTTGGCGTCCAGCCGCTCGACCGCGCGCTTGACTTCCGGCGCTTCGCTCGCGGCGAGCAGGAACAACGCCGCCGTCGGCTGCGCCGGGTCCAGCTCTCGATAAAACATCGCGGGTCCCGGGCCGGAACCCGGTGACGGCGGCGGCACCCGATCTTGATACCGCCCATCAACCAGCGGGAAGATGTACACGTCATTGGAAAGCGCATCGGGAAGATTCGTATCCCCCGGCGAGCCCGTATTTGCCTGTGTCTGGTTCGTACGGACCCAGCCTGGTATCTGCCCGCCCTTGAACAGGGCGAACTCGGTCGCCATCGAATCAAACGCTTGCAGCGCGTTCTTGCTCGCTCCGTACTTGCCCCCGCTCGTGACGCGGCCCGCAAGCCCAATCACAAGTGCTACCAAAATCCCCATAATAAGCATGACAACCAGCACTTCGATGATCGTGAACGCACGACGCCCTCGGATGCCGGCTGTCGTCACGTCAACCATCCGTACACACTCCGATACGCAACCCGAGCGCGAGGTTGGCTGAGTCGATAGTCCGTGCAAGGTGCTGTTCATGCTTTGTTCTCCATCTCGTAACGCCGACCCGAACCGGTATGGATCAATCGGCCAGGCCTTCATGCAGGGAAAAGAACTCTCCCCGGTACTGCGGTCGATATTCAGCAGTCTATACGCCCGAATCCACCCGCGGATGCCCGCCGAATCCAACGAGTTATCGACGCCAACCGGTATCGGGGTTGATTTGCGCTTCAATCAAGCCCGCGTGAAGATATCGCCTTCAAGATAGAGAAGCACGAACCCGCGGCATAGCATTGCCGGAGAGAAGGGGTCGGTCTGGTTCGGGTCGCAAGCCCGGACCATCAGGCGAGGAGAGCGAGGCAACGTGTCGTGCCGCGACCCACGAGGGTCGTTGGTGCGTGGTTCCTTTGGATATCTCTTCGGTCGTTCTTTGATGAACTCGACTCACGACACCACGATCATTGACTCACTCCCGCTCGCGGACGGCCGCGCCGTGAGCGAGCTCTCGCTCGTCGAGATCGCGTCCCGCCTCGAGAAAATCACCAGCACCATCGAAGAACAGCGTTCCCGCGAGCGCGCCGCACGCAAGGCATACAAGTCCGTGGCCGATGATGCCGACCGCGAGATCGAACGGATCCGTGAATACGCCCGCGTGCTCCTGCTCGAGCAGCGACGCCGGGTCGAGTCTTTCAGCGGCATGCTCAGCCGTACAACCGAGCCTCTGCCCCCCCCGGGCGGTTCGCGCGACCTGCGTGAACTCAAACTCAACGGGCCGATCGATCCCGCCCATCACGACCGCTCGTCCCCACCGTTCAACCCCGCCGACGCACGCATGAGCATCAGTGAAGCGATGCTTAAAATCTGGTCCGTTGACAAATATAATCGCACGCTCACAACCGAAGAAATCGCCTCGGCACTGATCGAAATCGGTTACACAAGTAAAGCATCGCCCCGCTCGATGAAATCCACGCTCAACCAGGTGCTGGCAAAGTTGTGCCGCGAGCGGCGCATCCGTCGTTTCCGAACCGACGGGCAAGAGATTGATGCCGCGGATACGCACTCTCGCGCCCGAAAGTACCTGCGCGCCTGAACCGCCCCGTGTCGGCATCCGCGCCACACGGGCGTAATCCGCACCCTACCCTACGACATCTCATTTTCGGCAATCCACCCTGCATTCATACGGGCATCGATCAACTTGTTATTTTGCATTCTGTACGTATATTGCACCGATCCTTCTCATTCGGTTGCCACACCCACATCTGAGTTGTTACAATACTCGTGGCGTGTTGCTCACTCGCCGTCTAGCACGGCGACGACCGACCGCCGACGATTCTCCGCCGGGCCTGTCGTGCCGACGCCGGATCGCCCCATCCTGATCGATCGGAGGCGACACATGAACGAGCCAAATACTAAATCCGCAGAACCGACCATCGAGTTCAAACCGACCGCTGCTCACAGCGATCCATCGCCCCACACCTTGGCACACGCCGCTCGCTCGCACGGCGCGATCAACGCTACAAACCCCGTAGCGCTTATTGATACTCCACCCGCGTTGACCGCTCGCTTTGAAACCATCTACCAAGACGCCTCCGGCGATCCATCACGCATCCCCTGGGCACACTGCCGCCCGAATCCCATGATGGTCTCTTGGCTCAACGCCGAAGCACCCGGACTCGTCCGCCCGGGCAGCCGTGCCGTGGTCGTCGGTTGTGGCCTGGGCGATGACGTGGCCGAACTCATCTGCCGTGGGTACGACGCCGTCGGTTTCGATGTCTCCCCAACCGCGATCTCCTGGGCCAGGCGCCGATTTCCTCAGCACGCACCGCAGTTCAGCGTCGCCGACCTCTTCGCGCTCCCCGGCAAGTTCAAGCACCGCTTCGACCTCGTGATCGAGGTGTACACCTTGCAATCACTCGAACCGCACGCCCGCGAACGAGCCGCTGCTTCCATCGCGTCCCTCGTCGGCCCGCAGGGGCACGCCCTGGTGATCTGCCGCGGGCGCGATGAGTCGCACCTGCTCGAACATGTACAAGGGCCGCCGTGGCCGCTCTCGCACGGGGAACTGCTGGGGCTTATGGAAACCGGCGGGCTACGCCCGCAGCGCCCGCTCGACGACTTTCTGGACGATGAATCCACGCCGCAGCGCCGGCTGCGCGGGGTGTTCGTGCGGAACTGACGCCGCGGTGCCTTTCGATCACTGGTCCGATCAACTCCTGCGCGAGTCAGACGCGAGCCGTAGCACGCGGTGCTGTGCGTTCGAGATCGGAAGTGCCAGCGCCGCCGCGAATGGACGCGAACTCCGGGCACCGGCACTTGACATGGCGCGATCTGCATGTTAGCATAAACTAACATGATTGGTACATTGATGTGTTCTCGTGATGTCCACAGGCTCTTTCCGCGGTTCGATTGGCGTGCAGGACTGATCCTAACCGTCGTCGCGGCTGGGGCACTAGCGATGATCGGCGTTCCACGATTCGCGCAGCCGCCGACCTTTCATCAGTTCGCCGACACGCGAGCCTGGCGCGGCATACCGAACTTCATGGACGTCATCTCGAACGCCCTTTTTGCGCTCGCGGCCCAACTCGTAGGCCACATCGATGTCTTCTATTTTT
>JBGSIF010000002.1:0-5461 GCA_041742635.1 Phycisphaerales bacterium
TCACGACGCTGGACGCCTGCAAGCGGCGCACGAGCGGCCGGATCGCGGCGGTGAGGCCGGAGCGCGACTCGTCCTTGGTCTGCTTGGCGGCCTGGGCCGCGTTCTTCGCGGCGATGTGCCCGGCGAAGTTGGTGTTGAACAACGTCTGGTTGGTGGTGATGGGCGTCATGTCCGCCGCGACCAGTCCGAGCGCGGCGAGGTTGGCGTTGGCGCCCAGCGAAGCGTCCGCTCTGGGACGCGCAGCGTGAAAGGCAAGTCAACGAAGTTGGACGCCCACAGGCCGAGTCTGCGAGGCCGATGCCTGATAGTCCGCATCCGGTCCCGGCAAATAGTCAGCCATGTTGATCTACCTTTACTGCTGGATTCGGCGGCTCGCGCTTGGAATCGTCCGCCCGCTACCCGAGCCGTCAATCGGCACGCGGAGGACACTTGATCGTGCATCGACGATCGCGGGTGCCGACTTCACGAGCGCGAAGATTTTTCACCACAGAGAGAAACTATGTAAGCCGGCTCCCCGGCCGGGGCTGCGACGGGATCATCGTCCCAAGGCGAGGCCGCCGAAGCGGTCCGCAGGCAGTCACCCGACCGAGGAGACCAGGCATGAAGATTGTGGCGATCGATATGGGCAAGAGCAAGTCGGTGGTATGCGAATACGCGGCGGCTCACGACACGTCGTTCAGCACCATCCCCACGTCCATCCAGGAGTTCCGCGGCGTGCTGGAGCGCACGCGCCCGGAGCGGGTGGTGATCGAGGTGGGCCCGTCGGCGGGGTGGGTGCATGATCTATGCGGAGAGATGAAGATCCCGCTGGAGGTGGCCAACACGGCGCAGGAGCTCTACACCTGCCGGCGGACCAAGCGCAAGACCGACAAGGACGATGCGTTGCGGCTGGCGCAGCTGAGCGTGATGCAAATGCTCCAGACGGTGCACATCCCGGCGGCGCCGGTGCGTGAGTGGCGCGGGTTGATCCGGTACCGGCACGCGCAGATCCAGCGGCGCACGACGATCAAGAACACCATCCGGGCGCTGCTGCACACGCGGGCGATTCCCTGGGCCGGCGGCGCGGCGGCGTGGACCCAGGCAGGACTCAAGGAGCTTGCCGAACTGGCGCGGCAGCATCAGGACACGGTGATGGGGATGCAGCTGGAGGAGGAACTCAAGCAGTACCACGCGGTGCAGGAGACGATCGAGCGTCTGGAGACCAAACTGGACGCGATCTCGGCGCTGGACGCGCGGGTCGCGCTCCTGCGAACGATACCCGGGGTGGGCCCGCGTCTGGCGGAGGTGATCGTGGCGATCATTGATGATCCACACCGGTTCACCAACGGCAAGCAGGTGGGGTGCTATGCGGGGTTGACGCCGCGGCAACACCAATCGGGGGACACGAACCGGCAGGGAAGGATCAGTGGAGAGGGAGACACGCTGCTGCGCAGCCTGCTGGTGGAGGTGTCGTGGCTGGGACGACGTCACAACCCGTGGATGAAGGCGGTATACGAGAACGCGCTGCGCGGGAGCCCGAAGCGGAAGAAGATCGCGATCGTGGCGCTGGCCCGGCGGCTGCTGGTGGTATGCTGGGCGATGCTGCGCGACAACACGCCGTGGAGGACGTTGGTAAAGGAGGGGAAGGCGGCGGCGTAAGACCGCCGAAGATCAGCGAGGATGCGACGGGGGGAAGGAGGCGTGCTCGCGACGGGGGCCCCACGACGGGCGTATCCCCGCCGCGATCCCACCCCCTTCCCCCCTTGGCTCCGTTGAACGATGGAAGGAAAGACGCGTCGGTCGCGTCAATAAGAAACAACCTCGGCTGGGCAAAGGATCACTGAACAGGAACGACGAGACGGCATCTCGGTCCGTGTAATGAGCCCCGAGCTCGACACAGAGAATGGGAGCCGTCGCAGCAGTTGAATGGGCCTGCCAAAAGGACTCAACACCCCCTTGGCAGCAGCCCGGATAGAAGAGTGACCACGTTCCGCCAGTGATCCCTTGACAAAGCCGGCTTCATAGAAGGTCACGCAGACGAGCACGCTTGTCACAGAGTCATGTATTTCTCAGTCTGCTCTGTTCCGACTCCGTGATCTCTGCGTTCTCATTTCGTGTTCAAGATGCACCCGGCGGTGTCGGACCAATCTGGACGATTATCGGTCGTTCTTTCGTCGTGCCAAGGCACCGAGCAAGACCGGCATGGAGCCAAAGAACGCGACCAGCGCGATCGCCGCGCCCATGAAGACGATCGTTTCGGCGTCGAAGTAGCGCGACGCAACGACCAGCCCGACAACGAGTGCGGTCACGCCGAGCAGCACAAGAACGAGCGTGTGTGTGGCGAACGTCTCGAACGGACGGTATGCTGTGTTGTCCGGCCCGCGTGTCGGGGGCCGGCGACGAGTGATTGCGATGTGACCGTTTCGGGGACGCCGGCGCGATGCGAATCGCGTCGGGCGCCCGGAAGGAGCCGCCGATGCCCGCGCTGATCGTGTCGAATGGAACGCAGGAGGGGTTGTACCTGAACCTGGGGAAAAAGACGACAGTGATCGGGCGCGACGAGGCGGTGCCGCTGCAGATCGAGGACGATCGCGTGAGCCGCAAGCACTGCCAGGTGCGGTTCGAGCCGAAGGACGATTCGTTTTACCTGCTGGATATGAAGAGCAGCAACGGCTCGTACGTGAACGGGCGGCGGATGGTGTCGGAGACGAAACTCGCCGACGGCGACGAGATCCAGATCGGCGACATCAAGATCATCTTCACGAGCGAGGTGCCGACGGACAAGGCCAACGCGCTGGCGGTGATGAAGAAAGCCGGGGAGCGGCGGCGGAGTACGTTGATGCGGTGAGGGGGCGTGCCACGACTCAGCCGCTTTGGGCTCAGCCGTCTCTTGGGGCTGCTGGGGAGCACGACGACTTCGGCGATACGCGGCGACTTCCACGAACCACCCAACGGCTGTATACAGCAGGCTTGACATTTGTATATCTTTTGATATGCTATATTCGACACAAGACGTGTCACCCGGGCAAGCAGCCCGGGACATGCCAGGATGGCGGCGGCGCGATGCGCCGGTGTGGCAGGATGCCTGTATGTCCCCGGACTGTTACAAGGGTTGTTGGTATGCCTTCCGACCTTCCGTTTCGTGACGTTGAGCGTCTTTTGTCCAATGGCTGGACCTCGATGCAAGTAAAGTGATCGCACCATGTGTTCCGTGGGCCGGGGCGGCCCACCATTTCAATCCCGGTGCATCACGGCAAAGTGAAACATGTCTACTTCCGAACGATCGAAAAAGAAATCACCAAGATCAACCAAAGGCCGGACACGAGTCGCCCGACCAAATGATCTGAGTATTCCAGACCAAGTGCAAGACCTGGCGCGAACGTTCTCGATCGTCATCCAGCCGGATCCCGACCTGGGCTATGTCGGAACCTGGATCGAGTTCCCTCTCGTTATGGGGGACGGCCCCTCGATCGAGGAATGTGTTGCAAGCACGAAGGAATCCCTTCTGGCCGCCCTGAGCGTTATACTCGAAAATGGCGACCCGATCCCTTCGCCCGCCACCGATGGAAAACGATCCGAGCAGATCAATATCCGCCTCACCGGCTTCGAGCGTATCCGCCTCGAAGGCTTGGCTCGGCAACAGGGTTTCCGCTCAATCTCGGATTTCATCCGCACGACCTTGCTCTCTCGCGCGGGATGATGCTCTGTGAAGGACCAATCGTTCGGGGCAACCGGCGAGCAGCGTGTGGCCCCGAAGTTTCTCCCAGACAGTCCACCCGGCGTGAAGTTCGGCCATCACGAACATACACTGCCCCGGCGCGCCGGCGGGTGGTTGTTCGCGCGCATGACCAGCAAAGTTCGGGCAACGGAGCGCCTTATGGCCAAGTCCAAAAGTACCGCGAGCGACACGTCCGCCCGCATCAAGGAGCGGGACACCAAGACCAAGCAGAAGATCGGCGTGCTGGCGACACAGGTGGCCAAGGCCGCGCTGGCGAAGAAAGACCCCGTCATCGACATCCCCACGCGCACCAAGTCCAACACGATCTGGGACAAGAAGCGCGGCATCCTCCGCATGGGCGACGCCACGGCCCAGCGCGAACTCTTCAACCTCAGCCAGGCCAAGCAGTTCATGCAGACCTGCCTTCACGCACGCAGCATCAAGGAACTCATCGAGGTCGAGAAGACGCTGAGCCTCCGCGGTATGTTCTATAAAGGCTTGCACACGGTCGCGGGGACCAGCGAGAAGACCTTCGCCGCCCAGGACGAGTCCGACGGCGTGCTGGAAGACCTCGAAGTCTCCCTCGGCGCGCTCCGCGAAGAACTGCACATCTTCGCCAAGAAGAAGGGCACGATGATCGGGAATATCACGATCCTCGACACCGGCGACGAGATCGACTGCCGACGCATGGGCTCCGGCGGGTACGCGATCCCCTCGATCGTCGAACCAGACATCATCGAGTTCAAGAAGTGCGAGGCCAAGTTCGTCCTCCATGTCGAGAAAGACACGGTCTGGGGCCGCTTCAATGAAGATAAGTTCTGGCAGAAGCACAACTGCATCCTCACCGAAGGCGGCGGGCAGCCCTCCCGCGGCGTCCGCCGACTGCTCCAACGCCTGAACACCGAACTGAACCTGCCGATCTACTGCCTGCTCGACTGCGACCCCTGGGGACATTACATCTTCTCGGTCATCAAACAAGGTTCCATCTCGCTGGCCTTCGAGTCCAACCGACTGGCGATCCCCGACGCCAAGTTCATCGGCATCCGATCCAAGGACTACGTGCAGTGCGAACTCGACGACGATGTGCAGATCGAACTCAACGACAACGACATCAAGCGCGCGAAGGAGATCGCCGCGTACCCGTGGTTCGAGGGACACAAAGGGTGGCAGCGCGAGATCGACGGGCTGCTGAAGAACGGCTTCAAGATGGAAGTCGAGTCATTGATTACCAAGGACATCTCGTACGTGACCGAGGAATACGTCCCCGCACGGCTGAAGGCCAAGGACTGGCTGGAGTAGCACGGATCGGCAATGACGTACACGGGATACGATCTCGAAGCGAAGGATTCGCACCGCCCCGGCGTTCGGCCGGTTCGACGCGCCAAGGCTGTCAAGAGGACCACCATGCGTACACGAGACAAAGTTTCTCTCTCCCTCCCACCCCTCTTGCTCCGGGTGATGCTCGGTGCTGTTTTTATCTGGGCAGGTCTTGGAAAGATCCAAGTGACCGACCCGGTCGATGCCCCAACCGCGGCGACGCTGGCGAACTTGGGCGTCCTCAAACCCTCTTCGACCCCGACCCCGGACCCCAACACCCCGCAAAAACCGCTCCCGCCGTCGGACGGCGCGGACAAGAAGCCCGACAATACACCGGCGGACAAACCCACCGCTGGCTCGCCCGCAGACACAACCCCCGCCGGCGAAAAGCCCATCACCGACAAGCCCGGCCCTCAGAAGCCCGGCTCGGACACACCCGCGAGCGAC
>JBGSIF010000003.1:0-4184 GCA_041742635.1 Phycisphaerales bacterium
CCGCGCCGGCGAACGACGCCTGCGCCGCCGCGGCGGCGGTGGGCAACGGCACGTTCGTCTTCACGACGATCGGCGCGACCAACGACTTCGCGGGAACGTGCGGGAGTTCGGGTGCGTCGCCCGACGTTTGGTTCCGCTACACCGCGTCCTGCACCGGCACGGCCAACGTATCGACGTGCGACCTGACCTCGCACGATTCCGTGCTGAGCGTGATGAACGCCTGCGGCGGGCCGGAGATCACATGCCTCGACGACTTCTGCGGGCTGCAAACAACGATCACCTTCCCGGTGAACGCCGGGCAGGCGTACATAGTGCGTGTGTCGGGGTTTGCGAGCCGAACCGGCTCGGGGCAGGTTCGCTTTGCGTGCGGCGTGCCGTGCCCGTGCGATTGGAATAACGACGGGTTCTTGAACAGCCAGGACTTCTTCGATTTCCTGACGCCGTTCTTCGCGGCGAATGCCGACTTCAACAACTCCGGGCAGACCAACTCGCAGGACTTCTTCGACTTCATCACATGCTTGTTCACGGGGTGCTAGTCGTATCACGCCCGGGTGAGTTCAAACAGGATCATGTCAACGGCACGGCTTGGCTCGTTCGGAGCCAAGCCGTGTTTGTTTGGTTGGTTCGGTTGGTTTGTTTGCTTTGTACACGCGGATTGAGGCGTCCAGAGTGCTTTTGGCCCTCCAAGCCGCCGCCCAAGGAGTGGGGGAGTGACGCCATGGACTCTCGGGTACCGCCCCTCCCTGTTGTAAATCAAAGACATCATGACGCGAAGGGCGAAGGCGGACTACGCCGCTCGGGCATCGACTACCTTTTCCGAAGCGGGCCGCAGGCCATTGCATCGGTTCCGACGGATAAGGTTGAAGAATGGGATCGAACTCAGAGGGCTCAGAGGTTTGCGGAGAGGAAAGCAGAGCGGAGGGGGGTTTGACGCGAAGGGGAGAGGGCGGGTGGCGGTACCGATCTACAGTTGGCGCGTGAATGACGCGAACGACATGCCGGTTCCCTCGCCTCAGCCTTCACCACCGCCGGACGACGGGGTGAGGATCGTGGGGCGGATCGGGACCGATCCGGAGGAACTACGCCGCTGGGCCGACGCGGTGGTGGACCGCGGCGAGCCGATCAAGGACATGGAGATCGCCGACCTGCGGGCGTTGATCGAGGCGGTGCAGAAGCACCCGCGCGTCAAGTTGGCCCCGGCGTGGAAGCGCGGCGATCCCGCCCAGAGCGACGAGAGTCTGGAGGGTGTGACCGCACTCCGGATCGAGGGCGGGCGTGTGCTGAAAGCGGAGTGCAATAGGCTTGACATCCGGGTGACGTTGGCCGCACACTGCCGCTTCGAAGATGGAGCGAGTTTCGAGGTCTCGACCTTCGCGGGGGCGGCGGAGTTCGGCGGGGCGACCTTCGCGGAGCAGGCGGGGTTCCGCGGAGCGACCTTCGCGGAGCGGGCGAGGTTCGGCGGGGCAACCTTCGCGCGGATGGCGTGGTTCTACGAGGCGACCTTCGCGGAGGAGGCGGGGTTCGGTGGGGCGACCTTCGCGGGGCCAGCGTGGTTCTACAAGGCGACCTTCGCGGGGTGGACGGATTTCTGCTGTGCGACCTTCGCGGGGAAGACGGAGTTCGGCGAAGCGACCTTCGCGGGGGTGGCGTGGTTCGACTGTGCCGATGTTCGCGGCGTCAAATTCGAAGGTCTGAATCTGCGGCATTGCACGCTTGCTCATGTTCGCAATATGCGACTCGACGGCAACGACCTCAAGGAAGTCCGGTTCCCGCCCAATACCTCGGAAGCATGGCACACCGTCCGCCGCGCGTACACGGGCACCAAGTTCTTCTTCCACCTCATCCCGCTGACCGCCTTCCTCGGAGGTTACGCCGTGCGGATGATGATGTGGGTCGGTGTCAACCGTGCCCAGGTGGCGATCGTCCACGCTGCCGACAAACTCGAGGCAGCGGCGATCACAGCCGCCGCCCCCCCCACGCACCCCGAGTCCGCCGTCATCCTCGGCGACGCCGCGCGCGAACTTTCGCACCTGAACCAGTCGTTGACGCAAACGACGCGGGAGTATGAAGTCTGGCAGGTGCTGCTTGGCCTTGATCGCGGCTGGTCAACGTGCGCACTGGCGGTGGTACTGATCGCCTACAACATCCTGCGTGGCTATCTCACGCATGACGTAGGGGCGATGCGCGATGAGTCCGACCGATCAGGGTTCGCCCCGTACTGGAAGGACTACAAGCGGGCGTGGTACGTCCACACCTACCTCATGCGCTGGCTGATGCTCATCGCACTGGTTTCGTTCCTCTGGCACGCATGGGGCTGGCTCCGCTCTCCGGTCTGGCTGCCGGGTTAGTACCCCCTCTGAGAGAGGTTGGTACACGCACACATATTCTCGCAAAAAACGCATTTCTGAATCCCCAATGCGGGTTTTTCTTGACCGTGTATTGTTCCCGGTGTACCGGGCATTGTTTCGGGTATTTCTTTGGTTGTTGGCGGTACATCTTTGTTGAATTGTGGTCAAACATTTATTGGTTTTGGTCATACTTGTCGATCATTGGTATACCGTGAATGATTCACGGTACACATGGATTTGTCGCCGGTGAGGAATGCGTGACGTTCGCCGGGGGCGGGGTGATGTTCGCTTCGGGCGAAACAACCCCCGCCGGGGGCGGGACGGTCTACGCCGCCCATACCTGGCGCTACGCCGCTCCCGGATCGGAACCGGCGGGGACCGATTGGTGGGGAGGGTGGGGGGGCGGGCCACACAGCAAGGAAATTTCCATGCCCAACCCAGACTACATACCACTTGCCGATCCTGACTTCCACTCGTGGCAGGTGAACTTCGTCGCGTACGTGAGCGCCAACTTCGCGGCCCTGGGGCTGACAGTGGCGGACAGCACTGCGCTGGGGGCGGCTCAGTCGCCGTGGAAAGTGGCGTTCCCGGCACACGCCTCGGCGGCGGCGGCCGCCGTCGCGGCCCGGCAGACCAAGGACGACGCGCGCGATGCGTTCGTCGCGGTCATTCGATCGCTGGTACGAAGGATTCAGGTGGCGCCGGTCGTTACCGATGCGCAGCGCGGGGCACTTGGGATCAGCATCCGTCAATCAGGGGGCGGGGGCAGCGGTGGACCTCCAACAACGCGCCCGCTTGTTTCCATCGACGTGACCGCCCGCCTGCGGCACACGATCCACTTCAAGGACGAAGCCACGCCGACCAGCAAGGCGCGGCCCAAGGGCGTGATAGGCGCGGAGGTGTGGGTGAAGTTGGTGCCAGTCGGAGAACCCCCGCCGCTGGGAGGGGGAGGAGCCGAAGGCATGACGTTCATCGCCACCTGCACACGCACGCCGTGCATCGCCGACCACCCGGCCAGCGGCGGCGGGATGAACGCCCACTACATGCTCCGCTGGGTGAACCGAAGAGGCCAGACCGGCCCGTGGAGCGAGACCGCGAGTGCCACCGTCGGGGTTTGAGGCGGTTGGGATTTGGGAAGTGGGAGAAGACATTGAGACTGTTTGAGACGCTACTCCGCACGTTGCGGAGCTAGCATTGGGTATGTCATCTCTCGTTCAAGAATTACAACAGATGGCTCGCCTCAGTGCGACGGACATCGGTGAGTTGCTTCGCACGGCTAAAGTCGTCGCATCGAAACTTGGGCTTCTGGAAGACACCAAGTGGATCGACGGTGAACTCTGCGGGTATTCCGGATTGACTTCGATACTTCCGACGTATCGAGTTATTCAGGGAGAGTTGCGAGCGAAACATCCGCACGGCGGTCTAATTCCCATTCAGGCAACTACATCTTCGGGGCAACGAAACCTGAACCGCGTTTACATTGCTCAATCGGTTGCAGCAATCGCCGAGCTGGCGAGAGATACCACTGGGTATATTAGCTTTCCATGTTCGGCTGAAGTGTCGGAGGCGATCCGCAATCAACAAGAGTGGTTTGCAAAAGATTGGCTTGTTCCATTTCGTCAGGTACAGCGATCGCAATTGATCGCTATTTTGGATGCCGTGCGCGTTCGCATCTTGAATTGGGCACTCGACCTTTGAACCTGCCCACCTCCGGTGGACAGTGTCAATATATCATCGTCGGCTGGCCTCGAACTGTTCGGGGCTGAGATAGCCGATGCTGCCGTGGATTCGTTGGCGGTTGTAGAACACCTCGATGTATTCGAAGATCGCGGCCCT
>JBGSIF010000004.1:0-8859 GCA_041742635.1 Phycisphaerales bacterium
GTGGATCGCGGATGGTTCGGTGCGTGTGATTGCGGGCCGGATCGAGGGTGTTGCAAACGCGGCGGCAGGAGTCAGCGATGTGGGCGGCGTGGGGGGGCAGGGGATGGCGATCAACCGGCTTGTCGTGACGTACTCAGTGCGCGACGCGGCCGTGGGAACGCACGCGACGCTGCGTGTGACGCGCATCATCAACTGCACCGGGCCAGAGTGCGATATCACGCGGGTCGCCGATCCGCTCATGGCGTCGCTGCTCGGTGGTGAGGGGCGGGGAGGGGGGGGGATGGTGCGGCCCGATGCACTGCGGCTGGGTATTGACGCGGACAGCGACGGTGCCGTGGTGGGCGCGGGTGGCGCGGTGTCGTCCCGGCTTTTTGTGGTCGGGCCGCTGCGGCGCGGGCAGTTGTGGGAGACGACGGCGGTGCCGGAACTGCGGGTGCAGGTGGGCGCGATGGCGTCGCGGCTGGCGAAGAGGGCGGGTGTGATCGGATCGACTTCTCTCTAGGCCGCGTGGTGGACGGGGCGAGGGGGGGCGGGGGCGAACTCGGGGAGAGCGGAGTTCTCGGAGGAAATCAGAGCGAGACGGTGATGTGCTGTGTGCAGTACTCTCGGGCGCAAGCCGATTCTGCGCGAAACGCCGGCGTCACGCCGGCAAAGCGACGCATTCACTGACGCAACCGCGGCATTTTACGGCGAAAGCTCGCCTTTTCACCGCGCAACGGTCGTATTTAACCGCGCAACGGCGGTATTTCACCGCGCAACGGAGACATTTCACCGCGCAACCGCGGCATTTCACCGCGCAACGGCCATGTTTCACCGCGCAACCGGGACGTTTCACCGCGCAACCACGGCAATACGCCTCGCAACCGCGGCGGCGCGCCGACGCCTTGCCCCATCTTCCCGCTCCACGCACCCCTTTCCCACCCCCTTTCCACGCCTTCCCACCCGCGTCCCACCCCGTTCCCAACCCCTCCCCGCGCCCGGACTGCTAAATCTTCTTCACCCACCCACAATCCCCTTGTACCGCGTCCGAGAATCTGGTATCGTGCCCGTGAGAGGTTCGTTTTCGTATCGCTGTATGAGTGCGGGGAATCTTGAATGGGGCCGAAGAGAGCGAAAGGGGTTGAACATGTGGACGTATGAGCGGGCGAACGTGATGCTGGCACTGATGGCCGTGCGGCAGGCGGTGGTCGAGACGCTCGGCTGGGTAGCCCGGATGTTCCACACGCCATCCGTACCCGTGCCCGTGCCCCCGAAGTCGGGCCTGCTTTTCAGGACCGACTTCGGTGTCTTGGGCTGTTGCCGAGCGAACGAAGACACCGAAGTCCCTGTCAAAAGCACAGGGACTTCGGTGCCACGACTTCGGGGCCACCTGCCCAATCGCCGTAGTACGAGAAACACGCCGTGCAGAATGCTGGGCGCA
Source organism: Phycisphaerales bacterium (assembly GCA_041742635.1). Classification (GTDB taxonomy): domain Bacteria; phylum Planctomycetota; class Phycisphaerae; order Phycisphaerales; family UBA1924; genus JTS-AC122. Next base: position 1,421 of record JBGSIF010000004.1, read on the forward strand.
ATAGCCGCGATGAGTCTGGCCATGATGCTAGGAAGCGCGGCGTCGGGACAGGTCGTACCGACACACGACTACAGGTTCGATGGCCCACCGGGGAGCGCTGCCACCATTATCGCTGACTCGGGCAGTTCGCCGCAACCCGGCACTGCCGTTGGGGGGCCGAACTTCTCGTCGAACGTCCACGGGCTGCTTAGCTGCACTGGTCCGGCGGCAACTGGAGAATCGCTGAGTCTGAACAGCAGCCAGCGAGTGAACTTCTCTGGAGCGTTCTCGTTCAATGCGCCGGGTGACATGACGTTGGCCTTCTGGCTGAATTCACCATTCTCGCAACACGGCGCGATCTTGTGGGGCCGCTCCGATGACACAGACTCCAACAGGTTCCATGTCTACGTGAACTCGGATGCAACACTCGGGTACGACTACCGCGACCCATCTGGTGCGCTGCACTGCCTGAGTGGCAACTGCGGTCCCGGAGGTGCTCTGGCCGTTCCCCGCAACACGTGGACCCACATCATGCTCACACGGCAAGGCGGCACGTATCGCTGCTACATCAACGGCTCGCTGGCTAGAACTTCGGTCGATACCGGTATATTGCCTACCTCTATAGGCTGGGGCATCAGTAGCCGTTCCTGCTGTCGATTCATCGGCCTCATCGACGATGTTCGATTCTATTCTGGTGCGCTGTCGCCCGCGCAAGTGCTGCCTGATCCTGTGATTTCGTCTCAACCGGCGTCTGCAAACTGCGGCACACCTACAGCGATGTTCTCTGTGAGCGCCACGGGCACCGGCCCCTTCACCTACCGCTGGCAAGTCGAGACCGCACCGGCAGGTAGCGACGTATGGAACGATCTTTTCGATGGGCCTATCCCCGGCAGCGCCGCCACAGCCACGAACTCGAACACAGCCTCGCTGACTATTACCAATGCCGACGCAACCGCGGCCACGCGCTATCGCTGCCGAGTCAGCAACGCTTGCGGCAGCGTTACGAGCGAATCCGCGACGCTCAGTATCTCGCCTTCATTGACCGTCTCCCTGCTGTCGCCCGCAGGCAGCGAGAACTTGCTCGCCGGTTTCACGACTCCAATAACATGGTCCGCCACCGGTGGATCCCAGAACTCCGTGACCCTTGAATATCAGTTGGCTGGCGAGCCAAATTGGAATCTCATCGCCACTGGCCTTCCGAATACGGGTCTGTATTCCTTGTGGATGCTGCCTGTTGTCGGCGAGGCGATACAAGCGCGACTCCGTGTCTCAGTGACCGATTCGTGTACAGGCATGCCAGTCACCGCGACGGGCTTTGGGTCGTTCTTCATCGTTCCCGCACTCGACGAAGGCGATCCATGCACCGCCGACTTGTTCGATTCTCAAAGAAATCAAGTTCTTCGTTCGATCCGGTGCGATGAGTGCAGCGACACAAGGCCTTGCATCAATCCATGTTGGGAATGCCGCAATGGCAGGTGTTCGCCCCCGCTCGATGCTTGTGTGCCTTTGCCGTGCAAGTTCGTCTACCGAATATGTGACGAATGCATGGTCATCGACCTCTGCGCGGATGGCGAATGCTGCGGCGTGGATGGTCGATGTTACGTGCCCGGGGGTGGTGGTGGGGAGTGTCCGCCGAACCCGGATGAGATCCAGCGGTTCTTGATTGACCACTTTGTCAATGGAATTGGCCTCATGGTTGAAGATGAGTTGATCAGGCTAGTGCCTGTCCTTCTGCCTCCACCGAATCTCCCGTTAATGGCCGCAGTTTCCTACGGAATGATCAATCTACCGACGGGCGGCGTAAGCAACGCGACTTACTTTTCGTTTGAATGGCAACTTATCAATCCGGGTGAGGATGAAGTGTTTACGGTGAGCTTCGGCAATCAACTACTCTTCCGAACTTCCACAGCGTCACCTCAGGGGCAATGGGTTCGACAACTTGTCTACGTGGGAGATTTCGCGGGACAGCGTGACGCACTCACCTTCTCATTGATTCGCGGATCGGCGCCAACGTCCGGCGATGAACTACTCATCCGCGATTTCAAGTTGTATGGACCCGGAAGAGTTATGTGTGCCGCCGACTTCAACAACGACACCTTTGTGAACTCCCAAGATTTCTTCGACTTCCTCGCCGCCTTCTTCTCGCTCCAGCCCGCCGCCGACTTCAACGCCGACGGGTTTATCAACTCCCAGGACTTCTTCGACTTCCTCGCCGCGTTCTTCGGCGGGTGCTCGTGAATGGGGGGTTGGGAGGATGTGCTTGGGAGGGGGTGGCTACACTGTTTTTATGAAACCGGAAGAACTCGTGCAAGCCGGGCGGCTGGATGAAGCGCTCACCGAACTCCAGAACGCGGTGAAGGCCAAACCCGCGGACTCCAAACTCCGTGTGTTCCTCTTTCAACTGCTGTGCGTGCTGGGGAAGTGGGAACGGGCGATGACGCAGTTGAATGTGGCTGCGGACATGGACCCATCGACGCTGCTGATGGCGCAGGTGTGCCGGCCCGCGCTGAACTGCGAGGCCTTGCGGGCGGAGATCTTCGCGGGGCGGCGGATGCCGCTGGTGATGGGCGAGCCGGAGGAGTGGGTTGGGCTGCTGCTGCAATCGGCGAACCTGGCGGGTCTGGGGCGGTACGCGGAGGCGGAGACGATTCGGGATCGTGCGCTGGAAGCCGCGCCGACGGTGTCGGGGACGATCGAAGGTCCAGCACCGGAAGGTGACACGGCGACGTCCTCGACGTTCGAGTGGATCGCCGACGCGGACACGCGGCTCGGGCCGTTGCTTGAGGCGATCATCGATGGGCGGTACTACTGGGTGCCGTTCACGCGGATCAAAGAGGTCCGCATCGAGGAGCCGAAGGATTTGCGGGACGTGGTATGGGCACCGGCAAACATTCTGTGGACGAACGGCGGGCACGCCGTCGCGCTGATCCCGACGCGGTACTGCGGGTCGGAATCCAACTCCGACCCGGCGATCCGCCTGGCCCGCAAGACCGAGTGGGACGACAAGGGGCACGGGTCGTTCTTCGGCGTGGGGCAGAAGACCTTCGCCACCGACGCGGGGGAACACTCGCTGCTGCACATCCGGCGGGTGGTGCTGAACAACGCGATGACTGCGCCGTCTGCTGTCGATGCGTCGTCCGCGGGGGGTACCACGGCGTCGGTGAACCTGCGTGCCGGCGAGGTCGGAAAGGGCGGGCATGGCTGAACTGACGTCCAAAGAACGACGCCAGCCTTGTCTGCTGGACCGGCTCACCGACGACGATCCCGGGACGACGCAGGAAGGGCGAGACAAGCGCGTGATGTCCGTGCAGGCGATCCGGCGGAGCGTGCTGCGCGACCTGGAATGGTTGTTCAATACATCCTCGCGGTCGGACCTGGACGAACTGAAGGACTATCCGCAGGTGATTTCGTCGGTACTCAACTATGGGATGCCGGACCTGACGGGGCTGACGTCGTCGAGCGTGAACGTGGTGGAACTGGAGCGGACGGTGCAGGCGGTGATCAAGCGGTACGAGCCGCGGATTCTGCCCGGCACGATCGGCGTGGACGCGGTGTCCAACCCGGAAGAGTTGGGGACCAACGCGGTATCGTTCGAGATCCGTGGTATGCTGTGGGCGCAGCCGCTGCCGGAGCGGCTGTACGTGAAGACGGACGTGGACCTTGAGACGGGCATGTGTACCGTGCAGGATGCGCCGAACAGTTAGCACGGGCACAGTGCCGATGCGCACGCAGTTGGATACACGCGATGGATAGACGGCTCCTGACGTACTACAACCGGGAACTGCAGCACATCCGCGAATCGGCGGGGGAGTTTGCCAAGGAGTTCCCGAAGATCGCCGGTCGGCTGGGGCTGGACGCGGCGGAGGTCGCCGATCCGTACGTCGAGCGGTTGCTCGAAGGGTTCGCGTTCCTGTCGGCACGGATTCAAGTCAAACTCGACGCGGAGTTCCCGAGGTTTACCCAGGGATTGCTGGAGACGGTGTACCCGCATTACCTCGCGCCGACGCCGTCGATGGCGGTCGTGAAGTTCAAGCCGGACCTGAGCGAGGGCGCGCTGGCCGAGGGGGTGACGATCGAGCGCGGCGCGGCACTGCGGAGCCGGATCGGCAAAGGCGATCAGACCGCGTGCGAATACCGCACGGCGCACGACGTGACGCTGTACCCGATCGAGGTCGTGTCGGTGGAATATCAGACACGCGGGCTGGCGTCGTTCCTCGCGCCGACGGAGCCGGGGGACAAGGCCGGGCTGCGTATCCGCTTGCGATGCACCGCCGGGCTGACATTCCAGAAACTCAATCTCGACCGGCTGTGCTTGTACCTGCACGGGTCCGACGAAACCCCCATGCGGCTCTATGAAGAGATCTTCGCTCATGCCCGTGCCGTCAGTGTGCAGTCGATCGGCAACCCCGTGCGGTGGCGCGAAATCTCCACAGCGTTTGGCGCTGGCGGCGCAGGCTCACCGGGCGGTGTCATCAATCGCGTAGGGTTCGAGGAAGATCAGGCCGCCTTGCCGCACAGCCCACGGTCTTTCCACGGCTACCGCTTGCTGCAAGAGTACTTCACGCTCCCACAGCGGTTCATGTTTGCCGAGGTCGGCGGGTTCGGTGGGCTTCGTGCGGGCGTGGGCACTGGTCCGGCCGCAAAGGGGAAGGACACCGAGATCGACCTCGTCATCCTGTTCAAGCACGCCGCGCCGGAACTCGAGTCCGCACTTAGCGCCGCGAACGTTTCCTTGTTTTGTTCGCCGGCGATCAATCTGTTCCCTCGCCGTGCCGACCGTATCCACATGACCGATCGTTTCAACGAGTATCAGGTGATCCCAGACCGCACGCGCCCGCTGGATTTCGAGGTCTTCGAGGTCAAAGCCGTGACGGGGTACGGGGAGACGGCGGACGTCATGCAGGAGTTCCTGCCGTTCTACTCGGCGAGCGACCTTGACCACGACGGGCGCGGGAGCGGGGCGTACTTCACGATCAACCGCGTGCCGCGGGTGCTGTCGGAGAAAGAAAAGAAACGTGGGCGGCGCTCGGAGAGTTATTCCGGGTCCGAGTCGTACATCACGCTGGTGGATGCGCACTGTGCGCCGTACCGGACGGACCTGCAGCAACTGGGGATCGAGACGCTGTGTACGAACCGGGATTTGCCGGTGAACATGCCGGTGGGCGGCGGGAAGAGCGACTTCACGATGGACGCGGGGGCGCCGGTGGAATCGATCCTGTGTGTCACCGGGCCGACGCCGCCCAAGCCGTCGTTCGCCGAGGGGGACACGGCGTGGCGGGTGATCAGCCACTTTGCGCTGAACTACTTCTCACTGACTGATACAGGAGGGGCGGCGGGAACGAGCGGTGCGGGTGGTGGGGCTGGGGGGGCTGGGGGGGCGGCCGGTGGCGGTGCGAATGCGCTGCGGGATTTGCTCAAGTTGTACGCTGATACCTCGGAAGCCTCGATCCGGAAACAGGTCGAGGGGGTGCGGTCGATCACATCGCGTCCGATCACGCGGCGGGTCAGCACGCCGGGGCCGATCGCGTTCGCACGCGGGCTTGAGATCACCGTCGGATTCGATGAACTTCCGTTCGAGGGGATCGGGATGTTTGCGATGGGAGCGGTGCTGGAGCAGTTCTTTGCGCGGTACGTCTCGATCAACTCCTTCACCGAAACGGTGATCCGTTCGCAGACCAGAGGGGAGGTGATGCGATGGCCGGCGCGGATCGGGCTGCGGCCGATGATCTGATGCGGCGGCTCGGGGTCGAGCCGTTCGTCTTCGATTTCTTCATGGCGCTCCGCCGGCTTGAGAACGCGCGGGCAGACATGCCGCGGATTGGGCATTCGCGCCGCTTGGCCGACGACCCGATCCGGTTCGGGCAAGAGGCATCGCTGGCGTTCGCACCGGCGGCATTGTCGAAACTCACGCACCCCGCCGGCGGGGGGCCGCCGCGATTGCTGCTGACGTTCTTCGGGTTGTTCGGGCCGAATGGCCCGTTGCCGCACCACCTGACCGAATACGCACGCGAGCGAGAAAAAATGCTCGCCGATCCGACGTTCGCGCGTTTCGCGGATGTGTTTCATCACCGGCTTGTGTCGCTCTTCTACCGCGCGTGGGCGGTGAACAACAAAGCGGTGCAGTACGAGCGTGCGGCCGCCGCACCCCTCGACTCAGGCACCCTTGCGGATACGCCCGAGTTTGACGAGGATGGAACACTCCGCGAAGCCGCTGCCGACCGGACGAAGCCCGGGTCCGGCGGTGCCTCGCAGCCCGACCTGACCGCCGACCGATTCTTCATGTATATCGCCAGTCTCTTCGGCATGGGCATGCCGACTCTGCACCGACGCGACCGCGTCCCCGACGTCGCCAAGGCGCATTATGCCGGGCGGCTCGTTGCGCAGAACCGCGGGGCCGAGGGGTTCGCTGCAATTGTCGGGGATTACTTCGGCGTCCCGTGCAAGGTGCAGCAGTTTGTCGGACAGTGGATGCCGCTTCCCGCCGACTGCCGATGCAAACTCGGCGAGTCACGTTCAACCGGCACCCTCGGCTCGACCGCGATCGTCGGCTCTCGCATCTGGGAATCACAGCAGAAGTTCCGCATCATCGTCGGCCCGCTTTCACTCCGGGATTACGAGCGGATGCTCCCCGGCGGCGGGAGCCTGACACGACTGGTCGATTGGGCCGCGCTCTACAGCGGTTCCGAACTCTCGTGGGATATGAACCTCATCCTCAAACGCGACGAAGTCCCGCGCACTCAACTCGGTTCCTTCGGTCGGCTTGGCTGGACAACCTGGACGCGGTCACAGCCGCACGCGCGTGACGCGGACGACTTGGTGCTGGTGCCGACTTCGCTCGACCTCTCTTGATTGCGGAGGGGGAGCGTTCTTTGATGCCGCCGCCCGGCTGGCGATTCCGACTTCCTAATATCACCCATGCACAACCCCGAATCATCGCTCTGCCCGTTGCCCGCTGTCGCTTCGATCTTGTTTGATGTCACAAACCTGGCACGCACATGCGAGTTCTATTTTGAAACGCTCGGGTTCCGGCATGTGGCGACGCAGCGCGAAGGGCTGCCGTTCGAGACACGCACGCTCGAGTGCGACCGCTTCCCCACCATCGCGGTGTGTGTGCGGCAGACGTACCGGCGTCCCGTGATCGGCTCGCAGCCGGGCGGATTCATTATGCTTGCCTTGCGTACGAAGAACGTTCGAGAAACCATCGAGCGGATCAAAGACCGCACGACGATCATCACGATGATCCCGCCGGATCCCGCGGCCCAGATGCCCAAGGCTCAGTTTCTGGACCCAGATGGGTACGTGATCGAACTCTTCGAGTGAGTGACGAGCCGGAGCACGCGGCCCTAGCAGCCCGTTGAAGAAGCCGAGTTTCCAGCCAGAGCGTGATTTCGAGCCAACCGTAGCATTTGCGAGCGGAGAATCGCGATCGATACACCGATCGGCCGCGGTTCGAGCCGGAG
>JBGSIF010000005.1:0-5648 GCA_041742635.1 Phycisphaerales bacterium
CCGGATCCACCACGTCACGAACGCCGGCAGCACCCCGACCAGGAAGACCCACCGCGGCGAATCCAGGTGCGCCATCCAGCCCGCCGTCAGCGCCGCCGCGATGCACCCCATGATGTACCCGCTCTGCAGCAGCGCACTCGCCCATGCACGGTGCTTCCGCGGCAGCGTCTCACTCACCAGCGCAGACCCCGCCGCCCATTCCCCCCCGATCCCCAGCGCGGCGATGAACCGGAAAATCAGCAGGTGCCACCACGCCTGCGCGAAGAACGCCATCCCTGTGAATATCGCATACGTCAGTATCGTGAGTGTCAGTGTCCGCGCGCGCCCCAGCCGATCGCCCAGCCGCCCGAACACCGCTCCACCGATCGCCCATCCAACGAGAAACACCGCCTGGATGATCGCTGCCTTGCTCGCCGCGTCCCCCCCCACCGAGTTGGTGAGTTCGTCCGACGCCCGCACCGCGGCCATCGTCAGCCCACGCTCCGCCGCCACCAGTTCCGTCACGAACGGCAACGCCACCATGATGTACAGGTACCCGTCCAGCCCATCAAACGCCCACCCCAGCCACGCGGCGGTCAACGCTCGCCACTGCCGCGGGCCGGCGGGGGTGGTGGGGGGGGCGGGTGTACAGGCGTCGTTCATGCACGGCACGATATCAGAAATCGGGCACCGACGCCGGCTTCATAGACCGTCGAACACCCGGCGTGGGGCCGATGGCCCCGAAGTCTTCGCGTGCCCCGATGTCCTCGTGCTTTTGACGAGGATATCGGTGGCTTGGTTGCGTGCCCGTTCCCGAGTGTGTCCACACTCTCGTCTAACGGCGGGGCGTCGTGAGGCTCGAAGAACCCGGCGGCCCGCGCCGCTTCCGGGCCGCGTTCGCTGCCGCCGGTGATGCCGCCTCGCGCCGTGATCACGCTCGCGTTCTGCGTTCTCATAGACCATCCTGCATCGCCCAAAGACACTGAAGTCGAAGACGACTTCGCTGCCACGTCGGACTTCAGGGCCACCTGCCGAAGACTCTTGTCACTTCTTTGCAGGGCCACTTGGCGTCGGCTGCGCCGCATGTGCCGGATCATCCTCGAACGCCTCCACCGCCCCGAGCCGCCAGTGCCACTGGGCTCCGTGTAGACGGTCATGCGGTGCATCTACATGGCACTCCATGCACGACTCGATACGTCCCGCGGCCGTGATCTCACCGGCGGGCGTGATCGTCGCGTACACCCACCCCGCGTCGGTGCCGGGTGACGCAGGCGGCGTCTTGAGCATCACGTAGAGCCCCTGCAGATCGCCCATCCGGTTCAGGTTGTCGCCGGTGCCGATGAATGTCGACGGGATCGTTCGACGCTGTTCAATGTCACGCTGGGTCATCATCGCCTTGGCCTCAGCGGCGGTCGCGGGAACGGGATGAAACGCTTCCTTGACGATCACCTGACCTGTGGGCTGTACCAAGTTTGTGGGGTGGGGATCGTTCGTGTCCCCGGCAACCCCCATTGGGTAGGTGATATCGAGGTATGTCTGGTGGTCTTTGGCGTAGAGGAAGTACAACTTGCGCCCGTGCGGCGTGCCGTCGCTCGCTCCGCTGTTCTGCGCACCGGTCGGAGGCAGGAAGATGCACCGTACCGGTGAATAATTCGCCTGATCTGAAACGCGCTGCCACGTCTTGTACGCCGCGGCGACTTCGCGGAGTTGCATGCTCCAACCCGGATCAGCGTACTCGTCGGTCGATGTCGCCGTGGTCACAGAAACGGGGGCCGAGCCACCGGTTGGCTCACTCGATCCGGCACGCTCACACGCGGAGCACGCCAAGAAGGCCGCACAAAGCACGACGGTCGCGAGTATCGTTCGCACAGCGGATCTCCGTAAAGGTACCTGAATGTTACGCGTATCCGGGTGATCGGCTCGCGTCCGAACTGGGGCAGGTATCCCGACCTTGACGCCGCCTCGCGCCGTGATCAGGCTCGTGTTCTACGTTCTCATAGACCATCCTGCATCGCCCAAAGACACCGAAGTCGAAGACGACTTCGGTGCCACGTCGGACTTTAGGGCCACCTGCCGGTCGCAGGTTGAATTGCAATACAATCAACGGCATGACGGCTCCACCAACACGCGCTCAGTATGAAGCCGAGTGTACCTGCAGGCGCGGCGAGGCCAACCCGCAGCGGATGCACGTCGCCACATGGGAGTGGGTCCTCCGCAAGGGGTTCACCGCGTGGGGTGGCTCGAACCCTTACGGCATCGAACAGTTCATGCCACTCACGCCGCGCTGGTGCTTCATCCGCTTCGGCATGTCACAGACCGTGATGCCGGACGGACGCATTATCTGCATCGGCGGCGAGCACGAGGATTTCTACGACGTTGATTTCTTCATTTACAATGATGTCGTCGTGCTCCGTCCGGCACCGGGTGAAACAGACATCACCGAAACGTCGGGTGAAATCGAGATCTACGGCTACCCCGAGTCGGTGTTCCAGCCAACCGACTCACACTCCGCCACCCTCGTCGGCGACCGGATCATCATCATCGGCTGCATCGGCTACATGGACGCCCGCGTGCCGGGCACCACGCCCGTCTACTCGCTCGATACCACGACGTACAAAATCGAGCGGCTGGAGACGCGCGGCACCTGCCCTGGTTGGATCTGGAAGCACCACGCCGCGTATGACTCAGAGACAAACTCGATCCTCGTGCGCGGCGGGCGAATCGAGTTTGAAGACGACGACGGCCCACCCTCCTTCAACTCGGCGGTCTATCGACTCCGGTTGTCTGACATGACGTGGGAGATCGCCAAACCGCATGAAGAAACGCGGCGCGTTCACATGTATGCCGTGGATTATTGGGACGACTTCCTTACACCAACCACGGCGACGTTTCGTCCGCTCAATGTCCCGCATGAACTCATCCCGTCGCCTCGATTGGACCCAGACTTCCACGGCGACCCTGACACTATCATCGATGTTGGCGGGATCCGCGTGACGCTTGCGTGCAAAGTAGACGACGTACAAGTCACGATCGAGGGCGAACTCTCGCCGCCGATCGAACGCCAACTCATCGCGGACATCATCGACAACCTGGAACGTGAAACCGGCGTCCCATGGCTGACCAAATACGTCGAACAGTTCGAGTACGGTCCATAAGGTCAGATGGGCGGGTGGTACTGACCCAGTGTGAGGTTTGACCGTGGCATGGGCCACGGCTTGCGAGTCAGTGCCACAAGTCAACGCCAGTTGCATTGGGCAGGCCAAGAGATGATGCCAAACAATAAAGATATGCCTGTGCGGAGCCCTCAGTGCACCAACTGCGGCTACCCGCTCTTGCAGTATAGCGCCATATGCCCCGAATGCGGGACGAACCACGCTGGCTGGAATGTGCCGCTGCATCCAAAGTATGCTATCAACGCCTACTTACGGAGGGTTGCGATTGGAAGTCTTGTGATGTCGGCGTGTATTCTTGTACAGTTTGCGGTCGCATTTGGGCTATTTGCCATTATTCTTTCATGGGTACCCATTGTACTAAGCGTAGTACCATGCATAGCTTTTCTGATTGGAAGATATATGTGGTACGACAGATCCCGTGGTAATAAAGTCGGCATGATGGTTATTTCAATAGTATTAACACTCAACGTATACCTTCAGGCTGTCGTGATCGGATACGTTACGTATCACTGGCCAGTGCCGTAGGCTGGTAGGTGGCAGGTGGGGGCGAGTGTGCCATGGTTTGCCGTCTTCGGCAAGCCATGTCTTCTCGTTGATTGTTGGATCAACGAGAAGACATAGACAGGTGGCACCGGATACACCTGCCGCCGGATGTGGCTTTGCACATCCGGTGTTGGGAGGGTGCATGGAAGCACCGGATGCTGAAAAGCAGGCAGGTGGCCCGGAAGTCCAGACGTGCCGCCGAAGTCGGACCTGCGTTTGAGGACCGACTTCGGTGTCTGCGTTGAGTTCGTTACCAACCAAGACGCCGAAGTCCTCGTCAAATGGGGGGGAGCACGAGGGCATCGGTGGCACGGCGTGGTCGATGTTACGTGCCCGCTGGCGGCGTGCGAGATCAGGTGCTCTTGCGATGCCGTGCCGCCGAGCATATGTGGGCGATTGTGCGGCTGCGGTGCCACGTTTTCTCGCAAACGCATACACATTTGTCATTCCGATGCCAACTTTTCTCGCAAATGCGTACACATTTGCCCGTCCGATGCCAAGTTTTTCGACTTTTGCAGCGTCCTATCGGACCTTGCACGGCACGCGGGCACCGGCCGGTGCCCCTGACAACCCCCGATTCGGCCCCGACGCGAGGCGGATTTATACCGATTTCGCGCCGGTTCTGCGCGTTAGGCGCGTGCCGCCGCGATGGCACCACCCCTCCACGAGTCCGCGTCCCGGCGCAGCCGATGCTCGTCGGCGTGGCGCGTGGCCCGGAAGTCCTAAGGTGCCACCTGCCGGGTGGCCCTGAAACCGAGCGACCGACCGAGGGGTCGGGGGGGTGGGGGGGTGGGGGGGTGGGTGAGGTAGTAGGCACACCCGCACCAATCAGCCCGCGCGGGCCGCGGTGCTGAGTGTCCCCTTCACGGCTCGAACAATCTTCCCCTTGTGCGGCAAATATTCCGCCTCCATGCTCTTGGCATACGGCGTCGGAACGTCGTCCGTGTTCACACGCACCGGCTGGTGATCCAGGTAGTCAAACGCCTTCTCGCACACCTGCGTCACCACCTCGCTGGCGATGCTCGCAAACGGCCAGCACTGGTCCACCACCACGATCCGCCCCGTGCGCTTCACCGACTCGATGATCGAGTCGATATCCAGCGGGCGCACCGTTCGCATGTCCAGCACGTCGCAGACGATGCCGTCCTTGGCCAGTTCGTCGGCCGCTTCAATACAGAAGTTCACCGGCCTCCCGAACGACACCAGCGTGCAGTCCGAGTTGCGTTCCCCGCTCCACGTACCCCGGCGTAGCGCCGCCGACCCGAACGGCACCGTGTACTCCTCCACAGGTATCATCGCCTTGTCGGACAACATCCGCTCCGACTCCAGAAAAAACACCGGATCATCATCGCGGATCGCGGTCTTCAGCAGCCCCTTCGCGTCCGACGCCGAATAGGGCATGCAGACCTTCAGGCCGGGAATGGCGGCATACCACGCCGCATAGTCCTGACTGTGCTGCGCGCCCACCCGGGCCGCCGCGCCATTGGTGCCGCGAAACACAATGGGACAGCCAAGCTGGCCACCGGACATGTAGTTGGTCTTGGCCGCCGAATTCAGAATGTGATCAATCGCCTGCAGGGCAAAGTTGAACGTCATGAACTCGACAATCGGGCGCAACCCGCCCCAGGCCGCCCCAACGGCGATCCCGGTAAAGCCCATCTCGGTGATCGGGGTATCGACGATCCGCTTCGGCCCGAACTCTTCCAGCAGCCCCTGCGAGATCTTGTAGGCCCCCTGATACTCGCCGACCTCTTCGCCAATCAGCATCACCGCCGGGTTGGCCCGCATCTCCTCGGCCATCGCCTCGCGCAACGCCTCGCGCACCGTCATCGTCTTCATCGCGGTGCCCTCGGGCCAGTCCGCCGACGCTTTCGACACCACCGCCACCGGGGCCGCAGCCTGTGCCGCCTGAGCGGGAATTTTCGCAGAAAATTCGGGGGCAGCAGGCTCTGC
>JBGSIF010000006.1:0-2991 GCA_041742635.1 Phycisphaerales bacterium
CGGTGGCGGCGGGGGCGGCGGCGGCAGCGGCGGGGAACTCGAACTCACCAGCCTCACTGTGACCGACCTCGGCGGCGGCTCGACCTTGATCGTCCCCGACTTCTCCGCCCTCGGGTCCACCGAAGTCCTCGTCACCGCCTACGTCAACGGCATCGTCGTCGGTGAGATCGAACTGGGCTTCGGCGGCGGGGTCATCCTCACGACCGATCAGGTCGTCTGCGGACCCGGCCGCGTTCCGCTCTATGGCTGGATCACCGAACCGTATTGGAACCCCTGGCCCATTCAGCAGAGCGTGCACACCTACTGGGGCGTCATTGGGTGCGGCAGCCTGGGCACCGGCGGCGGCGGCGGCAACCCGATCAACTACACCGAGAGGGTCATCTTCACGCCGATCAATCCGATGCCCGTGGGCCAACTGACAGGGGTGGATATGACCGCACGCGATGTGTCGAGTGTGACGGTGGTGAGCGAGAGCACGCCGGCGGATGCGTGCCCCGCGGACGTCAACGGCGACGGACAAGTCGCGTCGCAGGACTTCTTTGACTTCATCGTGCGTTTCTTCTCCGGCGACGCCGACATGAACGGCGACGGCGCGACGACATCGCAGGACTTCTTCGACTTCCTGGCGGCGTTCTTCTCAGGCTGCTAAAATAACGATGCCCTTTGGAATAATGTGACGATCGGGAGAGTTTCTAGGAGATAGTTGGAGATCCAAACCCGCCCCCCCCCCTGAGGACCCGATGGCATTGTGCCGCGGGTCCTCTTTTCGTTCGAGAGCCGCGGACATGAAGGCGCGGGCGGGACGCCTGCCGACGAACGAGGCGGTTCGAGTGTTTCTTCGGTGAGGTATCACGCGGGGCACCCGGCAAAGAGGCAACTGAGGAAATCAAAGAAGTCCTGCGAGTTGATGAAGCCGTCGGTGTTGTAGTCGCCGCGCGGCGTAAGCCCGAAGAACTCGGTGAGGAAGTCGAAGAAGTCCTGCGAGTTGAGGAAGGCGTCGGAGTTGAAGTCGCATGGGCAGAGGTTGAACTCGATGAAATGGGAGGTGTTATCGAGGTTGATCCAGCCGATGTTCTCGCCCCATGCGTAGCCGCGGAGCCTTCCGCCCGCCCCCCCGCCCCCCCCAGCGGCGTCAAAGCGGGGCTGCTGGGCGGCGGGCAGCGAGGGGAGGGTGAAGTTGATCCAGCCGACGTTCTCGCCCCACGCGAGGCCGGAAAGCGCGCCGGTGGCGGGGTTGCGGTTGACCCCGAAGTCGGTGCCGGTCGCGTTGGCGTACGAGATGCGGTTGACGGGCGTGCCGTCGCCGAAGTTGATGAACCCGATGTTCTCGCCCCAGGCGAAGCCGGAGAAGAACGAGCCGTGGAGGCGGACGCCCTGCGTCCCGGCGGGTTGCCCGGCGTCGCGGAAGTTGAGCCAGCCGGTGTTTTCCTGCCAGGCGGACTTGTGGAACGGATCGACGTTGGACTGGGCGAGGGCGGGGCTGACCAAGACGAGGGTCGCGGCGGTGATGAGCAGCGTGCGGTTCATGTGGTACTCACTGGTCAAGGTATCTTCGGATGAGCGTACGGAGCGGGGGAAAGGCACGGACGATCAGTACGAGAAGTTGGCGTTGGCGTCGGTCGTGGGGATCGTGGAGTTGGCGGCGTTGCCGTTGACGGCGGCGGTGCCGGCGGCGGTCACGTCCAGGATGTTCCCGTAGCGGTTGTTGGCGACGAAGGACCAGTTGGTGGTGTTCCCGCTGGCGGAGTTGCGCACGATGAGGTTGCCCGGCGACGTGACGCTCAGGCCGATGGTGTGGCGGGTGATGTTGTTGGCCTCGACGCGGTTGTCGTCACCCGTGACCAGGATGCCCACCGGGCCGTTGACGACGACGGTGTTGCCCTCGATCGTGCAGTCGCTGGTGCAGGAGATGCCCCCGTCGCGGTTGCTGGTGACGGTGTTGTTGCGGAAGGTGTTGGCGACGGTGCCGACGAACCCGAAGTCGTTGGTGGCGGCGGTGCAGGACTCGACCAGCGCGGTGGCCGTCAGGTTGAACCCGTTGCCGTCGTTGTCCGACGCGTTGCACCCCCGGATGACCACCGTATCCAGCGAATCAAAGCCGTGCAGCGTGTTGCCCGTGGCCGTGCACGCGTTGAAGGTGCCGTTGGATGCGGCCTGGAATCCCGAGCCGCCGTTGGTGGACGCCGTGCATCCGTGGGCGGTGCTTTGGGCGCTGATGACGATCCCGTCGTCGCCGTTTCCATGGGCGGCGGAGTTGCCGACGACCGAGGAACCGAACGCCGTGATGCCGTCGCCTGTATTGCCATTGGCGTTGCAGTTCAAGATCGTGCCATTCGAGTTGGCAATGATGCCGGTCGTGTTGCCGCTGGCGGTACACGCGGTGATGGTGGAGCCCCCGCCGCATGAGATGCCGCTGAAGGTGTTGTTGTTGGCGGTGCAGTTGGTGATCGTGGCGGACGTGAGCACCGTGATGCCCAGGCCTCCGTTGGAGAGCACCTGGCACTCGGACACGATGGCGTTGTCATCGACAAAGATGCCGTGGCTGTTGTTGGACCGGGCGATGCAGCCGATCACGGTGCCGTTGTCACCCGTCGCGACCCCGCGGCCGTTATTCGCATCGGCGTTCAGACGCTCGAACCGGCACGCGACGGCATTATCCGTGTCAACCCCGTCACCGGCCCAGTTGCGGACCACACCGTTGAGGACCGTGATATTGGCTCGGCCCGCCTGCGTGATGCTCACGCCGTCGAGGCTGCCGGGGACGCCCACAAGTTCGAAGCCGCCCAGGTCGAGCGTGACGCCGCTGGCGATGATCTCGATCCCGTGCCGGCCCACGACGCCGGTGATGTTCCCGGTGAGGTAGTACGAGCCGGGGGCGGTGATCTTGAAGCGGCTGTCGGCGTCGCCCGGGGTGTTGGCGAGATTGATGGCGATGCGCGGCTCGACCTCGGCGAGGGTCTTGAACGTCGGCGCGACCGGCCCGGCGGGCGG
>JBGSIF010000007.1:0-4653 GCA_041742635.1 Phycisphaerales bacterium
CACGGCGACACGGTGCCGTACGGCTGCGCGGCGCACCACGTACCACACCCCGTCCCGCCGCGCTTCGATCGGCTCGCCCGCCAACAGATGCTCGACATCGCGCCCCAGCGCACCGGCCGACTGGTACCGCCGTTCCGGTGCTTTCTCGAGCGCACGCAGCACGATCGTTTCCAGATCTCGGTCGATCCCTACCGCCGTCGTCGGCAGCGGCGATGGGGCCGCCTCGCGTATGTTCCGAGCGGCTTCGACGACCGATCCGACAGCGTACGGCAGCCGACCCGTCAGCAGTTCGTACAGCACCACACCCAGCGAGTACACGTCTGTTCGCGTGTCCACTGTTCCGGGCTGGCCGCTGAACTGCTCGGGGGATGCATACGCCGGTGTTCCCACGATTTCGCCCGTGAGTGTCTGGTGATGCTCGGACGATCCCAGTGTTTTAGCGATGCCGAAATCCAGAATATGCGGCTGGTCCGTCCGGTCGATCAGGATGTTCGCGGGCTTCAGGTCACGATGGATCACCCCGCGCAGGTGCGCGTGCTGCACCGCGTCGCACACGCGCGCAATGAGTGACAGCCGCATGCGTATGTCCGGCGGTGAGTGCCCTTCCCGACCAGCCGCCCATGCGTCTACCGGCACCCCGTGCTCGATGTACTCCATCGCGTACGCCAGCCGCCCGCCTCGGACCGGCGTGCTGTCATACACCGTCACGATCCCTGGGTGCCTGAGCGCGGCGGCGACTTCGATCTCGTGCTCGAAACGCCTTCGCTGGCGCTCCGTAGCGAAGGTGCCTTGCAGCAACATCTTCACTGCGGTGGGCCGCTTCGTACGATCTTGAACCGCGAGATACACGATCCCTTGTGATCCGCGAGCCAGTTCCCGAAGGATGGTGTAACCCGGGACCAGGTCGGCTTGCGCGTGCCGTTCGCTTGCCCCTCCCGAGTCCGTGCCAGTCGCCGTCGGCTCGCGCGTTGCGAGGGAAGGCGTGATCACTCTTAGAAACTCAAGGTTCGCACGGAAGTCACGCACGCGCGTACCGCAGCCTTCGCACGTTGCCACATGGTCGGCGGTCGGCGACTCCACCGCCTCGCCGCGAGCGATGCACTCGAGCAGGTCTGCCCCGGGGCACCCCAGGTCAGAGTGGGGGGGGATCATGGCCTAATCCTCCTTCTCGTAGGCGGCGGTCAACTCCTGCATAATCTGCCGCAGACGTGCCGTGACTCGATGCTTCGCCACATATACCTCCGGGACGCTCATGCCGCACTGCGCCGCGGCTTCACGTTCAGGCACGCCGCGCACGACCACCAGGTCGAACACCTGGATCGTCCGTTCTGACATGCGGGAACCGGCCCGCAGTTCTTGCAACGATTCTTCCAAAATGACGCTCCGCTGCTCGTCGTCCCACAGCCCACGGACCATCGCATCGTCCAGCGGCCCGACCGCCTCGTGCTCTGCCGGGCTTTCGTGGCGTGCCTTGCGGGCGCGGTGCAGGTCCATCACTCGGTTCCGAGCGATCCCGCAGATCCAGTCGCGCAGCCGTCCTTTGCCGCGCATGTATTCTCCGCTTTGATAGGCTCGGAGGAACGCGGTCATCGTCTCCTGTGCGACATCCGCGGCGTCTTCCGCTCGCAGCCCCAGCCGAAGCGCCACCCCCTGAATAATTGGCCTCATCCGTTGATCCAGCGCGGCCCACGCTTCGTGGTTGCACGGATCGTGCAGCGACTCCAGCAGGAGCGTCGTGGTGCTGGTTCGTGAGAATACGGCCATCGGCGCTCCTTGAACTTGACCACTCCACCCGCTCGATACGTTTGGAACGCAGCGAACATCGCGTGGCTCTCGAATTGTACTGCAAGATTCACCTCGATGCCCACGTAGTTCGAGTAACACCTCGTTATTCCGTTGTCGGCACGGATGGCAGGGATGTTTGAACTAACGTCGATTGCCGCACGTTCGATCCGATTTTGAGAAAGGAAACTACTCGTGATGAATTCGCTCTACAACGTGTTCTCGTCTGGCTTGACGGCTCGTGGATCGGCCCCGACGACCCTGCATTCCCAACCTGGTCGAATGGTGTGTCGCGCCCTGCTCGGTGCAGCCTCCATCGGTTGCCTCGGCATTCCCGCGGCGTTCGGGCAGGCTCTGCCCTCCGGCGAGCGCCTTCTGGATTCTTGCTTCCCCGATGGCACTATCCTGCACGCCTACCCCCGCAGCCCCGGCAATCCGTGGATCCCCGGGCAGTGGAACGCCGAGTCGTCAACAATCACATCGAACGTGTCGGGGATCACCCCGTTTGAAGGCTCGACGATGCTGCGCGTCAACGCCGCGGGCGGGTTCGCTTCGCAGGTCAGCCAGGTCGTGGATGTCTCCAGTTGGGCGTCCTCGATCGACGCAGGCATGGTCATTGTGCGATGCTCGGTGCGGATGAACGCGACCGCGGCCTCGAACGCTCCTTCGATGTTCGTCTTCGCCGGTACTTCGCAGAGTGTCGTCGGTCTGATGAACCCCGTAGGCGGCACGTCGCTTCCGGGATACAACCGTGCTTCGGCAAGCACCGCCACCGACGCCAATCCTGCCACATGGCAGACCATGTCCGTCGCCATGGCGCTCCCGATCGGCACACGCTTCCTCCACTTCGAGTTGGCAGGCCAGAATGCGGTGATGCCTCCCGGTGGGCTGTTCTACGACTGTGCTTCGGTCGAACTCTTCAAGTGCGATGTACTCACACACGGGGGTTTCGAACCCGGATCCGGTGGGTTGCAGGCATATGCACGACCCGGCGCCGGCCCCGGCTGGCTCCCTGGGCAGTGGAACGCCGAGGTCGCGTCGTACACGGGGGCGTTCGGGTGCGTGACGCCTTGGGTCGGCTCTCGAATGCTGCGGATCCAGCCCAGCGGCGGCGTGGTCTCGCAAGTCAGCCAGATCATCGATGTGTCGGCCTTTGCAAACGCCATCGATAACGGCGGTATCGCGGCCCAGTTCTCGTCTTGGTTCAATGCCGCCGCCGCGGGCACCCAGCCGCGTGTGTACATCCGCGCCGGGCAGTCTCAGAATGCCAACGGCACGCTGGTTCCGACCGGCGGCACCGCCGTCAACGGCGTCAACCAGCGCACGCTCGCTATGACCCAAGACAGTGACTGCTCCACCTGGCAAGCCATCGGGAGCACGCTGTGTCTGCCGATGGGGACGCGGTTCCTGCACTTTGAACTGATGGCGGTGAACGCCACGACGCCGCCCTCGGGGGTCTTCTTTGACGAAGCGATGGTCTGCCTCAAGCCGATCATCAAACGTTTCGGCGCGGGGCACACGCCGATCGGTGGCGTGACGCTCAACGCCGACGCGAGTATGAGCGGCCCGCTCAGCATCAGCAACATCGGGAGCACCGGTCAAGACGGCGTTTCGATCTTCTTCGGCGAGGCGCAGTCGTGGTCAGGAACATTTGCCGAGGCCATGAACGCCGCTTCACAACCCTCCGGCCTGGTCTCTCGCTCGACCGTCTTCGGAACGGTCAACGGGCGCTCGGAGCAGCCGGTGCTTGTCGCCACGATGACCGATGTCGGCAGCCTCTTTGAAATGAACGTCGACTATTCCCCAGTCGGCTCACCTACGCAGCGTGTCGAAGTCTACAACGGCGCGACGCTTGTTGCCGCGTTCGATGGACGCACCGGACCCGCCTTCCGTGTCGCCACTGTCCCCGCTGGTCGATCGGATATGTGGGTTGAGTGCGGCCAGTTCGACAAGTGCATGTCCAACTTCACCTCTCCGATCGATATCCAGATCGTCGGCGGTCCCACTTTGCTCGGCACCAGTGTCGTCGTGCTCACCGAAAACCGCGCCGCCACGGTCGGAGCGTACTCCAGAATCGACATCCAGGCCGCCAACATCCCCGGCTTCACAATCACCGGCGAAACCGTTGTCCCCATCGACTACACCCCTGTCTGCCCCTGCGACTGGAACCAGTCCGGCGCCGTCAACTCCCAAGACATCTTCGATTTCCTCTCTGGCTTCTTCGCCGGCGACGCCGACTTCGACGGCGACGGGCAGACCACCTCTGCCGACTTCTTCGACTTCATCGCGTGCTTCTTCACCCCGCCCTTTGGGTGCTGAGCCTGTCGCCCTAATCACTCAATACGCCTGTACGGGCGGCCCCATCGATCGGGCCGCCCGTTTCTATTGGCAAACCCCAGCCGGTTGCCTCTTTCACCCACTCGGGCCGCCGCGCAGCGATGTTGATCGACCGCGGTGCGCGGGCGTCACTTGTTCCCGCCGTGGGTCATACCATGACGCTCTGTTCCCTCTCGTTTTTTCACCCCAGACCATCGACCCTATCCCCCGGCAGCACACCCGTCCTGCCCGCCACAGCACCAGGAATCCCGCGATGCCCATCGAGATGAAGATGCCCCGTTTGTCCGACACCATGGAGCAAGGCACCGTCGTGAAGTGGAGCGTCACGCCCGGCCAGAAGGTCCGCTCCGGCGATGTCGTCGCCGACATCGAGACCGACAAAGCCACCATGGAACTCCAGACCTTCGACGACGGCGTCGTGGCGTCCCTCGTCATCCCTGAAGGCCAGTCCGTCAAAGTCGGCACCGTCATCATGGTCCTCGCCGGCACGGGGGAAGACCTCGCGGCGGTGCAGGCGATCAAGCCCGGTACCGC
>JBGSIF010000008.1:0-12269 GCA_041742635.1 Phycisphaerales bacterium
CCCGAACTCCCCGGCGTCCGTCACATCATCGCCGTCGGTGCCGGCAAAGGCGGCGTCGGCAAGTCCACCGTCGCCGTCAACCTCGCGGTCGGACTCGCTCGCCTCGGGCACGCCGTCGGGCTCATGGACGGCGACATCTACGGCCCCTCCCTCCCCACCATGCTCGGACTCGATGCACTCGAAACCGCCGTCCTCGGCGGTATGCTCCAGCCATTCCTCGTTCACGGCGTCAAAGCCATGACCATCGGCAAACTCGTCGAACCCGAGAAGCCTCTCATCTGGCGCGGTCCCATGGCCCACGGCGCCTTCAAACAACTCGCCACCCAAACCGACTGGGGCCAACTCGACTACCTCATCATCGACCTCCCACCGGGCACCGGCGACGTTTCTCTTACCATGGCCCAACTCCTTAAACTCTCCGGTGCCGTCGTCGTCTGTACGCCCCAGAAAGTCGCCCAGGACGACGCCATCCGCGCCGCCAAAATGTATCAACAACTCGGTATCGAAGTCCTCGGTGTCGTCGAAAACATGTCCTTCTTCATTGGCGATGATGCCAAGGAATACGACCTCTTCGGCCGCGGCGGCGCCGAACGCATGGCCGCACGCCTCGGCGTCCCCTTCCTCGGCGCCATCCCCATCACCATGTCCTTGCGCGAAAACTCCGACTCCGGCAACCCCTCCGCCAACTTCAAGGACGCCTCACCCCGCGGCCGCGACCTCAAAGCCGCTCTCGAACGCCTCGTCTCCAACGTCGAAAATCAAGTCGCGCTCTCTTCCATGCGCTCTTCAAGCAAGCGCCCAACGCTCAAAATCTCCTAGCCAGAAGGGTTCTTCTCTCGACATCAAGTTGAACGCTCTCTCTACGGCATCGGCGGCGTCACCCCCACCCGCTCGATCCCCACCGCCGCGCACGCCTCGTGCGCGCCCACCACGTCCCGATACGCCACCTCTTTCGTCGGCACCAGCACCACGATCACGTGCGCCGCGTCTGTGCCCTTCACAAACTCCGCGATCCGCGACCGCAGTTCCGACACCGGCCGCCGCTCCCCTGCGTCCACGCTTAATCCCCCAAACACCGTCCCGCCGCTCCCATCAACACTCAATGAAATCTCCAACTTCACCGGCGGCAGTTCCATCGCGTCCGCCCCGGGTGCCGCCGTCCCCTTCATCACCGCTTCGCTCCGTAAAAACCACTCCCGGCTCACGAACGTCGTCCCCGCCATGAAGAAAATCAGGATCACCAGCACAATATCAACCATCGGCGTCATGTTCGGCCCGAACCGCTCCTCCCACACCTGCATCGCCCCCCGACGCCTCAGCCCGCCGCTTCGACGACTCATGGCTAGCCCCCTTCCGCTTCGCGTCGTGCCGCCAACACCACGCTCTTCGCCCCGCCCCGCGTACACGCGCGCATCACCGGTCCAACCACCCCGAACGCAAAGTCCGCTTCCGCTCGAATCTGCACCACCAGCGCCGCATCCTCCGCGAGTCTCATCCGCACCAGCCGAACAAGCGACTCTTCCCCCTCGACCGCCTCGCCATCAACCACGATCTCGGCCCCCGTTCCCGCCTCAGCGCCCGATCGCCTTGATACATTCACGATCAGCGTGTGCCGTTCGCTCGCCCCCTCCGATCCGACCTCGCTCGTCGGCAGCACCACCGGCGTCTTCCGATCCGTCGCCAGTTTCCCCACCATCAGGTAAAAAATAATCAAACACATGACCACGTCGATCAGCGGGGTGACATTCACCTCGCCGAAGCCGTGCTCGCGTTTGAATCGTCGTCTTTTCATCCTTCGCCAACGCCTATCGCCGAACGCCGGGTTCCGGGTGCCGATTTCTACTCCCTCTTACTCAACGCCCCGCAAGCGCCGCTCCGTCGGAACCATCTCCACGATCTCCCCCGCCAGCACCATCGCTCGTGTGCAATGCTTGTCTACCCGCGTTCGATACAACCCGAACACCAGCAGCGACGGCACCGCCAGCATCAGCCCCAGCAGCGTGTGGAACAGCGCCTTGGAAATCCCCAGCGCCAGTTCTCCCGGGTTCGCCTGCCCCCCGCCTTCGCCCAGCGATGTGAACGCGATGATCATCCCCCACACCGTCCCGGCAAGCCCCAGTAGCGGCCCCAGGTTCCCCACCAGATTCAACGGCTCGATCTTCCGGAACCACCGCCCGCATTCTTCCGATGCCACCAGTTCCGCCGCGTCCCGCATCGCCGTACGATCCTCGCCCGGTGCCCGCATCGCCGCTCGCACCACTCGCGCGACGAACGAATCATCTCCGCTCGTTACGTGATGCAGCAGTTCGGTCCATCGTCCGGCCCGCGCCAGCCGCGCGATCGTCTCGGCCGACCCTCCGGGCACCACCCGGCTCGCACGGATCTCCCACGCACATTGGATCATCACCGCCACCGACACGATCGACCCTAGCACCAGCAGGATCGTGAACAGGTCCACCGATTGAAGAAAGAGTTCTACGGGGCCGTTTGTGGCCGGAGCAGATATCGCGGCGGGCGCAGGAGTCCTGGCACCCGCCGTCTCTGCAAACGACATCCACACCAAACTTCCGCACCATAGCACGCAGGCGCTCGCTCGCTTCGTATTCGGCGACTTCTCACATCGGCTCATCTGCAATCGTAGCGGGAGGTGCGTCGGTCCTGCCCAAGAATCAAAGTACCCGTAGTGCAAGTTTCCCGACTTGGACGAACTCAGTACTCCACTGCACGCTGGAAACTCTTCTCAGTTCGCGTTGCGGCCGACCACATGTCCATGAATCGGGATCAGAATCCCCCAAATTGGGGGTTGCGACGATATCTCATTCACATGTATCCCACATTCTTTCCATTGCCGCACATCCGTTTGACACAAGTTACGCACTCGGTGATACTTCAACTATCCGCTATCAGTCGTGGACCAAGGCCAACTCGTGACACTGGGCCTGATTGGGGGTCGATGCGCTATTCCAAGTTATTTCTGTACTACTTGTTGCAACGTGCCAGCGCGTATGCCTTCGTGATCGCATTCGTCGTTGGTACATCTGGCTGTTCGTGGGAGTCTGCTGGCACTCGCAAACACCTGGTCTTCGGTTTTGGCGTCATCGAAACAGCGGCCTTGCCTGTCAAGGATCCCAATGCCGACGCCTGTTCAGTCCAGCGAATCACCGCCTTGGGTCTGTTCTTGGGTCCGGGCGACATCGTCAACGGGTTCATGATCGGCGCGGCCCAACGTCAATCCGTCATCATCAACCCCGACGCCGAACTCCTGCTTGATGCCACTTCTTATTCCTCGGGCCGATTCAAAGTCCTGATTGCACCGATCCGACCCAGCGATCCGCTTCCCACTATCGAGTAGCGTCGGTCTCCCGGCGCACATGCTTCGTTCACGCACCGTATTACTTTGGAGTACTCATGCTCAACAAGATGCGCTTCACGATGAATCAACTCGTTCCTCCCTCGCGCCCAGGTGTCTGCGTATTCGTCATGGGTGCCCTGCTCGCCTCGATGATCCTCACCGGCTGCAACGGCGGCAAAGTCCTCCGCGAAAACGTCCTCGCCACCACCCAGTCCACCATCGGAATCAGTCTGGCCCAGAACCCCCAGACCCAGGTCCACGAACTCAAAGCCGGCTTCGTGCGCAACGAGTTTTTCCTTGTCCCCACCAGCAAACGCGTCGTGTACGACGAGAATAACAAGGACGCCGCGGGTACTGGAACGGCGACCGCAACGACCGACGGCACCGGAAACAAGACCACGCGAAGTTCCAACTACGACAAAGGCGTCGAGCACAACGACCCCACCGGCACCCCGGAAGTCTTGGCCGAAATCCAGGTCGGCGGCAAGGGCAAGCAAAGCATCGGTACATCACCAGAGCAGGGCGCGGACGTCGAAGTCTACCAACGACTCGCCGTCGGTAAGATCGCGGTGCAGTCCGGAGCGGCGGTCGCCCTGATGTCGCAAGACGCCAAGACCGCCGAAGCGGTGAGGCAGAAAGCCCTTATTCAAGACCAACCCGAGTACCTCGCCGCGGTTCGCGTCGCGTACTCCGTGATTAATGGGCTTGTCCAAAAAGGGAACGCCGACGCAGCCAAGGCCAAGGCTTCGTTGGATCCTCTGGGCAAACTGCTCTTGCCGACGACGTTTCAGTTTCGTCAGTTTTCAGAGTCAATGCCACCCAATACTTTTCTGTCAGTTCCTGCAACCAAAGCAGGTTATCCCGCTGTCCCGAACGCGAGTTTTGATGACGCGGTTGATTACCTGGCGATTCTCGACAACTCGATTCAGACGGTCGAAGATCTGCTAAAGCGCAACTCGGCGATAACGCTCAACGGGAGTCCGTTGACGCCATTGGACTACAAGGAACTCGGAGAGGAACTTGCGTTCATGAAGTCCCACCGCACCGCCCTTAATAACATTTTCAATGCGCGTTCCGAGTTGAGGCAGGCCATGGAACTCGTCTTCGGCTTCAAGTCGTCAAAATAACCTGGAGAACTCAGATGGGCAGCACTCGCAATGGAAATACCGTACTTGGCAATGCGCTCCTCGCGTACCTGAATCCCAAATCGATATCAGACATCAAATGGATGGAAACGGCGACGCAGCAGTACTGGGTTGTGACGTTCGCGGACGGCACTCCGCCGCAGATCGTTTGGGTGAAGCAGTAGTCGTGCCTAATCCGCGTGCAACTCCCGCGGCCCCGCTTTCCCTGCCACCCGTTCCATATACCCGTTGCCCTTCTTCTCGTACTTCGTGAACCCCAGCCGTTCGAGGTTCGAGTTGCTCAGTGCGCTCTTGCCCTTGGTGTCCGACCACTTTCCCGCGATCGTCGGCACCTGCGGCACCCGCCGCACCGCCGATCCGTTCTGCGGGTGCTTTGTCAGCGCATCGTCCTTCATGGACTGCACGTACTCGAAGTACGACCCCGTCCCTTCACCCTTCTTGTCCAATATCTCGTAGACATACGTCGGCATCGGCGTTCCTTCCCAATCCGTCCCTCGCCCCGGCGGCCCCGCTCAACCGTTATCGGCTGAATCCTAGTGCCGCTCGCCCTCGTGCTCCTCTGGCCCTACGTTCTGGGCTGAAACGGAGCCAAACATGCGCATTCGCCGACCCATCGTCGGGGGGAACTGGAAGATGAACACCGACCGGGCTGGGGCCGTCGCCCTCGCCGAACGGGTCGCAACCGATCTTGCATCCTCCGGGACGCTGAGCCACGTCGATGCCGCGCTGTTTCCCCCGTTTCCTTACTTGTTGCCCGTGGCCGAGTGCTTGCGGAGATTGAACTCCGCGCTGTTGCTCGGGGCGCAGGACTTCTACTACGAACCCAACGGGGCGTTCACCGGCGAAGTCTCATTGGAGATGCTCGCCGACTGCGGCGTGCGCGCTCTCCTCGTTGGGCACTCTGAACGCCGTCATGTCATCGGAGAGCCAGACGAACTCCTCAATAAGAAGGTTCGGGCGTGTTTGGACCCGAAATGGAGCCGTTTCGGTGGATTCACATGCGTCTTGTGCGTTGGCGAAACACTTGCCCAGCGAGAGGCAGGCCAGACCGACGCCGTGAATGAACGGCAACTCCGCGCAGGACTTGCCGGCGTCTCCCCTGAACAGGTGTCGCAGGTCGTCATTGCTTATGAACCCGTCTGGGCCATAGGTACGGGAAAAACGGCGACGCCCGCGGATGCGCGCGCGGCGCATGTGTCGATCAGGCGGGTACTCGCCGACGTTTTTGGGCAACAGATCGCCGACCAGACAAGAATCCAGTACGGCGGGTCCGTTAAGGGTTCAAATGCCCGAGAACTCTTCTCGGCGGGCGAAATCGACGGTGGCTTGATCGGGGGGGCTTCATTGAAGCCCGACGAGTTTGTCGGGATCGTTCGTGCCGCGGCCCCCGAATAACCACCCGTTGTGGGGTTGTTTTTTGGCGATTGGATGAAGAGAGCCAGCCCGTGACGACCGATAGGTATGGGATCGTTAGAAACCCTATTTATTGTTTCGCGTTCTTCATGCGCGGCTTGTCAATTCGGGCAGAGTGTTGTACTTTTAGACTGGCCGCTGATCGTATATGTTCGCGTGGGTCTCTCCCCAGGCTCGAAGGTCGGCGTGTGTAGCACTTCATTCGGTCGGTCTCTCACAATGTGATGCCCGTACTCCTCACGGGCGGAAAGGCACTATGAAATCGTGCTTTGTGGTTTGCGCCGGCGCCTGTGCCGCACTGTTGGCTGCGCCTGCCTTCGCGGAAATCGTGGCGTTCAGTAATTTTGTACAGTCCGGCCCGTCGGCGCCGTATGACCCGTTCGGGGACAGCATCACGCTGTCGGGGTCGCCGCGATGGGGGATCGGGTACCGGTTTACAAGCCTTGAATCCGGCGCGGTCGATTTTATCGATATCGGGCTGTTCGCGGGATCGGCGAGCGCGGCGGGGTCGGGCTTTTCGTGGTCGATCCACGCCGATGATGCGAGGTCGCTCGGGACGGCCTTGGTCACGTCGGCGGATTCGCTGGTGTTTCCGGGGTTGACCCCGGCGCGGATTGTCCCGGATTCGACGATCTCACTGGTTGCGGGCGGGTCGTATTGGATCACGGTGAGCGGGGAGGTGAATCCCGATTCGTCGCCGGTGTGGCTGTGGGGGGACACAGACCCGGCGTATCAGGATGCGTTCGCGCTGTTGCTGGGCGGGACGGAATGGCTTGCGATCGACTCGCCGGTGCCGCAGGGGGCGTACAAGATCGTGCTGGTGCCGGCCCCCGGAGCGGCGTCGCTGCTGATGCTTGGCGGGTGCGCGATGAGCCGGCGTTCGCGCCGGCGCTGAGTGAACCCAAATCGAATGCCTACGAAGCCGATCGTCCTTTGAGACGATCGGTTTTTTGTTAGTTCTATCGATCGAATCCGGAGCGATGTGGAACGAAACTCGTCATCGTTGACAGGCCTCTTCCAGCGAACAGCCAAGCAGTGCTGACTTCGGCGTGAGGCACTCCGGACTCGTCGTTAGGCTCGGAGAACGCACGCAAGCACGGAGAGAGTTCAGACATCCCCAACGCTCTGCATCCAGGCCCATTGGCGGCGGACGCCTTCCTCGAAAGAGACCCGGGGTGCGTAGCCGAGTTCCGCAGCGCTTCGGGTGGTGTCGGCGAAGGTTTGCTGGACGTCGCCGGGGCGGGCGGGTCGATGATCGACGTGGACTTGCTTGCCGACGACGTGGGCAATAGTCTGGATCATGCTGGCGAGCGAGGTCGGGCGGCTGCCGCCGAGGTTCCACACGCGGTACCCGAACTGAGGAACGCGGTCGTACGCGGCGAGGACGCCCCGGACGATGTCGTCAACGAAGGTGTAATCGCGGCTGGACTCGCCGGTGCCGTACATGGTGATGGGCAGACCTTTGGCGGCGAGTTGGAGGAAGAGGCGGATGGCGAGGTCGGGGCGCTGGCGCGGGCCGTAGACGGTGAAGAAGCGCAGGCAGGCAGTAGGCATCTTGGTGAGGTGCCAGTGGGTGTAGGCGATGGCTTCGACCGCTCGCTTGCTGGCGGCGTACGGGCTGATGGGCTGGCTGACGTCGTGGTCTTCGGAAAAGGGGACGACGGCGTTGTTGCCGTAGACGGAACTGGAGGACGCCATCACGATACGAGAACAGTGTGCGGCCTTGGCGGCTTCGAGGACAGCGGTGGTGCCCAGCACATTGGCGCGCATGTAGCCCATCGGGTCGTCGAGGCTGGGGCGCACGCCGGCCTTGGCGGCGAGGTGGATCACGCCGGTCGGGCGGAACCGCGCGAAGATATCGCGGAGGAGCACGTCGTCGTTCAGGTCAGCCTGGACGAAGTCGAAGTCGCCGGCGAGTCGCTTGGCGGTCGCGCGGACCTCGGCGAGGTTGCGGAGTTTGAGTTCGTGGTCGTAGAAGGGGTCGAAGTTGTCGTACCCTATGACGCGGTCGCCGCGGGTGAGGAGAGCCTCGGCGACATGGGAACCGATGAACCCGGCGGCGCCGGTGAGCAGCACAGTTTCACGCGATGGACTCATAGCGGCTCCGGAAGAAGCAGACGTGCAAGGGCGGCGGAGGATAGGTCACTCGTCACGGTGCAACAGGCGCGAGATGCAGTGGAGGCGGAGCGAACGCATCAGAAAACCGGCGCGGACAGTCTGGCTCCCCAAGAGAAGGGTCGTGTGGTTCAACGGATCGGGGAGTAGTCCCAGCGCCAAGTAGGCTGCTGGAGCGGGCGGCCGGTCGCTTCGACATGCCCGTCTACGAATGCGACGTTCATTCCCTTGTTATGCCGCATACCGGGGTACCAGTAGCGATCCCCGGCAAACAAACCCGTACTCGCCATCGATGGTGCGGAGAAAAATGGTGCCGATCCCCGCGCCGTCGCCGCGGCACCGTCTACGTCCCAGAGGAGCGGCACGTTCGATTCGCTGATGATGGCGCTGCGCATCCAGACCGAAACAAATCCGGTCTGTGGTGCCGGTCGTTCCGCGAACTTGAGTCGCAGGTTGAATCCAAATGAAGCGTTCTGCCAAGGCGATACACCGCCCGATTGGCAGGGGATATTGCGCTGAAGGGTGAGGGTACCCTTCACCTCGGGGCAGCGGAGCGGATCGTTCTTGTCGTTGTCGGGCAGGTCGTGGCGCTGCTCGCCATCCCAGCACCAATATTCTTCGAGGCAGTACTGGCTGGCGACGAAGGTATCAAGCCGGAAGCGGCGCTGCTCGCTCGCATCGCGTCCACGGTTCCCGTGGTAGACATCATCCGAGAAGACGTTGAAGTCGTAAGCGCTGGACCGCTGGCTCATCTGGCACTTGAAGCCTCGTGCGGACCCGATCGTGCTGCGGGCGATGGGCAACACCAGCGAGAGCAGCACGCCGAGAATGGCAATCGTGATCAGAACTTCGATGAGCGTAAACGCACGACCAGCGCGCCCGAGCAAGGTGCGGCCACATTCTCGCGGGTTGTGGTTCAGATGCGACATGGGCGCTAAAAAGAATCAATCGGTCAATGTATCATGTGCTGATGAACCAGCCTGAGTTTCGAGTATAGCACAAACCGTTCTGAGTTATCCGAATCCAGCCAGATTCCTCCGCTATCGGGCTGACTCATCGGTATGCTGGAGGTCGAAAATGGCTGTAATCGGCCAAGTTTGTCTTGCTTCACTGCTGTGAAGCGATTCGAGATTCCTGCGTCGCCCGCGTCGAAATCTTGGGCGCCCGCCGCTTCAATACCGGCATGGTGACACGACTTTCAGGAACACTCGAGGAACTCAACGGCAACTCGGCGGTCGTGGCACTGGGTACGGGCGGGCTGGCGTATGAAGTGCTGATCCCCGCGTACCTCGCCGCTCGTCTTCGGGCTGTTCATGCACTGGGGACCGCGGGTACTGGGCAAACACTGGCGGCACTCTGCGTGCCGATCACCCTGCACACCTTGGAATACCTGGAAGGGCAAGGGCAAGGTACGTCGTTTATACCACGGTTGATCGGGTTCGCATCGCCGGCGGAGCGAGAGTTCTTCGAACTGTTCACAACCGTGAAAGGGCTGGGAAACCGGCGTGCGCTGCGTGCGCTCGCCGCGGAGCCGGGTGTGATCGCGGAAGCGGTTGTGTCACGCGATGCGCGCCGGCTACAGGAACTGCCGGAGATCGGGAAAAAACTCGCCGAGACGATCATACTTGAACTACGGGAAAAAGCGCAGAAGTTCGTGGGCGCGTTCGGGGGTTCGACAAGCAGGGCGGGCGTCGGGGAGCCGAGCGAGGGGTTGTTGGAGTCGAAGTTCTCCGCAGCGGCGGTCGAGGCGATCAGCGCGATTATGACGCTGGGTGAAAACGAAGCGGGCGCGGAGCGGATGGTCGCCGCGGCGCTGCGCCGCAACCCGGCGCTGGCGTCGGCGAACGAGATCGTCGGCGCGGCGTATGCGGGCGGGTGAACGATCATCAGCGTTTGGTTCGTTTCGGGTCCAGAGCCTCGCGCAGCCCCTCGCCGACAAAGTTGAGCGCGAGCAGGGTCGTTCCCAAGAGCAGGCAAGGGAAGACGAGTAGCCACCAGCGGGATTCATAGGGATTCAGTTCCGGCAACCCGTCGGCCGCGAGGTTGCCCCAACTCGGGAGGGGCGGCCTGACCCCGATGCCCAGAAAACTCAGGAACGATTCCTGCAAGATAGCCTGGGGCACGGTGAGGGTCGCGTACACAATGATCGGCCCGACCAAGTTGGGAAGTAGGTGACGCGCAAACTGCCGTCGTACCGGCACGCCCAGCGCGCGAGCGGCTTCCATGAACGGCTGCGACTTGAGACTGAGCACCTGACCGCGGATGACACGCGACATCGTGAGCCAACTGACGCCCCCGATGGCGACCAGGAGGACCAAGAGGTCGTACCCCGTTCGGGTTTGCTGCGAGACTCGGCGCGGGGGGAGTTGTGCGAGCGCATGAGCCTCGAACATGGCACGTTCGTCGGGGTGAGCGAGGAGCCATGCGGAGACTTCGCCGCGAGTCGGCCCGGCGTGCCCGGCGTCACGCATTGTGCTCGCGGCCTGGGTGCTGATAAAGCCCGCGCGTGCTCGGGTTCGCGTCACAAACTCGTCCATCACCGAATCACCTGCGACAGCGAGGAGCACGACGAGCAGCACGTAAGGCAAGCCGTACAAAATATCGACCACTCGCATCATCACGGCGTCGATCCGCCCGCCGAAGTACCCCGCGATGGCCCCGTACATGGTTCCTAGGAAGACCGAGAGCATCGCCGCGGCAAGCCCGATCCCGAGGGAGATCCCACCACCAGTCAAGACACGTTTGAACACGTCGCGTCCGAGCAGATCGGTGCCCATGACATAAAACGGTCGGGCCGCACGCACCTGCTGTTCGGTCGGTTCGATGCCTTGCTGTTCGAGTGTTTCGACGGATACGCCGCGCTCGATCGAGATGTGTTCCATCGCACGCCGGTGTGCTACGGCGTGAACCCGCAGTGCCAGTTCCGGATCCGCGGGCAGCCAGGGACGTTGGTCGTCGGAGGCGATCGGCCACCAGGTTGGGGGGAGTTGTCGCGCCAGTCCGTTTTGGCTTGCGTACCGCGCCGGCCCCTCGCGCTGTACCGCCGTTCCGTCGGGTGCTGTTTCGTGGATCGTTCCTGACCCCATGGTCCAAGGCAAGGTGAGTACGCACGCGAGGAACATCGCGGCGAGAAACCCCACGCCGATTATGCCCGCCGTGCTGCGCGCGAAGCGCGACAATGCTTGCGACTCACGCGGGCGCGTGGCCGCACCATGTGTTCCTCGCACTGCGGGAATGGCATGATCGCTCTCGGGCATAGCCGAACTATAAACATCCGGCGGGAACCACACGACGACCAACCGCGCTGGGTGTGGCCGGGGGTTGGGCTACGTCGAGCGGTGCTGTAGGATTCATTGGGTGCGAATCCTGAAGTACGCCCCAGAGTCCTCAGTTCAGGGGGCCGAAGACGGGGCGTCAAGGAGCGCGACGATTGGGCACGCTACTCCCGAGGGCATACGCTGGCAGATGCCTTCCGATCGCCGGCTTGTCGTCGGTTGCATGACCGGCACCAGCATCGACGCGCTTGACGTTGCGCTCGTTGAGATACACGGGCGCGGGCTGTCCATGCGTGCCACGTTGATCGCCGCGAAGTCCCGGCCGCTTGGTGGCCTCGCTCCTCGGCTGCGCGCGCTCGCCGACCAACATCCCCGTGCCGCGGGCGATATTGCTCGGCTTTCGCTCGATTTTTCCGCCCTCCACGCCGAGGCCATCACCGACCTGCTCTCCCTCCCGGCCACCACGGACGCGTACTCACAGGAATCAAACACGGCTGATTCCCGCGAGCGACCGGACCTTGTGGCCGTACATGGCCAGACGGTCTTTCATGCCCCGCCCGCATCCTGGCAACTCCTGAATCCCTGGCCGATCGTGCAAGCCGTCGGATCCCCTGTCGTGTTCGACCTGCGCGGTGCCGACCTTGTTGCCGCCGGTCAGGGCGCACCCATCACACCGATCTTCGACTTCCTCATGTTGCGTGACCCGCGGCAGACCGTCGCCGTTGTCAACCTCGGCGGGTTCTGCAACGTAACGATCCTGCCGCCCAGCGATGCGATCGAGTCTGTGCGTGGGTTTGATGTATGTGTCTGCAATCAACTGCTCGACCGCATCGCGCGTGAGTACCTCGCGTGTCCCTTCGACGAAGGCGGCCGACACGCGCTTGGTGCCGTACCGACGCCCGCCGCGGCGGATCAACTCGCTGCGATGCTGGACCACGACCCTGCAGTCGGCGCGCCACGATCGCTCGG
>JBGSIF010000009.1:0-22307 GCA_041742635.1 Phycisphaerales bacterium
GTCGGCGACGCGGCCCATCAGCCCCGCGCGCCCGCCGCCGTAGACGACGGTCATATTCGCCAGAGCGAGAGCCGCGCCGAGTGAACGGGCGGCATCAAGGTATCGCGGGTCGCACTTCTCGCTGGAGCCGCAGTAGACACAGACGCGTTTGATCGTGGATGAAGACATGGTGCGATCATACAAAGCGCGCGGCTCAGACGAATCCCTCGATCATGCCGTCGGCGCGAATCGGGTGGGTTTGGTGGCGGCGTTGATCGAAGCGGGCGAGATCGAGTTGGTACCAGTCGTGGGCGGGGATGTTGAAATTGACCGCGCGGCGGAACGCTTGGGAATAGTTGGACACCGCCGCGAGTTGGTATCGCGTCGGGCTGTGACAAGTTCTCTGTACCAGTTCAGTTGGGAGTTCGAACGTGAATCACATTTTTCCATGCGTATCAACATGTGTGGCGGGCTTCACGCTCATGGTCGCGGTCATAGCGACGTGCCCGCAATCCGACCCGGCGGCCCCTCTCGCGCTATCGGCCGCGCAGCCAACCGGCACATCCCAGCCAACAAAGGAAGAGAAGAAGCCGAGCAAGCCGGAGCAATCAGAATCTGAACAGAAAGCACCGGGATTGAAGGTCGGCGACAAGGCACCCGGCGACGCGAAACTCATCGATGTCGAGGGCAAATCAGTCACACTCAAGGATCTCTGGAAAGAAGGACCGGTCGTCATTACCTTCTATCGTGGCGGGTGGTGTCCGTTCTGCACCAAGGCGCTGTCGGCGTGGATGAAGCGGATGGACGACCTCAAGGCCGCGGGTGGGAAGTTTGTTGCCATTACACCCGAGGCACCGGCGGAAGTGAAAACGACGAAAGAGAAATCGAAACTCGATGCGGTGGTGCTGGTTGATGACAAGAGCGAGGCGGGTAAAGGGTTTAGCGTTCACTTCGAGCTCGACGAAGCGACCAAAGAGAAATACAAGGGATATGGTATCGATCTTGCCAAGAGCAACCAGAACGGCAAATGGGAGCTCGATGCGCCCGCCACCTTTGTCATCGACACCACTGGGGTAGTCCGGTACGTATTTGCCGATTGGGACTACAAGAAACGGGCAGAGCCGGACAAGGTCATCGGCGCGGTGAAAGAACTTTCTAAAAAGAAGTAATCCCTGTGGGTGAACCGTTTGGGCCTGTTCACCGATCTCTTTATTCACGCACGCGCATCACAACCAGCGTGACGTCGTCGACGCGTCGGTTCAGCCCGCTGAACTGGCGGAGTTGCCAGAAGACGTGCTCGACGATCTGTGAGGCGGAAGCGTCGGGCTCGCGCGAGAGGAACTCGACGAGTGTGCGCCGCAGCCGAGTGCCGCCGAAGCGGCGCTGCTCGAAGTCGTTGGCGTCGGTCAGCCCGTCGGTGAAGGCAATGAGGATGTCGTCGGGCGCGAGGTCGATCGTCCCGTGCGGGTAGGTCTGTGACGCGTCGATGCCCAATGCCATCCCGTCGGCGGTGAGTCGCTGAACATCGTCGTCGCGGACCGCTCGATCGCGCGGGAGCCGGATGAGCAGGGGCCATTCGTGCCCCGCGCCGCAGTAGGTCAGGCGCAGCGAAGAGAGGTCCACCACGCCGTACCACAGCGTGGCGAACTCGTTATCACGGGTGTCGCGGACAAGTGCGGCATTGACGCGAACGAGTACCTCGCCGATGTCGTACACGTCCTGCGCATGGGCGCGGAGCGAGGCTCGGACGGCGGACATGAGCAGCGCCGCGGCGACGCCCTTTCCAGCCACATCACCGATCACAACCCCCAAGTTGTTCCCCAGTTCGATGAAGTCATAAAAATCGCCCCCGAGTTCAAAGCTTGGTGAGTATTTGGCGGCGAGGTCGATGTTGGCGAGGTTGGGGGTCGAGCGTGGGAGCATCCGCCGCTGGACGTCGGCGGCGAGCCGGACCTGGCGCTGGATGCGCATGTCCTCTTCTCGCAAGGTCCGCAGGCGCGCGTTGGCAATCGCGGCGGCGGATTGGTCCGCGATTGACTTCAGGAGCGCTTGCTCGACTTCGCCGAAGACTCTCGGCGTGCGTGTGTACAAACGGATCAATCCGATCGGGCGCGAGTGGAAGAGCATCCCCGTGCTCATCATGCTGTACAGCCCCTCGCGCTCGACCATGTCCTGCACCACGATTCGAGGGTCGGTGCGCATGTCCTGCACTGTCACCACCTCGCCGCGGAGTGCGGCGTGGCGAAGCGAGGCGTTCGGAGAGAGATTCGTCGTGGTGTTCATCCACTCACGCGAGACCCCGCGCCAGGCTTTCATCACGAGTTGGTCGCTCTCGGTCTCGATCACCCCGATGGACCCCCCGTCGGCGTGCAAGGCGTCGATCGCCAGATCGAGGGCGGTGGCAAGCAGTTCGTCCACATCCCCGGCCTGTGCCAGGACGGATGAGAGCCGGTACAGCGCTTCGAGTTCGTGCAGGCGGTGCCAGACCGCGGACTGTGCTTCGCACACTTCCGAGACCGACGACGCGAGCAGCACGAGGGCCTTTCGCAGCGACGCGGCTTCGGCCTCGCTGGGTGTGCGTGCGCCGGGCTCACTGGACGGTTCGAGAGTGAGAGCCGAAACGAACTCGCCGAGCGCGCCCGTTGAGATGCGCAGCGTCGCCGCGAAGAGGGGTATTCCTGCATTGAACGACCGACCAACGAGGTCAAACGCGCGCCGGGCACCGGTCGCTTCATCGACGATCGTCCATCGTGATCCCGGATCGGTCGCGCTGGCCGCGCCGTGATCCGCGCGAAGCGCCGGCGGTGCGATGACTTGCCCATCTCGATCGCGCAGCCAGATGGGGATGCCGGTAAGCCGGGCGAGTTCGTCGCAGAGCGCGGGGACGGAGCCGTCGGTGAGGAAATCGCGGATAGAAGGGGACGAGGGCAAACGTCGGACGCCATCGGTGCCGACGACGCCCGGGGTGCGCCACGCGGAGATCGACGCCGCGCCAAGCCCGCGTCCGAGCGCGACGCGGACGCGCTGATCGAGTACTTTCACGAGCGACTCGCTGGCCAGTTTGGGGGCGTGTGCAGGCTCGGGCCGTGGGATCGGGGCCGCCGAGAGTTCGGGGGTGTGGGAGATGGGGTTGTGGATGATTCCGTCGGACATTGTGTGGATGCCGGGGACAATGGCACCGTCGTGCCCGGCTTGAAAGAAGCGTAGCGCGTGCGGGCACTTGCCCGCACAAGTGACCGCGCATCGGCTCGCCCTATAACACGGCGCGGATCGCCGGCCGCGGTGCATCAATGCGGCGGGCTACATCGCTGATTCAGGCGGACGCAGGCCCCGCCTACGCTAATAGATCGTCGGTCACGGATGACGCGAACACAGGATCCGACGGGAGGTTCGCCGCAAGCGAGCACCCGATTCACGCGAGGCCGTATGCCCAAGACTTCCTCACCCGCTTCGAGACGCCGCAAGCCTCATGCTGAAGCGTACGCGACGACCGACGCCGGTGCTTCGCCGGCCTCGGTGTCAGGTCCGATGTCGTATGAAGAAGCGATCACGTACCTGTACAGCCGGGTTGATATCGAGCGTCTGCGTCCGTCCCGCGTTGTGGCGGATATGTTCAAACTGGACCGGATGCGTCTCTTGCTCGCGCGGCTCGGCAGCCCACACGAATCCATCCGCTGCGTGCATGTGGCCGGGACCAAAGGCAAGGGGAGTACGTGCGAGATGACCGCCGCGGGTCTAGAGGCGTGCGGGTACACGGTGGGGATCTACACATCGCCGCACTTGGTTGATCTGCGAGAGCGGATCCGGATCAACCGCCAGTTGATTTCACGGGAAGACTTCGCGCGGGTCGCATCGACCGTGCGTCGGTCGGCGAGCGAACTGCCCGCGGACGCCGGCGAACCGACGTTCTTTGAACTCACCACGGCGATCGGGTTCCAGCACTTTGCCGAACAAGCCGTGGACGTCGCCGTGATCGAATGCGGGCTGGGTGGGCGGCTGGATTCCACGAACGTCGTCGTCCCGCTGGTCAGCGCGGTGACTTCGATCAGCCTGGATCACACACAGATCCTGGGCCAGACGGTGGAACTGATCGCGCGAGAGAAAGCGGGAATCTTCAAGCCGGGCATTCCCGCCGTCACGATCGCGCACGCCCCTTCGGTCGCAGCGGTGTTCCGAGAGGTTGCTACGTCGCTCGGGACGCCGCTGACCGTGGTCGGTCAGGACGTGGAGTTTTCGACGCGGTTTGACGCGGGTGTGTCGGCGCGAGGCCGAGGTTCGAGCGAATCGACGATCGACTTCGCGCACTCGGCCCGCCCTTGCTCGTCCGCGCCGCTCACCCCCACAGGTCCACGCACGCGAGTCAGTCTGTTCGGGCGTCGGACGAGTTATGAGCACATCGCCGTGCCGCTGCTGGGAGAGTTTCAGGCGGACAACTGCGGGCTGGCGCTGACGATCCTGGACACGCTGGCCGAGCGGGGGATGCGGATTGATGACGCGAAGATCGCACGCGGGCTGGAAGGGCTAGGGCTACAGGGGCGAATGCAGATCGTGTCGCAGTCGCCCCGCATCCTGCTCGACGGGGCGCATAATCCCGAGTCGGCGCGCTGCCTGATGAAAGCGATCGGTTCGCACATCGGGTACGACTCTCTGGTCGTGATCTTCGGATGCGCGGCCGACAAGG
Source organism: Phycisphaerales bacterium (assembly GCA_041742635.1). GTDB lineage: Bacteria > Planctomycetota > Phycisphaerae > Phycisphaerales > UBA1924 > JTS-AC122. The sequence continues at coordinate 4,661 of JBGSIF010000009.1, forward strand.
ACGTCCCCGGCATGCTCCAGCAGATCGCCACGGGCGCGGACAAGGTGATCTTCACCCGAGCGGCGGGGAACGCTCGCGCCGCCGATCCGAAAGACCTGCACCGGGCGTTCGTGGAACTGACCGGGAAGATGAGCCAGCACACCGAATCGCTGCCGCAGGCGCTGCAACTGGCGACGCGTGCGACGACCCGCGGCGACCTGATAGCGATTACAGGGTCGTTTTACCTGGTGGGCGAGGCGCTTCGGCTGCTAGAGCCGCGCTCGCACAACCGGGCCAATGACAACCCCCCGAACGACAAAGCGCCCGGGCCACTGTCGTGACCCGGGCACCGGCAGGCGGAGGACGCCTGGTAGGCTTCAGGACCGTCTGGGGCCGAAGCATGGTTTAGTCGTACAGCGGCGCGGTGGTGGGCAACTGTGCGCTCTCGAGGTTGATGGTCGTATCGATACGGAAGTTCGATTGCGTGCGGTGACGCTCGGCGAAGAAGAACTTCAGGTCGTAGCGTTGCCCGTCGCGCAGGTGCGTGAGCCTATCGAGTTCGACGGTCTGGCTGATGGCGGAGTGGACGCCGCCGATATCGATGACCAGTTTCCCACCGATGAACACCCAGACGTCGTCGTCACCGGTGAACGTGAAGACCTGACCGCCGCCCTGGCGGTAGACGAACGAGGTGGAGAGTTCGTAGGTGAAGTGGAAGTTTTTGTCGGGGGTACTACCGCCCGAGTTGCCGAACAACTCGCCGTTGATGGGGAAGAAGCCCCCGCGCCCGCTGTACATCGCGTCATTGCGGTCGTTGAAGGTGTAGATGTTGGTGTTAGCCTGGCGGACCATCGTGATGGGCAGGGGGCGAGAGAGGTTGACGCCGGCCTCATCTCGGAACCACTTGCCGAAGTTCGCGGCGTTGGTCAACGCCCCGCCGTCCACGGCTTCCATGACGCCCGCGACATCGCCCGATCGGGCCGCAACGTAGTCCTTAGGCGAGATCTTGTTCCGCCCCGCCGAGTCGCGCCAGTTGCTCGTCACCTTGCGGCCGGTGGTGTTGAAGACGGGCTTTCCGTCGGAGTCCAGGTCATCGGCGACCTGCATCATGTAGTGCGCGAACCCTCGCGTCGGCTGGCGCTCGAAGTCGGGGTGACCGCCCGGTGCCGTCCGCTCCTTGAAGTCGCGGACCACCCCGGTCAACTGGATCGTCGCCGGCATATGCCGGAAGGGATCCGACGGTTCGGGTGCGCCGGTGACTTGCCCGCTGGGCATGAACGCCATGGTACCCGCCGCCGCGGCGATGCCCGCCGCCCCGACACTCGTTCGGACGATCCGTTTCATGTTCATCGTGACACCTTGTCCTTTCGCGCTTCATGCGCCTTGGGTCCTGATGCGTCCCGACCTCTGGGACGCCGGTCGGGATCGCTCCTGACCGAGTTCAATTGTCCAATTCAATCGCCCCTTGTGCTACCGCTTACGGGTTCGGCGATGGGTGCAGACGATGGTCTACGCGGCCCCGGCGGGTTGTGCGGCGCGATGCGCGAAGTCCGAGAAATCCGTGTGCTATTCCTGCCCGACGGACCGATGTATTTCCGGACACGCCGCGCGGAATCGTTCGTGACGCGCGGCACTACGATTCGGAAACGCATCTCATTCGACGGAGCCTCTCGTTATGGACCGATTTGTCATACAAGGCGGCCAGCGCCTCTGCGGGCGTATCCGTGTCAACGGGTCCAAAAACGCCGCCCTCCCCCTCATGGCCTGTCCGTTCCTCACCGACGAGCCGGTCGTGTTGCACGATGTGCCGGTCCTGGCCGATATCGCCAACATGCAAGGGCTGCTCAAAGAACTGGGTTGCAGCGTCGAGCCGGCAGGGATGGACCACCGGCCGGGTGCGGGTGCTGTCTCGGGACGGGCACCCTCGTTCGCGGCCCCTTCCGCCGGTTCGCTCCGTTTCCATAATGAAGACGAATCGCTCTCGCACGCCCGGTACGAAATTGTGCGCACGATGCGTGCGAGTATCTGCGTTCTCGGACCCATGCTCGCCAAGCGGGGATTTGCTCGCGTCTCGATGCCCGGCGGGTGCGCCATTGGCGACCGTCCGGTGGACCTGCACCTCCGCGGTTTGCGAGCCTTGGGGGCTGAGATCACCCTCACCGAGGGAGATATCTTCGCCCGTGTGCCCGGCGGGCGTGGTGCGGGTGGGGGGCGATTGAAGGGTGCCCGGATCTTCCTTGGCGGGCCGTTCGGCTCGACCGTGCTCGGGACCGCCAATGTGATGTCCGCGGCGACGCTCGCCGAGGGGACCACGATCATCGAGTCCGCCGCCTGCGAGCCGGAGATTGTCGATGTGGCTCGGCTACTCACGAGCATGGGCGCGAAGATATCGGGAGCCGGTTCGCCCCGGATCATCATCGAGGGTGTTGAATCGTTGCACGGCGCGTCGCACCATGTCATGCCCGACCGGATCGAGGCGTGGACGTACATGTGCGCCGCCGCCATTACGAACGGGGATATCACGCTCGACAACTGCCCGCTCGATTCGTTGCTCGCCGCCGTTGATCGGCTGGAAGCGATTGGTGTGATTATCACGCAGATCCCCCAGAATCAGGGGGGCATGAAGGACGATGGTGTGCGAACGACAGTGCGGGTGACGTGCAGCCGGAACCTCAAACCGGTCGAGATCACAACCCAGCCGCATCCCGGCTTCCCGACGGATCTTCAGGCGCAGTTTGTGGCATTGCTGTGCCTGGCCGATGGCAACTCGGTGATTACCGAGCGGATTTACCCGGAACGGTTCCTGCATGTAGCCGAACTGGGGCGGATGGGCGCGAGCATCTTCCGTCAAGGCCCAACCGCGATTATCTCCGGCGTCCGCCGGCTCCACGGCGCACCGGTCATGGCCAGCGACCTTCGCGCTAGTGCGTGCCTTGTGCTTGCCGGGCTTGCCGCGGACGGCACCACGACGGTCAATCGGGTGTACCACCTGGATCGCGGGTACGAACGAATGGAAGAACGACTGCGTGATCTTGGCGCGAAGATCGAGCGGGTCAGTGAGAAGCAGACGGCCCCGGCGACCGCTGAAGCCGGGGTCTGAACCTTAGAGTGTTCGAGGAGTACCCGAGGGTACGGCTCGCTCGTGGGCTTGTTGGCCTGCGTGGTAGGTGCCGTACACATGCACAGGGACTTCCAAGTCCCCGAGATGTTGTTTGATCAACGGGAAGACATGCTTCCAGTCCAATCCGCCGACTCCGGTGGCGAGTTTGGGCATGGCGACGCTTGCGGGGCGTTCGGTTTCGATCCAATGACGGAGCCGTTTGAGCGCGTGATTGACGAAGTCGAGGTGAGCCGGTCCCGGCTTGGCGCCGTGTTCGTACCCGCCGTCCTGAGTGAGAAGAGAAACAATAGTGACGGTCCCGAGTCTGCCGACTCCGGACCACGCCCAGATTTCTCCCGCTTTTGGGTGAGTGACGTGGCAATAGTGGCGGAAGTTTTTGTACATAGCGGGGAACTGCTCTCTAAGCAGGAGGGCAAGTCCTGAGTGGAAGTCGTCGTTGGGCGCGACGCCGTGGACGATGACGGGTGAAGTAGAAAGCAACAGGTCGCCGGAAGTCTCATGGATCATGGCAAACTCCAGTGTGGCCGCGAGAACACAAAGAGCGGCAATATATGATAATACGATCCATATATCCATAAATCAAGCACGTCGATGCTTGGTAGTTTTTTGTACGTTCTTCATAGAACTAGGCGGCGGTCCGCAGCACCTGAACCACCCATGGCTCGTTCGAGGCGATGAACCGATCGATGACGGGTCGGCGGCGCGCGTAATACAGCGACATGAGGATGGTTGCCAACCCGCCGCCGACGGCGACGAGGATGTAGAACGCGATGGAAATACGGCGGGTGAGGTCGCCGACGTCGCCGAGGATGGCATCGACCTTTGGATCGCCGACGGGTTGATTCGCAGCGGATAGTCCGCTCGAGGTTGCAGCGGACCAGATTTGGATCGCAGCGTAAAGAACGATGATCAGGCCGAGGGCGAGTTGATTGAAAGCGAGAGTGTGTGGAGCGGAGCGGTCGAAAGCCGCGAGGCGGTGCGCGGCTCGTGCTTCACGAACGCCGACGATGATCAGAGCGGTGCCGAGAAAGAGGGAGGTGAGGTCGCCGAAGAGGATGCCCAAGAGCGTGATACCTCCGAAGACACCGGTGGTCCATGCGCTGGCGCGTGCGACAGCGACGGTGCGTCGCAAGCGACGTGCGGCGTGGCGAGCCAGAGCGAGTTGGTGCAGGTGTGCTGGAGAGAGGGGGGGCGGAACGATCACAATACGGTGCGATCGGCGGAATGTGGCTGGTGCTTTGGCGGACGGAGATCCGGACGGCGCGGTAGGTATGGATGTGACGATCCGAGAGGCTGTGTGGGTCGATAAGGGCGCTCTGCGGCTGTCCCCGCCAGCGGTAATCCGTTACCCCTGCGCGGATCGGAGTGGGGGGGGGCGCAAGGTAGGTGAAGAAGAAAAACTCGAATGGGATGCAACTTGTGGCGGAAGTTCCCAATATCCCTTGACGGACTACGACGAATGTAGTAGAGTCGTCTACGACATGTGTAGTAGCCGGAGGAGGGGAGCCGATATGGGAAAGCAAGACTACGAACTTGGTGAAGCGGAACTAGCAGTGCTGCGGGCGCTGTGGGACGGCGGGCCGCAGACGGTGCGTGACGTGATGGCCCGACTGCACGAGCGAGGGCGGAAGGTCGCGTATACGACCGTGCTGACGTTTCTTTCACGGCTGGAGCAAAAGGGGTATGTCGGCAGCGACAAGCGGGAGCAGGCGTATGTGTACCGATCGAAAGTATCGCGGGATAACGTGACGCGGTCGCGGGTGCGGTCGTTGTTGGATCAGTTGTACGATGGGGCCGCGGGGCCGATGGTGCTGCAACTGATCGAGAACGAGCGGCTGTCGAGCGACGAGATCACCCGGCTGCGAGCGATGATCGATGATCTTGATCAGGGCGTTGATAAAGACGACGGCACGAGAGGGCGGGTTGAGTAGAAAGAGGCAGTAGGCGTTCGGCACTCGGCGTTCGGTACAGAAAAAGAGCGAAGATCGTGCATCGTCACCGTGATTGTGGCGGGTCGAGGGGTGTCGCGCGTCAAGTGAACACGCGGTCAAAATCGGATCGAGCGGGGTGGGGTGAAAGTACCCAGACGTAGGAAGCACGCATGGAACTGGGATCACAGGCAATGCAGATGGTGTGGATCGGGGCGCTCGCAGCGCCCCCGCTCGCGCTGGTAGTTGGCGCGGCGTGTGTGATCGGGCGGTGCCGCCCGGCGACGAAACATGCGTTGTGGACCGCGGCGTTGGTGTCTTTTGTAGTGCCGGCGGTCGCGGGGGTGGTGTGGCGGGTGGATTGGTTCCAGACGTCGCGGCTGGCGGGAGTGGGGGTCGAACCGGCGGGGATGACGGGGCCGGCCGCGGAGCCGACAGCGGCAGTGGCCGCGGCGGATGAGGGTGTGGGATCGGAGAGTGTGGTGGTGGAGCGAGGAGAGGTGGAGTCGCCGTTGGTTGAGTCGGCGCGGGCGGATGGGGGGTTGGCGACGCCGGTTGTGGAGGAAACGGCGGGTGGAGATGGCGTCGCTGAGAGTGTGTGGTCGGGATTGCCTGCGGGGTTGGAATCGGGAGCGGTGCTGGCGCGGTCGGACGAGAGCGAGAGCGAGGCGTGCGTCGAAGTGGATTCTGCCGCGATAGCCGAGGCGCCGACGGCACCGGTCGCGCCGCGCGTGAGTCATTGGATTGACTCGGCGGAACGGGAGTCGAGCGGAGCGGTTGCCCCACCCGGCGAAACAGCAACCACGGAGCCGGGCGTGACGCCCGGTCTACTTGGAGTGGGAGTGGGGGCGGCAGAAACGGGAACGACCGTCGTGGGTGTGTGGCTGGCGCAAGGGCTGGTCGTTCGAGACGCGATAGCCGGGATGCCGCCGATACCGTCGGCGGTGTGGCTCGGCGGGGCGGTGCTGATGATGGTGATGATGTGTCTGCGGTCGGTAACGCTGTACCGCGTGGTGCGGCGCGGCGTGCGTGCCGACGAAGCCGTGCTGGATGTGGTTCGGCAATCGGCGTCGGAGATCGGGCTTGGGCGCGTCCCGGAGACGGTGATGGTGCGGGAGCGGGTGTCGCCGATGATCTGGTGCGGAATCAGCCCGAAACTGGTGCTGCCGGAGGAGTTGTGGGGCGAACTGGACGAAGCGTCGCGGCGAGCGGTGATCTGCCACGAACTGGCGCACCTGAAGCGGCGTGATCACTGGCTGTGCTGGGTGGAGGCGATGGTGCGGGTGTTGTACTGGTGGCACCCGGTGGCGTGGTGGGTGTGCCGACGGGTGCGTGAGGAGGCGGATGCGAGTTGCGACGTGTGGGTAACGAGCCTGATGCCGCGGTGCCGAAGAGCGTACGCGGAGGCGTTGATCGCAACGAAGTCGTACTTGAATGTGCCGGGCCGGCGTGTGCCGGTCGGGCTAGGCGTGATGTCGAATCGGAGCAAGCGGCTCGCAAGGAGACTGACCATGGTGATGACGCAGAAGTCAAGGCCGAAGGTATCGGCGCTGGGTACATGTCTGGCACTCGGAGTGCTCGCGGCGGGGGTGTTCGTGATGCCCGGGCTGGCGTGCCCGCCGGACGAGCAAGCCAAGTCCGCGAGCGGCACGAAAGCGCGTGTGGCGAAAGTGGTGACATCGGCGGGACAGGTGCCGGTGGTGGTGTCGCTGGGCGTCACGTCCGGCGTGGGAGCTCAAGGGGAGTGCGAAGTCACTTGCGAGACGACCTGCGAAGAGGAGGGGCTGAGTGCGGCGGTCGGGGCGGGCGTGCCGGAAGTAGCGTTCTTCGGCGAAGCGCCAGCATTGGAAGCGATGATGGGCGGCGCCGGGGGCGATGAAGCCGCGATGCGCCGGTTAGAAGAGCGGCTGCGTCGGCTGGAAGAGCAACTGCGGCGGCTCGAAGGCCAGCGTCGTTCCGGCACTGGCACCGGTGCGGCGGGCACGATGCCGTCTGTGAATACCACCCGTGCTCCGATTGCGCGGTACCCAGGGGGTACCGGGGCCGGGGGTGCCGCGGCGACGGAACATGCCCTGCTCGCGGAAACGATGCGGCGCTCGACGGCGGACGCCCTGCGTGGCGCGATGAACGCCGAGGCGGTCGCAAAGACGTACCAGGAACAACAGCGAGCGTTTGCGACGATCGCGCCGGTTCAAGCGGACGAGGCATACCGGTCGGCGATCCAGGACAACAACTTGTTCGGTGCGCAGCACGGGTCGGGTCATGGCGCGGGGAGCGACCCGTTTGTGATCTCGACCGACGGCGAAACGCACACGCAGGAATATCGACTGCCCGAAGGGAAACTGCGCGCGATGATCGCGCTCATGGAGCGAGACGATGTGCCGGTGTTCATCGATCGGCACCCTGACAAGATCGTGGTTCATGGCACCGACTCGCAGCACCGTGTTTTCCGCGCGTTCGTGGCACTGATCAATCCGGACTCGACCAAAGTAGGTTCGGCGGGTGCTCCGGGCGGCAGAGGAGGACGAGCGCTTGCCGCACCGCGGTCGGAGAACGCACGCCGTGCCGATGAACTGAAGGCGAAGGCGGACCAGATCCGCGGTCAGCACCGCGAGATGGAACGACGCGCGAAGGAAACCGAGAAGAAGGCGGATAAGACAAGGACGAAAGCGGAGAAACTCGGGTCGCAAGCCGAGTCTCTCAATGAGCGAGCCGACGAGATGGCCGAGCGAGCGGAAGCGGAGAACAACGAAGCGCGGAAGCAGCAACTGCTGGCGCAAGCGGAGGCACTGCGTGCGCAGGCGGCGGTGATGGAAGCGCAAGCCGGCGAAGTCGAGTCACAGGCCGACGCGATCGAGTCCGAGGCCGACGCGCTCGGGCAAGCCGCGGATGAATTGGAAGACGCGCTGGACGATATCGAAGACGCGATGGACGACGATACCGAAGTGGGTACGGGCGCGGGGTCGATGCCCGGGATGGGTGCGGCATCGATGTCGCCGACGCCCGGTGCGGGTGCCTTCGCCGGTCCTTCTCGTACGCCGGGGCCGGCATCAGTTGACTGGTCACGTGGCTTCCCGACGATTGCGCCGCCGACCCCGCCGGTGCCCGCGATCGCGCCGGTAGCACCGGTTGCCCCGATCCCACCGGTGGCTCCCGTGGCACCGGCGGCGCGTTGATGAGATATTGAGTTCGAGCAGACGCGGCGTCGTCGGCGAAGGCCGACGCACCCGCGGCATAATGACCATCACCCCTCGTGAGCTCGGCCACCCACTGGGAACCGCCCTCACGGGCTTTCGATCCCGCTTCCACCTTCCTCCCCCGCGATCGCTGGCCCAAGCACGAAGTGCCATCGTGAGAAGTGGCCACGCGCGATGTGTCAGTGTCGGAGAGTGTCGGCTACGCAATGTAAAGGAGTTCAACTGATATGCCGAAACGAAGGCAACCATTGCTGGTGTGGTACACGGTCATGCTTGGGGTGATGACGTGCGGCGCGAGTGGATCGATAGGCGCCGGGGTGCAGCCGGGATCGGACGCGGCGTACCGAGCGGGTACGGGATTGCTGAGCCGGGGGCTGCATGAACTGGCCGCCGGTGAGTTCGAGAAGTTTCTGAGAGACAACCCCGGACACGACAAATCCGCAACGGCTCACTACGCGCTGGGTGTTTGTTTTACGCAGATGGGTCGGCACGACGACGCGGCGGCGTCGCTCGAGCGCGTCGTTGGGGTCAAGGGATTCGAGTTCGCGCCTGATGCATTGCTGCTGCGTGGGCAGTGTGCCGCGGCTATGGGAGAGAACGAAGCGGCGATGAAGTGGTACGAGCGCGTGGTAAAGGAGCACGCGGACACTGCGCCCGCAGAGCCCGCAGCACTCATGCTCGGCGAGGCGCAGTATCGTGCAGGCCAACTGAAGGCATCGCAGGATGTACTTGAACGATTTGTGGTGCGATGGCCCAAGAGTGAGTCCCGCCCTCGGGCCGAGTTGTTCTTGGCGTTGTGCGAAGCAGGGCGAAACGAGTACGCGGCGGCATCGGCGCGGATGCGCTCGCTGCGGGAACTCGCCCCGGCCGGGCCATACGCAGCGCAGGCAACGCTGATCGAGGCACAGTGTCGGTCGCGGATCGGTGAACGCACGGCGGCGCTGGCGCTGTACGAAGCGGCGGCGCAGTCTGCGGAAACTTCGGTCGCGGCCGAGGCGCTGCTCGGTGTCGGTCAACTACGGCGGGAAGCGGGGGACCGGCGCGGCGCGGTGATCGCACTCGATCAACTGCTGGATCGGCACGCGTCCCACAGCGCGGCACACCTGGGGCGGATCGAACGGGCACGAGTGTACCTTGAAGAGAAGCAGCCGCGCGATGCCAAGAAGTTGCTTGATGTCCAAACGGGCGGTTTTCCTGAGTCGCTCCGAGACGACGCGGCGTTCTGGGCCGCTCGGTGCGAGGCCGAATCGGGCGAGCACTTGGCAGCGGTGACTCGGCTGAGCCGCGCCATTCTTGAGTTCCCGATCAGTCCGCTTGCGCCCGACATGCGGTATGACTTGGCCGGCGAGCTTCTGGCAGTCGAGCAACCCGACCGCGCGATTGATGAGTACACGAAACTCCGGCGCGATTACCCTACGCATCCGCTTTCGCTCGATTCGCTGAGTGTGATCGCGTCGGTCGAGTACCGGCGCGGGGCGTATGAAAAGGCCGCGGGTGCTTGCCGTGAGTATCTCTCGCACGCCGTGCAAAAGGAAACCGGCGCGGGGATGGAGTTGACGCTCGCCGAGAGTCAATACCTGCTCGGCCAATACGCGAGCGCCGAACAGGCATACGCGGGCTTCATCGCTCGGCATCCTGCACATACTCAGGGTCCGCACGCGGTTGCGCGCCGCGGGTTGTCGCTGATGAAACTCGAACGAGTGAACGAGGCAGAGCCGTTGTTGCTGCAAGCAGTCGGTGCGGAGAGCGATGGGCTGATGCCGGAGGTAAGACGAGCGGTCATCGGCGCTCTCGCCGATACGTGCTTCGCTCAATCACGCTGGGAAGAAGCGGCGAAGTGGCTCTCGGACCTTGTTCGTGTGAATGGTTCGGACGCCGCGGAACTCGAAGTGCCGCTGCTCAAACTCGGATTGGTACAGCAACGCATGGGCAAGCCCGATGAGGCCGCGGCGAGTTTCGCGCGTTTCATCGAGCAATGCGGTGAGAGTGCATACGTGCCGCAAGCGAGGTTTGAACTTGGGCAGGCGCTGTACGCGATGGGCAAACTCGACGATGCCAAAGAGGTGTTCGAGGCAGTGCTGCGTGTGTCGCCACCGGCAGAAGAGGGCGAACGTTCCAAGCCCGGTACCGCCGTGGGCGTGGTGCAGGAAGACTACCGAGTTCACTCGGCGCGGTACCTAGCGGCGATCGCCACGAAGCATGGGCGGAGTGCGGATGCCGCGGCGATGTATGAACAGGCCGCCGCGCTCGCGGATGATCCGCTACTCGCGGGCGAACTAGTGCTCGAGCAAGGCGCGGCGGCGCTCAGTGCCGGGGCGTATGAGAATGCCGAGCGTGCGCTCGGCGGCTTCGTGGAATCGAATCTCGATCACCCACGAGCGATGGAGGCACGCGGTTTGCGCGGCATCGCGCTCTCCCGGCTCGGTGAGCCAGAGAAAGCGCTCGTTGAACTCGATAGCGTGCTCTCGCACGGCGCCTCGTTGCCCGCTGCGATGCGAGATTCGATCGCGTACGAGCGTGCATGGACGCTGAGCGTGCTCGGTCGCGCTGATGATGCAGTTACTGCCTGTACCGAACTGCTTCTGCGGCAGCCGGGGGAGGCGATCGCGGCGCACACGCGTATCGAACTCGCGCGGCTGTACGTAGCGGGTAAGAAGTACGACGAGGCACTTCGCGTGTTGGATGAACTCAAAGCAAATGACGCGGACGATGCCGTGAGTGTGATGGCGGGGCAAGCGATGTACCTGCGGGGTGTCTGCGAAGTTCGTTTGGGCCGGTTTGCGCGGGCCGCTTCGACGCTTGATCGATTCGTGTCGGAGTATCCGGTGAGTCCGTCGCATATCACCGCGGCGATGTTGCTCGCCGAAGCGTACCTGAAATCGAACAAGCCGCAAGATGCGGCGGAGCGGTTGCGCCGTGTGGTCGCGGCCTCACCGTCTGCCGAGATTCTCGGGCCGGCGCTCTTGCGTTTGGGCGAAGCGTGTGCCGCGGCGCAGATGTGGACCGAGAGCGAGGAGGCGTTTGCACGCTTCCTGGCATCGTTTGAGGAAGATGCACTCGCGTTCCAGGCACGGTTTGGGATCGGCTGGGCGCGTGAGAACCAGGGGCGGCACGACGTCGCGATCCAGGCGTATAGCGAGGTTGTGAACACGCACAAGGGATCAACCGCGGCCCGAGCGCAGTTCCAGATCGGTGAGTGCTACTTTGCTATGAAGAGGCACGACGAAGCCGTGCGAGAACTCCTGAAGGTTGATATTTTGTTTGCGTACCCGGAATGGAGCGCGGCGGCGCTCTACGAAGCCGGGCGGTGCTTCCACGACTTAGACAAGCGGGACGACGCGAAGCGTCAGTTCGAGCAAGTCGTCAAGCGCTACCCGGATACAAACTGGGCGTTGCTCAGCCGTGAGCGATTGCAGGCATATGTGCCAGCACCGTTGCCCGGGGCCGGGCGTAGCAGCCAAGAAGGAGCACGAAAATAGTTTCGGCGCCAGCGTTCGGACGCGCGTGGGTAATGTGGGGCGTCGCATGATGTTTGTTCTATGACATGTCAACTGGAATACCAATGAATGTACTACTTGTGATCGATCTGAAGAGTGCGGCATCGTTGCAACTGGCACAAGCCGGCGCGGCGGCAACTGGGGGCATCGATTCGGTGTGGGATTTCGCGGTCAAAGGCGGCATCCTGATGATCCCCATCGCCGCGTGCTCGCTCGTAGCGATGGCACTCAGTGCCGAGCGTCTGTTCTCACTACGGCGTGAGAAGGTCATCCCGCCCGGGTTCGCTAATGAAATCAAGGGCGCACTCGAACTCACTCCCGGCGACACCGCCAAGGCCATCTCGCTCTGCCACGCGCGTCCCAGCCCGATCGCTCGGGTTTGTGAAGCGGCATTGACACGATGGGATCGACCCGTTGCCGATGTTGAGAAGTATGTAACGGAAACGGGGCATCGCGAGGCGATGGGTTTGCGTAAGCATGTGCGTGGGCTTTCGGTGATCGCTTCGGTGTCGCCGCTGCTCGGGCTTCTGGGCACGATCTTCGGGATGATCAAAGCATTTCAGACGGTGGCGACGTCCGGTGAGGCACTGGGCAAGACCGAGATGCTTGCGGGTGGGATTTACGAAGCGATGATCACGACCGCCGCCGGGCTGATCGTGGCGATTCCAACGCTGATCCTGTACCACTTCATCGGGTCAAAGATCGAACGGCTCGTGCTTGAAATGGACGCGGCGTGCATCGCGCTCGTTGAGGAGCGCACACTCGACGCCCGTCGAGTGTCGCCCGTCGAGTTGATGTCGTCGTCTACGTCGTCGTCGTTCAGTGGCGAGCCGCTCGCGTCGTCGTCGCGTGTATCGGTTACGTCGCCGAATGGCGCGGTACTCGTATCCACTGCCGAACTGGTCGCGTCACATTGAGACGGAACGCGGAGCCGCACGATGATACTTGTCAAAGACAGCGCAACCGTGGATGTTGGTGTGGACCTGACTCCGGTGATCGACATGGTGTTTTTGCTGTTGATCTTCTTTCTCGCCGCGACGACGTTCCAACAGACGGAGCGGGAGATGAAGATCGCGCTGCCCGCGGCGGCGGCGTCCGGGCCGATCTCCGCCGCACTACGAGAGATCGTCATCAATATCGATGCACAGGGGCAGACGATCATCGCCGGTCGTGTCATTGATGCCAGCGAACTCGCGGGCATGATCCGCGCTGCCGCGAGCGCCAATCCTGGGCAGAAAGTCAGCGTGCGGGGCGACCGATCGGCGGCGTATGAACACATCGCCCGCACGCTGGACATCTGCAAAGGTGCTGGTGTGAATGAACCGTACCTTGAGACGATTCCGCTGCGATGAACACGCCGCACTTCGGCTACTCGGTGCTGCGTTGCACCGCACCACATCCGAAGTCGCCCTGCCCAAGGCACAAGTATGAACGACGCTTCGCCCACATCACGCAATCGACGCGAGCGGCACCCTTCGCAGTTGCGCGGCCCTCGCGTTGGCCTTGCCCGCTCTCGGTTTGTGTTTGCATGTGTCGTATCGGCCGCGATGATCCTGATCACTCTTGGAGTGTTGATCGCGTCGAGCGCCGGCGCGGGTGCGGCGGTCTACACCGATGGAGCGAGCATCCGCGAGCCGAAGCGGGGTGCCCCGCTTCGATCGATACTGTGGGAGCCAGCCGGCTCCGTTCCAATCGCACAACGTGCGTCTGGCGTTGCAACCACCGACGAGTACGAACCACGCGTGAGCGCCGACGGCACGATGATGATCTTCGTTCGCGGCAAGCCCGGCAGTAACGCCGATCTGTATATCTCACATTTCTCACACGCCGGGTGGTCTGCGGCGGTCCCGATCGATTCGATCAACTCGACCGCCGACGAACTTGGGCCGGAACTCTCCCGCGACGGCGCGCGGCTGTATTTCTACTCCGACCGATCCGGCGGCCTCGGGGGTTACGACCTCTGGGTCGCTCGCCGCGCCGTTGATCCGTCTGACGGCGACGCTCTCTGGCAGACGCCGATCAATCTCGGGCCGACCGTTAATACCACGCACAACGAGTATGGCCCCGCCGTGTCGCCCGACGGCGTGCGACTCTTCTTCGCGTCTGATCGCCCTCGCCCCGGCGATCCTGTGCCCCCACGTGATGCCTGGAGTGCGACGATGCGCGAGCACCGTTCTCGCCATGATTACGACCTCTTCGAGTCGAGCATCGAGTTCACTTCCGCTCAACAGTTCGACGGTGAAGGCGGCTTGCTGAGCGAACTCGCGGAGCCGGGCATGGCGCGACGTATCGCACCGCTCAGCACTATCGCCGACGAGGGCGCGCCCGCCGTCGCCCCCGCAGGTGACTTTCTGTACTTCGCTTCCGACCGTGCCGGCAGTCTTGGTGGGTTCGACCTCTTCAGAACGCGCCTGACGAGGACCGGCTTCGGCCCGGTCGAGAACCTTGGCCCTGCGATCAACTCCAGTGCGGACGATATGGACCCGGCTCTGAGCGCCGACGGCTTCCGTCTGTTCTTCAGCACCAATCGATCCACGACCGAGCCGCACCTCTATCAGCTCTACGGCTCAGTGTCGCGCGAGGTGTACATCGATCACGATGCCGTGAACACCTCGGGATTCACCGACCTGCTCAGTGGACTCTGGCCATGGTTACTGCTGCTCCTGCTGTTGGCGATGCTGTTCTACCTGCTCTCGCGGTTGCTGCGCGATGCCGCATGGAGAAAACGGTTCGGTCAACTCGGGCTCCTGGCCCAGTGCCTGCTGTTGTCGCTTGCGCTCCACATGCTCATCGCCGGTGCATTAGCACTGTGGCGTGTGGGTAACGAGATCAGTGACTACATCGCACAGTCCGGCGGCGCGCGAGTGATCCTCGCATCGACCGGCCCGGCGAGCGACGCCGCGGCACAGATCCGCGGTGCGTTTATCAGTGATGACCTCGCATCATCACTCACAATCGACCCGCCAGCGCTCGATCCCTCACCATCATTTGCTGCGGGAGCGGAACCAGCGGTCGCGTCAATCCAAACCCCGGAGCCGGAACAGGCCCCCGTTCCTGAATCGTCCGACACTCGCGTGACGATCGACCCGTCGCCAATCATGCAGCGAAGCGTGCATGAGGTTTCGACATCTCAGGCGGCATCCGATCCATTCGCACCGCGAGTGATACCCACCCTGATCAGCGCGTCGTTACCCATCGCTTCCTCGCCCGAAGCACCTACACGCGAGCCATCCGCCGCGGTATTCCAATCCGAGGACGAACACGCCGTGTCCGCGAGATTCGAAATTGGTTCGATTCCGGCTCAATCACCGGCCATACTCACGAAGTCCCCGGCGATACCGACGACTCCAAGTGCAGGCGTGCCGATCAACGACCGCGGCGGCGCGCCGCCTCGAACATCCACTCTTCTAACGAAAGATGACACACGAATCGATAGCCCGTCGCTCGCGCCAGAACCTATTTCCACGAACGTGGCGCTTCCGGGCGCGATTGATCCATCGTTGCCGATGGCCGCTGAGCCGACTCTAGAGCCGCGCGAGCCTGCGGCGACCGGACCGAGCACACAGCCACTACTCATCGACTTAGCGGCCACGCGGGCAAACGGCCTTGTCATCACCAGCGCACGGCCCACGGATAACGGTGCGCGTTCGGCTCGTTCATCCATCGCCGTGCAGATCTCCACGGAGACCCCCGTATCGTCTTCGCCTACTTCGAACACCACGCGACCCATCGATCTGAACGCATCGGCGCTTGCCTCGCCAACGAAGCACGCTCGATATGCGGTCCCCGTGCCATCGTCTGTCGTCACGGACGCCGCCGAGCCGTCACTCGAAGCATCTTCAGACGAAGCGATGAGACGAAGCACCGAACCGTCGAGTCTACCGCCGGCGCCCATCGTATTTGTGAACGAATCAAGCATCGGCGTAGCCGCCAATGCACCCACCGATCGATTACTGCCGTCGGTTTCGGTGGTCAAGCCGTCGGTAGTGGCGACCGCGATCCCTAGCATCGCGCCAGATTCGAACCCATCTGGATCGACTGCTTCAGGGTTGAATCTGCCTGAAGGGCTTGCCTATGCGTTGGCAGCCGCGCCCGCCGCCGCGAATGCCGCGCGCTTGCCACCGGAAGAAGCACCGGTGCAGCCCAAAGAAACGTTCGAGCAGCGCGACCCCGAGGTACGCGCCGAAGTGCTGGAACAAATGGGCGGGAGCAAGCAGACGGAGAAGGCCGTGGGCATGGCACTGGACTGGTTTATCACCCATCAGCACCCCGACGGGCGGTGGAGCGGGAAGCAGTTCGACGACCGCTGCGGCAAGTGCACTGATCCCGCTGAGTTCGAGTCCGACGGTGCGATGACGGGCATTGTGCTGCTCTGTTTTTTGGGCGCCGGGCACACGCCGATCGGCGATAGCCCATACCAAGCGAATGTCGCGCGAGCCATCGATTGGCTTGTGGCGCGTCAGGAACCCACCGGCGACCTGCGTCGGGGTGAGACGATGTACAGCCAGACCGTGGGTACCGTCGCACTCTGTGAAGCACTCGCGATGACGCGAGATCCCAAACTGATTGTGCCGACGCGACGCGCGGTCGCGTTCCTGGAAAGCAACTGGCAGTCGCGTGTTCGCCGTGCCCGCTCTGGCGACCTCGATTCCAAGGCCGACGCGGACAATACGTCGGTCCTGGGATGGCAAGTGATGGCGATGGAGAGTGCGCGCCGCGCGGGGATCGAAGTGTCCGGCGCGACGTTCGACGCCGCTCGCGCTTGGCTTGATTACGTCGCGGATGCAAGCCGTCCGGGTCGCTATTCGTACCGTCGCGGCGAGGCTCCGTCCCCCGCGATGACGGCCGAGGCGATGTTCGTGCGTCAACTATTGGTCAGCACCGAAGATACCCGCGCGATGCAGCAGTCTGCCGAGTTCATCTTGCAAACCCTTCCGCGATGGAGGGGCCAAGCCGTCGATCGTGACGCTCGTGCGTCCGACACCGGCGACGCACAGACGTACTACTGGTACTACGCGACGCTCGCACTCTTCCAGCACCAGGGCGATGCTTGGAAGCATTGGAACGAGGCGCTCGTGCCGGCATTATTGGAGAATCAGCATCAAACCGGCCCCGCCGCAGGCAGTTGGGATCCGCAAGACCCCTGGTCGCGTCTTGGCGGGCGTGTGTATCAAACAGCGATCTGCACGCTGAGCCTCGAGGTGTACTACCGCTACAAGCCCGCGGGTGTACAGCGCCGATGATCGCCGTCAACTCGGATATAACAGGCCGATCATCACGTCGTTCACGTTCGTGCCGGTCGGCCCTGCGCGGATAAGACTGCCGATTGCCTGGAAGAACTGATGGCTGTCGTTGTTGTCGAGCGATTTCTTCTCGTCGATACCGAGTGAACGTGCGTGTGCGCACGACCCGGCGGCACCGCCAGTTGCCCACGCGCCCGCCGCGTCTGTCGGCCCATCCACGCCGTCGGTCCCGAACGAGCCGACGACGACGCGCTCGATGTCGATTATTTCGATCGCGGCGGCAAGCACGAGTTCCTGATTCCGTCCGCCAACGCCGTCGCCCCGCACCCGAACCGTGGTTTCGCCGCCCGCCACGAGTGCGAGCGGGCGCACCATCGTGCGCCGAAACTCCCGCATCAATGCCACGAGCCACTGCCCCGCATCGCGTGCTTCGCCTTCCACGGCGGCTTCGACACGCACGACATCGAAGCCAATCCTTGCCGCCGTGCCCGACGCGGCCGCAACAGCCAGCGCGTTGTTCCCAACGATCGTCGTCCGCACCCAGTCAGATGCGGCCCGGTCGGGTTGGATCTTCTGCACCGGTTGAGATCGTTCCAGCACGTCAACAACACGATGGAACTCATGATCGATCCCGAACTTTTTCAGCACCCCGACCGCGTCCGCCGCGGTCGTGCGGTCGGGC
>JBGSIF010000010.1:0-2360 GCA_041742635.1 Phycisphaerales bacterium
GCCGCGGTCGATGAGCCTTCCCGCCGCACACACGTTCGCCATACCCGCGCGTTGCAACCCCGCAGCATCCGCTCGCTCGCCGGATCATCGCCGTTCACGATCGCCGTCCCCCCTTTGCCGTTCTCCCACCCCGGCAACATCTTGAAGAGCATCGCCTTCGCGTCCGCGTATGCGTCCATGGTCTTGTGGTAATCCAGGTGGTCGCCGGTGAGGTTCGTGAACACGCCCACGTCGAACTTTACCGCCGCGACGCGGTGCTGATGCAGCGAATGGCTCGACACCTCCAGCACGACCGCCCTGCACCCGGCCTCGAGCATCCGCGCCAGCGTCCGGCTCAGTTCCAGCGCGGGCGGCGTCGTCATCGAAGCGGGCGCGACCTCGACGCCGTCGTCGATCACTACCGTCCCAATCAGCCCGCAGCGCACACCCATCGCGTTGAGCATCTGATGGATCAGGTACGTCGTGGTGGTTTTGCCATTGGTGCCCGTGACGCCGATGACGGCGAGTTGGGAAGACGGCTCGCCATAGAACCGCTCGCCCAGGTGCGAGAGCGCGAGCGGCAAGTTCGGCGTGACAAGCACCGTGGTGCGAGTTTCCAACTCGCCCGCCGCCGTTGGCAAAACCGACTTCCGGGCAATATCTGGTGCAGCGGACCTCTGGGCCGTTTCCCCTGCCTCGCGGCTATCCGAGCCGCACGTCCGACGCCCCCCGTCGGGCCGGCCCAACCACCCACCGATCCCAGCGCCCGCGAGCAACCCCGGCACATCCTCCGCTGCTTCGATTAGCACCGCCACCGCCCCGGCCTTCACGGCCGCCGCGATAAACGCCCGCCCATCGGACTTCTCCCCCTTGCGTGCCACATAGAGCGACCCCGGCATCACCGTCCGGCTGTCCTCGGTGAGATCACAAATCCGCACGTTGAGCGCGGGGGCACCGCCCCCCGCTCCCGCCGCGCCGATCGCCCGCACATCAAGCCCCGAGATGAGTTCGCCGAGTTGCATGGTGGTTCCCGTATGGTTGCCGTGGCATTGTTGCACCGCCGCGCGATGGACTCTCGGCCGAGCGGCACGTCGGCAACCCACAAGGGTGTGACCGGATTCGTTTGCAGAGCATGCAGTGGACCGGGCGTCCCGCCCGGCTCTGGAACCCGCCCCAACGGGCGGGACGCCCGTACCACTGGCGTTCGAATACTCGCGCAAACAAATCCGGTCACACCCACCCACAATGCGCGGCATCTCATCACCTAATCAGGTGCCTATTCATTTGCATGACACGCCTGATGGAACAAGCGATCGACCGTTTGCGTGCCGTGCCGGAGCAAGAGCAGGATCGCCTCGCGGAGTTTCTGCTGCATGAACTCACCGAGGACGAACGCTAGTCCGCCACGACCGAAGCACACGCCGAAGCGGCTCGCGGCTTGGTTGACGAAGTCCTCCGCGCGGATCAGAACGGCGAGTGCGGGCCGCTGGACCCGGAGCGGCTGTGACAAGCAGGCGGCATAGCAACCGAAGCCAGCGATTCGCCACTGCCACCACCCGGCGTCCTTGAAGGGTGATGCGCATGACGAACGGCGAGCTGAATGTCCGGGAAACACGGCGACCAACCGCAACCGGCATCAACGTCGCTGCCCGACGGCACATCGAGTCGGCCAACTCCATTCGGTTCCGCCACCGCCTTCAACGAGGTCGTTCACGGTCGAATCTGAACAATCTTGCAGCAGGGTGGGGCGTACCGCTCACCGCGGCCGTGATGATCTTTGCAGCAAGCACACTAAACGTAATCCCATTTCCTCCGTAGCCCAGTGCAAACCACACGCCCGGCCACCGGGGATGTTCACCAATATAGGGCAGGCCGTCCTGGGTTTGCGCAAAAGTGCCAGCCCAGCGGTACGCGGGGCGAAACCGACGTGTGCTGGTCGTGTCGTCGAAATACTTCGCAACAGCCTCGTGCTGATACTGCCCACTTTTAGACGTAAGTTTGCACGCCTCGGCGATTGTGATTTCTGATACAGCGATAACCAACTGTCCGACTTTTCGATCGGCGTCGTATTGTCCCGCGCTGGCATATTGCGGATCTCGCGTAAGCATCCCGATAAGCACGCACGTATCGAAAACGACTATGGGCAACTGCGTTGTCATACCACAACCGGCGCGCAACCTCGAAATCATCGTGTTTGTGCCTGCGACTTCGGTATCTTCGTGTACGGTGCGAGCGTACAAGACTGACCTGACCCACTCTCCGTTGACAGACATCAGGCGACTTGGCGATTCTCGAACTGGACGGGGCTGAGGTAGTCCAGGGCGGCGTGCAGACGGGTGCGATTGTAGAACATCTCAATGTACTCGAAGATCGCCCTGCGG
>JBGSIF010000011.1:0-4224 GCA_041742635.1 Phycisphaerales bacterium
ACGCGTGCCCTCGCCGCGGAGCCTGCCCCTTCTTCGCCTGCCACCACTCCCGCCTCCCCATCTTCCAAACACCTCGCCACCGATCCCCTCTTCGACCCCGACGTTGCGTGGCGAATCAAAAAGATCATCTCCGTCGGCCTCAATCAAAAAGACGACGACACCGCCGGCGCCGCCGCTCAACTCGCCGAATCCCTCAACCTCATCGAGGCTATCCCTCAGATGATCAACCTCCAAGTCCAACGCACCGGCGGCAACTCCGTCGCCCTCGGCGAACGCGGCGGCGGCGCGCTCGCTTTCATCCAGATCGGCCGACAACAAGCCTTCGTCAGCGACCTCACCCCCGTCGTCGGCGACAGCGCCGTCGCCTTCGACCCCACCATCAGCGTTCTCAACGAAGGCACCGTCCTCAGCATCGGCGACGCCGTCGTCACCACCTACCGCACCATCATTCACTATCCCCTCACACGCCTCGCCAACGCCAACTGGCACGGCCCCGACACCCGCGCCCTCGCCTTCGACCACAACAAATGGACCGATTGGTACACCAACCAGTTCCGCCCATACCGCGAGCAGGTCGCCTCGGGTGCCATCACCCACCCATCCAAAAAATAAAACCCAGCCTCGTGCTGTGGCCCGGGCATCCCGCCCGGCGGCGCACCGAACCAAGTGCAGTGGACCGGGCGTCGCGCCCGGCGACCGTTACACTCCACTCCCTCTTATCCGCTGAAACCACACTCGGCTCCGAGCCGTTCCGCTCGTTCAGTTCCCAATCAAGTCTCGCCCGCGTATCCCGTCCCGCGTCGCCCAGAAGTACGCCGGGAAGTTGAACGTCCACGAGAATCCCTGCGGCTGCCCATACTCATACCGGTTCATCTCCGCCATCGTCGGGTTCCATGTCCCCGACGGTGCTGGCAGTGTCATGTTCGCCGTCGCGTTGATCACATTCGCCATCCGCACCTGCAGCGCGCTCCCATCCACTCGCACCACCGCCGGCTTCGCCGTCGGCTCTCCCCACATCGGCTGCTTCTTCGCGCAGAAATCCTTCGCCTCGTGGATCTGCACCTTCAGACTCGGAAACGTGCAGTCCGACAACTTGTTCCTCGTGATGTAATACCTGTTCCCCGGCGCGGCGTTCGGCCTTGTGTTCCCCACAAACCGCGCCGGATCCTGCCAGAACACCGGCGGATACCAGTACGACGACGGAAAGATCCACTCAAAATCCGTCTGCGCAGGCTGGTTGTTTACGAACCAGTTCGCCAGTTCCCGATCATCCGGCGCCACGATCGTGTTGATCCGCGACAGCGATTCCTCATCATTGAAAAACGTGTGCGCGATCCAGTGATACCCATACGTCTCCGTCCCCGAGTTGCTCCCGAACCCAAGCCCATACGGCCACCCCCACGCGCACGTCGCCCTCGTCGTCCACACCCAATCCAGATTCGCCCCGCCCGTTCCGCACGGGCTGACCCGTGAGAACGGATTCACGAACGAATCTTTGTTGTCCGTCGAATAGATCGCCATGTAATGGTGATTGCTGTGCAGGTTCGCCAGACTCTTCGTACACCGCGCCGTCCGCCGTGCCTCTCCCAGCGCGGGCAGCAAGATCGCCACCAACAGCGCAATGATCGCTATCACCACAAGCAGTTCGATCAACGTGAACCCCGAGCGCTGCACGCTCAACGCCGAACGCCGCCGCGACATCATCCGTGTATACATCGTTTGCCTCCTTTGAGCCAGTCTTCAACACGAACCCCGACCGACATCCCGAGGAGAAGAACTCTCGCCGACCGCATTCTTCACTTTGTTAGTCTACCACATTTCCCTCCCTTCACGCAACAAAATTGCACTTTCCCCATCCCCTCACCCCCACACGCCGTGCGTCCAAGCCACGGCTACCACTTCACCGCTCGTGGGTAGCCCCCCGGTCCCGGCGACCTCCCTCCTCTCCGATCTGCCGCCGCCACCTCTTACACCGCTCCACATTTCGAAAACCGGGCGACGGCTCTTCGCCCAACGCCCGGTAAAGTCCGCACACCCACCGCACCCTTCGCTTACTGGCACCCAGAGAACAACGCCGTGATGAAGTCGAAGTAGTCTTGGCTATTCACAAACCCATCGCGATTGAAGTCCCCGCGGCACCCCACGTTGAGCCCGATCGCGTACTCGGTCTGGTTCGCCCCGCTCCCGCAGTCCACGCTCGCTCGATCCGACACGATCAGACGCACGACATACGCGCACGCCCGCAGCTCAGACGTATCCCAGTTCGCCAGCACCCGGTTTACGGCGTTCGAGTTCCCCGACGCGATCGTCACCCACGTCGTCGCGTCGCCGCCGATGTACTGTAGTACCCACCCCGCGAGGTTCGCGTCGGTCGCCGTCCCCCGGATCTCGACTCTCCCCGACACATTCGCGCATTCAATCGGCGTGTTGATCACTCCGATCGGCGCGGTGTTGTCGATCCTGATGTCCTTCAGGTCCACCCGGTTGTTCCCGCATTCGTCGAACCCCCACACTCGCACGCGGTAGTTCCCGTCCGGTACGCTTGTCGCGCCCGAGCGGGTGTTCCACGACGCCAGTGGATCGTTCGTCACCGGCGTCAGGTAATCGTCGATCGCCGGATCCACTCCCAGAAACGGTGCCGCCGCCGGCAGTGGTGCGTACTGCACCACGTACCGCTCGAAGCACCCCAGCCCGTTCGAGTCCCCAACGCTCCCGTCAAAGCACACCACACCCCCATAGATCCCCATGCTCACCGGCGAACGAAGCACCGCCGTATCAAAATCCGATCAACAAATATGAACGTCGTATCTGTCGCCGTCAACCCAGCCGCATTCGTCACCGTCAGCGTGATCGTGTAGTACCCCTGCGGACGCAGGTTCGTGTTCCACGTCCCCAGCACGCCATTGTTCACCGGCGATGAACTTGTCGCGATCGTGATCGGCTCGTCCACCGCGTTCGCCCGCTGCGCTACCAGCGTATACGTGATCGGCGTACCGTCCGCATCCCGCGCCGTCCCTACGAACTCCACCGGATTGCACACGCACGCCAGCGCACCCGGCGACGTGATTTCCGCTATCGGTGCCGTCGTGTCGATCACCGGCCGATACGTCCCCACCGTCGTCAGTTGCCCCGAACTCGTTACGATCTGCACCGTGCCGCCGGTGGTGTAACTCCTCGCATTCGTCTTCACGTACATGAACCGCGACGTCAGCGGCCCCGCGAACAGCGCCGTCCCGAAATCAAACTGCACCACCTGCCCGTCCGCACTCCTTGATCCAAACTGCGGCGACCGATCCCCGATGCTCGTCGGATCCCAGTCGCAATCCGTTATGATCGACCCTCCAAAACTCGCAAAGCCCCCAGCGTTCACATACCGCGCGTTTCCGTTGAACCCCCCGACCGTGTCCCGGATCCTATACCCGAACGCCAGATCCCCCGACGCCAACCGCACCACTCGGTGCTGTAGCGCCCCCTGAAATAACACCGGCCCCGACGTCCCTGACACATAGATCGTGAACGGCGTCGTCGTGTCCTCAATCACCGTCCCCGCCACAAATCCGGGTGACCCCGCCAGCGGCGTTGGCCCCCCCCCAGGTGGAATCACCACCGCCCTTGCACTCCCCCACACGCACACCATCATGCCAACCACAAACGCAACCGACACCACACCCCGCCGCCAGGTGCCCGCGACTTTGCTTTCACAAATCATCGGTAACAGCCTCCTCATTAACAGGCCTCTCAGCCGGTGCCTCCCCACGCCCTTTACATTCAACTCCTCCCCACATCGAAACCCGCACCCTTGCACTCGCTCATCCCTCCGTCACCACGGTCTATTCTTTTACGGCCCGTCCCTTCCTCACTCACTCACTCACTCACTCACTCACTCCGCGTCACGCCCACCTTTCCTCGGCTGCCCCCTTGATGCTCGTTTCGCTTCCGCCCCAAATGATTTATTGTAGATCATCCGGCGCATCGCCGCGAAACTCCCCATCTTCCCGCCTTTCCTTTGTCCAAGACTTGTGTGTCTTTCAGGACCGCACCCAGAACCTGGCGGCTAGGTGCACGAACCGACCTCGATCCTGGGACTGACCTGACCCACTCTCCGTTGACAGACATCAGGCGACTTGGCGATTCTCGAACTGGACGGGGCTGAGGTAGTCCAGGGCGGCGTGCAGACGGGTGCGATTGTAGAACATCTCAATGTACTCGAAGATCGCCCTGCGG
>JBGSIF010000012.1:0-23102 GCA_041742635.1 Phycisphaerales bacterium
CTGCCGTGTGCGTGTTGTAAACTCGCACTACGGGGGGCCAAACGGGCGCGTGAGTGGGCGGTGCGTTCTTGCGTTCTGGTGTTGGTACCATCATCCCAAAGGACCGCCTGTGCCCCCCCCCTCTTCCCCACCACCCGACGACATGTCGCCGAGCGATGTGCCCACGAACCCGTTCCCCGGCGGGGCGGGCGGCAGCGGCACCGGGCCAAGTGGAGGGAACGGCGACACGGGCAACGGCGATGCCGGGAATGCGGGAACGGGTGGGCTAGGAGGAGTCGGGGGGATCGGGGGGGTGGGGGGGAGCGGGAGCAAGAAGTCCGATCGGGAACTGATCGAGGGCGCGCTCCGTGCCGCGCAGCCGCGGAGCAAGGCTCCGATCCACGAAGACCTACTCCCGCCCGCGGACGCTTTTCCTGGGTACGAGGTCGTCCGCGAGATCCACCGTGGCGGGCAGGGGGTCGTTTACCAGGCCGTGCAGAAGGCCACCACACGCAAGGTCGCCATCAAGGTGCTGCACATGGGTCCGTTCGGCGGGTCCAAGGGGCGCACCCGCTTCGAGCGCGAGGTCGCCATCCTCGCCCAACTCGAACACCCCAACATCGTCTCCATCCTCGACAGCGGGATCACGAGTGAGTCCCACGGCAAGCAATGCTTCTACGTCATGGACTACGTTTCCGGGCAGACGCTCGACGGCTTCCTGGCCAAGTCCGCGTCGCGCCCGATCCAGGAAACCCTCGCGCTGTTCCTGAAGATCTGCGAGGCGGTCAACGCGGCTCACCTCAAAGGGATCACCCACCGCGACCTTAAGCCCTCGAACATCCGCGTGGATCACAACGGCGAGCCGCATGTGCTGGACTTCGGGCTTGCCAAGATCGTCACGGGCGAGACGATGCAGGAGGCCGAGCACCTTCAGATGATGTCCATGACCGGGCAGTTCATCGGGTCGCTCCCCTGGGCCAGCCCCGAACAGGCCGAAGGCTCCCCATCGAAAATCGATATCCGCTCGGACGTCTACTCGCTGGGTGTCGTGCTCTATCAGTTGCTCACCGGCGGGCGGTTCCCGTACCAGGTCATCGGGAACATGCGCGACGTGATGGACAACATCCTGCGTGCCGAGCCGGCCCGACCCAGCACGGTCCGCAAGCAGATCAATGACGAGGTCGAAACGATCGTGCTCAAGACGCTCCAGAAGGAGCGAGACCGGCGGTACCAGTCGGCGGGGGAACTCGCCAAGGACATCCGCCGGTACCTGGCCGGCGAACCGATCGAGGCGATGCGCGAGAGCGGTTGGTACCTCGTCCGCAAGACCGTCCGGCGGCACAAGTTCTTCTTCGGCTCGCTCGCGGCTGGGCTGGGCGTCGTGGTGTTGTTCGCGGGGTACGCGTACTTCAGCGGGCAGCGGATGAGCCGGCTGGCAACAGAACGAGAAACCGCGGTCGCCGAGCGTGAAACCGCGCTGGCGGAGAAGATCAAGGCCGAGGAAGCCGCCAGCGCGGTGCGCCGGCTCTACGACGTGCGCACGCGGGCCGGGCGCGACCTGATCCGAACCGGCCTCGTCGAGTCGAACCTGCTCATCCGCAACCTCGTGGGGGCGACCAAGACCCGCGAACTGCTGCTAGGCAACGCGCAGGCGTACCTGGAGACCCTGCGCGACCAACTCAAGGACGATCCGGCGTACCTCAGCGAACTCGCCGAGGCGCACGAACTGATGGGCGACCTCCGCGCGGGGTTGTACCTGCCACGCATCCGCAAGGAAGGCGTCACGCTGCAAGGGGCGGAAAACTACGCCGAGGCGGCTCGGATCCGGCTTCAACTCCTCGCGGCGCACCCGAACGACCCCGCCTTGCTGGAGTACGCCGCCCGCGCCGTGCGCCGGCGTGGTGACAGTAAACTCGCCGCGGGCACATACGCCGATGCCCTCGCTGATTATCAGCAATCCGCCTTGTATCTGGACGCCGCGCTCGCGCCGTCGGACTCGATCCCCGACCCCGACCGCAAGCGTTTGGAAGACGCGAGGATGGGCGTTGCCCAGGCGCTCGGTGATATCACGTTCATCCTCGCCCGGCGCGAGCCGGACGCGACCAAGTCCGCCGACCTCGCCGCGGCCGCCCAGCAGCACTACGACGCCGCCGAAGCCCACTGGCGCCGGCGCACCACCGAGGTACCAACGGACGAGGCACCGGCCCGATCGCTCGGCGTGATCTTCGACAAGAACGCGATGGCCCGGATCGAGTTCGGCCGCACGCACCAGCGGGCCGCCGACCGGCTGATCAAAGCCGGTCAGTTGGACGATGCCGCCGCCAAGGCCGGGCTGGCGATCGGTTACTTCGATGAAGCCAATCGGCTCGCTATGGATGCCAAAGAAGCGTTTGTTGAGCGTCTGGCCGTCAGCCCGACCAGCGCGGTGCTGAAGCGAGACCTGTACCTCGCGGAGCACAACATCGGCAACGCGTTGATGCACAGCGCCCAGACCAACGCCGCCCTCGCCAAGGCCGACCCCCGATTTGCCGCGCGAGCCGACGAAGCCCAGCGCCAGCACCGCGCCGCGTTCGATGCCTTCTCCGCCGCGCTCCAGATCACTCGTAACCTGTCGACCGCCGACCAGGACAATATCGAAGCCCTCCGCGACCTGGCGGTATGCCTGAACAAAGTCGGGAATCAGCATCGAGACTTCGGCGATCGCACCATGGCCCGCACGACCTTCACCGAATCCCTCGCGATCCGTCGTGAGATCTTCCGCACCGACCCGACGCAGCAATACCGGTGTGACTTGGCCGTCGCTCTGTTCAAACTGGGCGAACTCGATGGGCAGGAAGCACAGTGGGCGTCCGCGATCACGTATCTTGAGGAGTCCGTTCGCACATTCGAGTGGCTCGTGCAGGCGGAGGTTGCGCGGCCGGACGACGCCGCGCTTGCGGAGATCCGCGCGTTGCTGGCACAGGCCCGCGCGACGCAGACGCCATAGCACCCCCGCGTGCGTCGCACCCCGGTGCCCGTTATGTACGCGCATCGCGCTTTTCTTTGCCTATTTTCACACGTTTTCACCCTGCTTCTTCAGATTTGCACATTCTTCCTTTGGGCTTTGTGTTCCATGAGGTAAAATAATGTTGGAGAATCAGTTCGTTTCGTACAAGACCAGAGCAAGAGAGGGTGTCATGTCGCCACTTTGTGTACGTCGTGCGTTCGCGCCGGGTATCAGCGCGCTCGTGTTGTTGCTCGTCGCCGGGCAGGCGGTCGGGCAGACCGACACCCGCTGGACCAACTTGGACGGCGGCAACTGGTCTGTCCCTGCCAACTGGGACACCGGCGTCCCTAGCGGCAACTTCAACGCGATCCTCGACCTCCTCGACGGCGTCGATGGGTACATCGTCACGATGGACTCCAACTTCTCCATCGTTGGTTTCACCCTTGATTCTCCCGACGCCACGCTCGATGTCACCAACAACACACTCACCCTCTCGGGGAACTCGCTCGTGCAGACCGGCACCGTCATGGGCACCCCAGGCGGCACCGGCACCCTTCGCACAGGCATCACTCAGACCGCCACGCTCCGCGATACCAACTTGATGCACCTGGCATACCAGAGCCGCGGCTCGCTCGTTATCGACGGCAGCACCCTACTCGATGTGTGCGACACTGGTATCGACCACTCCGGCACGAGTGCATCGTGGATCGGCACCGGCGATATCCGGATGGACAGCAACTCCACATGGACCGTCGGTTCCGCCGGCACCTTCACCATCTCCAATGACCGCACCTTTTTCGCCCCGGGCGCAGCGCCCGCCTTCACCCTTAACGGCACCCTCGAAAAAACCGGCGGCACCGGCATTTCCTCCTTCACCAACATCGCCTTTGCCAACAACGGCACCATCCGCGTCGCTACCAATACCCTCCGAGTTGATGAAGTCACCAACTTCAACGCCGGCGTCCTCACCGGCGGTAACTGGCGCGTCGAGGGTGCCACCTCCGTCCTCGACCTCGTTGCGCAGTCCATCACGACCAACCGCGCCAACGTCACCCTCCGCGGCGGCGTCGCAGCCGCTCAGTTCCAGCGCCTCCAAGGCTTCCTCACACTCAACGACACCGCCGGGATGCTCACCCTCGAAGCCGGCCAAACCTACTCCTCCGTCGGGAACTTCACCAATATGGGAACGATCACGGTCGACGGCACCGAGGGCGCGTCCTCATTCGCCATCCCGCTCGGGTTCTCCCTTACCAACTACACGCCGGGCAACAAAAAACTCACCGGTGGCAAGTTCATCGTCATCGGCCAAGGCCGCGCCGCCGGCTCCTTCGAGGTGCCGGACTTCGATGTCGAGATCATCGACGCCGAGGTCTCTCTCTCGGGCGTTGGTGCCAACCTTGTCAACACCAACAACCCCGACCCCAACGCCCTGCGCAACCTCCGCCTGATCGACACCGACGGCAAGTTCACCATCCGCGACGGTAAGGGGTTCCTCACCACCGGCGACTTCGCCGTCGCGCCCACGGGCGAACTCAACATCGGCCAGGACAGCGAGTTCGAGGTTCCGGCTACCGCCGAGTTCCTTAACTTCAGCCAGGGCACCGGCGAGTTCAACGACGGCTCCTTCAGCGTTCGTGGCGGCCGCGTCATCGCACCCAACATCGCTATCCGTTTCCTCAACAACGCCGTTACCCTCGACGGCCCCGGCAACGTCGGGTTCTTTCGTCGCGAAGGCATGGCACTCGTCAATGGATTCGACCAACTCGAACGCATCGGTTCACCAGGACGCACCGGGCACTTCACCATCAGCGGCGGGTACGAACTCGACCTCCGCCCCGCCGAAGGGCACAACCTCGAACTCCTCCAAAACTCCGCACTCACCATCGGCACCCCAACTTCCCCCGGCGGCCGCCTCCGCATCCCAATCGACTCCGAGTTCCCCATGAACCCGGGCGGCAACTTCCTCCAAGCCGGCCACCTTTCTATGTTCGGGGGACTCCTTCAAATCGAGGGCGACTGGATCCAATCACCTACCGCCACCAACACCCTCGTCGCCTCCCAGGTCGTCGTCGGCGGTAACTACCTCCAGAACGGCCTCCTCAACATCAACGGCATTGTCAATGTCGGCGGCGGTTTCACTGTCGATGGCACCCTCGAAGGCAACGCCACTTTCAACACCGGCTCCGGCAACTTCGTGCTTCAGAACGGCATCCTCAGCCCCGGCATGTCCGCCGGCACCATGAACTTCGGCGGTATGGGCGACTTCCTCTTCGCACGCGGACGCTTCGCCATGGAGATCCTCGGGCCGAATCCCGGCACCGGTTACGACCAGATCAACATCCTCCACACCCTCTTTTTCGTCGGCATCGACCAAAAACAACTCGTCGTCTCCCTCGGGAACGCCTACATACCCGCCCTCGGCGACACCTTCGACCTCGTGACATTCGCCGAAGGACGCGTCGGCGACTTCACCGACGTTCAACTCCCCACGATCGGTTATGGCCGCTGGTTCCTCCGCACGGACACGCCCGGTGCAGTCCGCCTCGTCGTCGTTCCCGCGCCGACATCGGCATTGCTCTTGGCAACCCTGGGCGTGGTTGCACTTCGCCGACGCCGCTGAGCCGCGGCAGTGCCGGATCGTGTATCCTCTTCTCTCGTCCCGCCGACGGGACCGAAGGAGACCACGCCGTGTCCTATTCAAGATTGTCCCGGTTTGTCTTCGTGCTGACAACGATGGTGTTCGCCGCGCTGGGCATTGCCGACGTCAAACTCCCCGCCATCATCGCCAGCGGCATGGTTTTGCAGCAAAGCCGTTCGGTCCCGATCTGGGGTTGGGCCGATCCTGGCGAAGACATCGCGGTCGCCCCGAGTTGGATTGCGCAGCCGCTTACCGTCCGCGCCAAGCCCGATGGCTCATGGCGCGTGATGCTCCAAACTCCCCCGGCGTCTTCAAACCCGGTCTCCATGACGATCCGTGGGAACAACACGATCACGCTTAAAGACATCCTCGTGGGTGAGGTCTGGCTGTGCTCTGGGCAATCCAACATGGAGTGGCCGCTCGCTTCCACCGACGGTGCCGAAGACGCGATTAGTGCGGCCACGCACCCGCGGATCCGGCTCTTCACGGTCCAGAACGCCGTTGCCGCGTCGCCGCTACCAGACTGCCGCGGCTCCTGGAGCGTCTGCACCCCCGAATCCGCACGGAACTTCAGTGCGGTCGGCTACTACTTCGGCGTCGCCGTCCAGAGCGAACTCAAGGTTCCCATAGGGCTGATCGCCGCCGACTGGGGCGGCACACCCGCCGAGGCGTGGACCAGTGAACCCACCATCCGAGCGTTCCCCGATTTCGCCGACCACCTCGCTATGTGCGAGCAGATCCGCGCGAGCGACGCGGCCCGAAAGCGCGGTAGTAGTGACACCGCCGACGCCGCCTTCGCCGCGTGGCTCAATCAACTCGACGAAGCCGATGTCGGCAGCCGCGACCCCAAGATCGACCCCCGCGGTGGGTGGTTCGCCGACACCTTCGACGATTCCGCCTGGCCCACCATGAACGTCCCCGGCCACTGGACCGGCGAACTCGAACAGTTCGACGGCATCGTCTGGATGCGAACGACTTTCGACGCCCCTGCCGGCATCACACGCACCGGCAACGCCGTTCTTTCGCTCGGCCCTATCGACGACTGCGACACTGTCTGGATCAACGGTCAGCGCGCCGCGGCCAGCATGAACCCCGGCGTCCACGCGACGCCGCGCCGATACACCATCCCTCCCGGCATCATCCGTCCCGGCACGAACTCGATCGCTATCCGCATCCTCGATACCGGCGGCCCCGGCGGCGTCACCGGCGAACCGGACGCCTGTAAACTCCTCATCCAGACCGGTAGTGATTCACAGGTCGAAATCTCCCTCGCCCTCCCATGGCGGGCGATGAAGGGTGCGGCTCTTTCCACGCTGCCGCGCCGCCCTCAATCCCTCTCGTCCGCCCCTTGGATTGCCACCAACCTCTACAACGGCATGATCGCCCCCATCACCGGCTTCGGCCTCCGCGGCGCGCTCTGGTACCAGGGCGAATCCAACGTCTCTCGCGCGTTCCAGTACCGCACCCTCTTCCCCGCCATGATCTCCGATTGGCGCACGCAGTGGGCGCTCGCCGCCGGCGGCAAGCCCGGCGACAAAGACCTCTTTCCCTTCTACTTCGTCCAGATCGCTCCCTTTGGTTACGACCGTGACACCGGTCAAGCCGCCGAACTTCGTGAAGCGCAGACCCTCACGCTCTCGCTCCCGAACACCGGCATGGCCGTAACGATGGACATCGGCGACCCCGCCGACATCCACCCCACGAATAAAAAAGAAGTTGCCCGCCGACTCTCTCTCTGGGCACTCGCCAAGACCTACGGCCGCGAAGGCATCGCATACTCCGGCCCGATGTACAAGTCGATGCGAGTGCAGAACAACCGCGTCTACCTCTCCTTCGACCACGTCGGCAAAGGACTCACCAAAGGCGACGGCACCCCCGGCCAATCCCTCACCCACTTCACCATCGCCGGCGAGGACCAGAAGTTCCTCCCCGCGCAGGCGACCATCGAAGGCGATGAAGTCGCCGTGTGGCACAACGATATTTTGAAACCCGCCGCCGTGCGATACGCCTGGGGCGCGGCAGACCAGCCCAACCTGAAAAACAAAGACGGCTTGCCCGCGCCGTCGTTCCGCACCGACGCCGGGCCGGCGGCCACTCAACCCAAGGAGCCTGCCCCCAAGAAACCCGGCTCCACCGGATCTTCGTTCCGACTCGAAAACGGCCGGACCCTTGTCCTCTCTGCCCCCATCGAACGCTGGGACGAAGCCATCCCCCTCGGCAACGGGCTCCTCGGCGGCCTCGTCTGGGGCAAGGGAAACCTCATCAACCTCTCCCTCGACCGCGGCGACCTCTGGGACCTCCGCACCCCCGACACGCTCAAACAACCCAACTGGACCTACGACACGATGAAGAAACTCGTCGCGGCGAAGGACCACGCCCAACTCGTAGAACTCTTCGATAAGCCCTATGACACGGTGCCGTATCCGACGAAACTGCCGGGCGGAAGGCTCGTCATCCATCTCGACGACACCTTCGACGCCCGCGAGTTCTCGCTCGATCTTCGTGCCGCCGAGGCAGCGGTCACGCCCGACTCGGGTGCTCGTGCGAATCCTCTTCCGCCGCTCCGCGCCTTCTTCAGCGCAACTTCGCCCGTCGGCTTCATCACCTATGAAGGCCCCAAGCCCCGCCTCGAAATCATCCGTCCGAAGGGGCTCGACCAACTCGGCTACCGCCCCGCGAAGTTCGAGCGTGAAGGCGCGGCCGCCGAAGACCGCTGGTTCCAGTACATGAAGCAGGACACGCTCTCGAACGGGCGCAACGGCCAGCCGCTTTCCTACGTCGTCGCCGCCGCGGTGCAGCACGACCCGCGCAGACGCCGGAACACCATTGTCACGACCATCACTTCGACGGACGATTCGCCCAACCCAATCGACCTCGCGGGCGAGCGGCTCGAACAAGCCTTGGCCCTGGGCTACGACGCCGCGAAAACCGGGCACGCCGCCTGGTGGGAAGAGTTCTGGAAAACCTCCAACGTGCAAGTCCCCGACGAATCGATCCAGGCCCACTACGACCTGTGCAAGTATTTCTACGGTTCGGCGTCGCGGGCCACGGGTCCGACCGCCGGCCCACCGATTCCGCTGCAAGGCGTGTGGACGGCGGACGAGGGCGGGCTCCCGCCGTGGAAGGGGGATTTTCACAACGACCTGAACACGCAGATGACCTACTTGGCGTACCACACCGCCGGGCTGACCGAGGCGGGGCAGTGCTGGCTTGATTTCAACATGAAGTTGTTGCGGCGGTACCAGCGGTTCGCCAAAGAGTTCTATGGCGTGAAGGGGGCGGTGATTCCCGGCGTGATGACGCTCACGGGCGATCCGATGGGCGGGTGGGGGATGTACTCCCTCTCGCCGACGAACGGGGCGTGGGTGGCGCAGTCGTTCTATCTGCACTGGAGGTACACGCAGGATCAGAAGTTCTTGGAAGAACAGGCGTATCCATTTTGCGATGGCATTGGGCAATCACTGCAAGGGTTGCTTCGGCGGAACAGCGATATCGAACTCGTGCTCCCGCTGTCTTCGTCGCCCGAAATCCACGACAACTCGCTTCGTGCGTGGCTCACACCGAACTCAAACTACGACCGTGCGTTGTTGAACTTTGTCTTCGTGTCGATATCGTCCGAACTATCTCCGGACGTGACGCAGTGGGCTAACTTGGACTTGCTCGGTTCGTACGATACTGACGCTTCCGGCTCACTCACCTTCGCCAAGAACGAACCCTACACAGAATCCCACCGCCACTTCTCCCACACCATGGCGATCCACCCGTTGATGCTCCTCACCATCGACGGCCCCAACGACGACCGCCGCATCGTCAACGCCTCCATCGACCGCATCCTCGAAAAAGGCACCTCCGCCTGGACCGGCTACTCCTTCTCCTGGATGTCCTGCATCCTCGCCACCATCGCCCGCCCCGAACAAGCCCTCGACTCCCTCGAAAAATACATGCGCGGCTTCATCCTCCGCAACGGCTTCCACTGCAACGGCGACCAGTCCGGCACCGGCCTCTCGAACTTCACTTACCGCCCCTTCACCCTCGAAGGCAACTTCCTCGCCATGCAGGCCGTGCAGGACATGCTTATCCAGAGTTGGGGCGGACGCCTTCGCATTTTCCCCGCCGTCAGCGTGAAGTGGGCCGATGCGTCCTTCACCGACCTGCGGGCCGAGGGCGCGTTCAAGGTCTCCGCGAAGCGAGAAGACGGCCGCACGACCTGGGTCAGCATCACCGCGACGGTCGATCAAACCCTGCGCCTCCGCGATCCCTTCCCGCCCGACCCGGGGAATCCGCGCCGCGTGAAGTGGAGCCGCGACGACCTGAGCCACATCGACGGCGACTACTTCCTCAACATGAAAGCCGGACAAACTCTCACCGGCACGCTTGCGAAATGACCGCGCGGTCGGTTCGTCACTCTTGACCACCAGACCATCAAGTCAGCAGCCGCGGCAATGCCGCATTCCAATTTATCCTCTGTTTGTCCATTTCTTGCGTGAGTGGCCTATTGCTCCGCACGTTCTCATTATCAGACGCGTACGTACCGCCCCCCAGCGTTTTTCACTACTCCTTGGCGGTATGGCGCGGTCCCCGCTTGTTTCACAACCAGCGGCAACAACATCCGGATCCGATTCTGACCGCTCGTGAGTTTGTCCGAGCGGTCGGGGGTTGGCTGCATCGTTCGTGTTTGCCGCGAGTGTTCGCGGCGAGCGTTCGTGGCACGCACGTTTCTCGATTGGAGGTTCTCATGTCACTCGTTTCACGATGTCGTTCGCTCGGCATGGTCCTGGCGATGTTCGTCCTTTCCACACTCGCGGTCGTCAAGGTCGCCATGGCTTGCAGCCACGCACCGCCCAACCCGCCCATGGTTTGCATCGAACGCCTCAACGACACGACCTACTGCATCCTCATCAAGAACTACAACACCGCCGGCGGCGCATCACAAGGTCAGTTCTGTACCTGCGCCCTGCGTCGCATCGGCCCCATCATCGCCGTCACTTCCTTCGAGATGCTCCGCTGCGGCACCAACCAGCCCATCCAAGGCTGGAACTTCCAGCCCGGCTCCGCCAGTTCCAACGCATGGTCCCAGATCCTCGGCGGCCCCGCCACCGGCTTCTTCTCCGCCGTCAACGCTCCCGTTCCGCCCGAAACCTGCATCGACCTCAAGTTCCTCGTCACCGTTCCCATGGGCACCACCCCGGGTCAGGTCGCCGCGGCCCTTTCTGGCGGCGCGGTCGTCATCGGTAACGGCGAAGCCGACCCCAACGGCCGCCCTCTCCCGGGCAGTTTCGAGGTCCGCCCCGCCGGTCCCATCACCATCGTCGTCGGCACCCCTTGCCGCGCCGACCTTGACGGTGACGGCCTCGTCACCAGCATGGACTTCTTCATGTTCCTCACCGCCTTCTTCAACGGCAACGCCGACTTCAACGGCGACGGCATCACCTCCTCACAAGACTTCTTCGACTACATCAACGCTTTCTTCACGCCGTGCTGAGTGTCGCCCGCACCGCAGTGGAACTGCTCTCCAGAGCAGTTTGGGTAACACACTCCGAGGCTGATTCGCACAAACGGCGGTGGCAAACAAATCCCATCACCTTCCAAATCAACTTCAGCGCACATTCCATTCTCCAAACACACGCCGCCCCGGTTCTCCCCCGGGGCGGCGTCGTTTCCGTTCCCCGCTCTGCACACCTCGCCCGGTCTATCTTTTGTGCATGCCTACCCACACCACCGCCGACATCGCCACCCTCTTCCCGAACCTCATGGATATCAAGGACGCCGCCCTGCGCGATCGAGTAGCGGCGGTATGGAATGAAGCCCTCACCACTGGCTGCGGCGGAAAAGGCTGGACCTTCGATGAGATCCGCGACATCCCCTTCACCCTCCTCGCCGGCAAGATCGACCTGCGCTTCGTCGAGCACCTCAACTCCTGCTGCAAGCAGTGCATCGCCATCACCGGCGTGCTCCGCGAAGTCTTCGGCAGCCGCATCCCCATCAACCTCGATTACCTCATCGCCGGCTCACTCCTCGCCGACGTGGGCAAAATGCTTGAGTTCGACAAAAAGCCCGCCCCCCCCGGCTCCGACGGCAAGCCGCAGATCGTCAAGGGCTTCATGGGCGACATGCTCCGCCACCCCTTCAGCGGTGTCGCCCTTTGCTACAAGCACAACATCCCCGCCGAGGTGATGCACATCGTCGCCACCCACAGCCACGAGGGCGACAAAGTCGAACGCACCATTGAGTCCTGGATCTTCCACCACGCGGACTTTATTGATTTTGATATTGCGAAGGTGCTGGGAAAGGCAGCTAAGTAAGCCGCAAACTTTGGGAGGGCCATGGAGGACAAACGCACCAAGCGTCGAAGATCCTTTTTTGTTGAAGCAGTGGTATTCAGCGTACTCTTCCTTACTTTGCCGCTGCTGCTTACGGTTTCTGTTGTCGTCGGCCTTGGTCTGAGCAACGCGAACCCATGGTGTGGCTGGGAGCTATTGCTGCCAGCCGGAGTTTTCTCGCTGCTCAACTTCTACTTGTCCTTTGTGCGTCCGATTGCCTACCGATTGCGCCACCACGACATGTCAGAGTACAAGTTCGTATCAGGGATACCACTCTTCGGCCCAATTTGCCTCGCCATCGCGCTCTTGCTCTGCTTTGGCGCGGTCGGTACCAGTACTGTTGGGCTTGCCTTCTGTTTCGTGGACACCCTCGGTCCAATATGGCTCGCCGTTGCACTACTGAGAGAGTTGTGTCGATGAGATTCGGTCGAGTTAGCATCGACTGCGGGACAGGACCACGATCGATCGCAACAGTCGTCGAAGCTGCCTGACATATGTATACCACGCTGGCGAATGCGCGGGCCATGTACGACCGTCGGCTCACTCTTGCCGCCCGAACCCCGCTGCGCCGGCTTCATCGAGTTCAGGATCGCCAAGATCCCGTCGGAAGACGGCGACAACGTCCAGACAAGCCATATTATTTCATATGCCGACCCCGTTGCCGATCCTGATCCCATTCGAGCGAGTCGCAGAGTTCTGCGACCGGAGCGGCATCCGTCGGCTCTCACTCTTTGGCTCGGTGCTACGCGACGACTTCGGACCCGAGAGCGACCTTGACATCTTGGTCGAGTTCCAGCCGGGCACACGTATCGGGCTTCTTGGGCTTCATGGTTTGCAGGAAGAACTGGGTGAGATTTTCGGTCGCCGCGTGGACCTGAATACCCCCGGTTTCTTGAGTCGATATTTCCGTGAGGAAGTGTTGAGAGAGGCACGCCCCATCCATGTCGCGGCATGACGACCTCATTCCACTCTCGCACATGCTCGACCACGCTCTCGAAGCGGTCGTTATGTGCCAAGGCGTATCTCGGGCGGACCTTGATGTTGATCGTAAACTCAACCTCGCGCTGGTTCGTCTCATCGAGATCATCGGTGAAGCCGCGAATCGAGTGTCGAAGCCGGGCCAGGCCTCTCGACCCCAACTCCCTTGGTCCAAGATTATCGGCATGAGGAATCGACTTACACACGGGTATGACAGCATCGACTTCGATGTGCTCTGGGACACCGTTCAGCTCGATCTGCCTGTACTGATTGCATTGCTGCGAGCCGAACTGGGGTAATAGTCAAATATGTTCCCCTCGGTTGTCGGTACTGCACTATTGGTATAACCAGTGCCCCTCACCCCTCCCGCCCGAACCCCAGCACGCTTACATCATCGTGCTGGTGCATCGACCCCGCCTGCGAGTCCATGTCTTCCGCCAGCCTGGTGATGAACTCCGGCGTCCCCACGCCCGCGCACGCCCCCGCGACCCGCGCCATCGCGTCCACATGCCGCACCGGTGCCGGCCCAAGCGATTCCTCGCTCAGCGTCCGCGGCGAGTACGCCTCTTCCAGCCCGTCTGAATGCACCACCAGCCGCTCGTCCGCTCCCAGCACAAACTCGCACTCTTCAAACGTCGCGTCGTCGAACACCCCCAGCAGCGGCCCATCGAGTTCGACTGCGCGCGCCGATCCATCGCGGATCACTAGTGCCGGCGGGTGTCCAGCGCTGGCCAGCCGCACCCGCCCCGTCGGCACATGGATCTGCCCACACACCGCCGTGGCGAACCGCGTCGATCCCACCCGGCTCGCGCACATGCTCTGATTCAGCCGCGCCAGCGATTCCGCCGGCGGGACCAATCGGTACCCCGCGCTCGAGATATCTTTCTGCGGCAGACTCCCCGAGATAAACAGTGTCATGAGCGCCGCCGGTACGCCGTGCCCCATCGCATCCGCCAGAAAAAACCCGACATACTCCTCGTCCAACCGATCGATGTCGTAGATATCGCCGCTCACGAACCCCGCCGGGCGGAACAGCACCCCCATCCCAAGCCCGCGCACGCTGGGCAACTGCTTCGGCAGCACCTCGCGCTGCACCTGCGCCGCCAGCAACAGTTCATCATGCAGCCGATCCAGTTCGGCCGAAGCCTCGTTCTGAAACGACTTCGCCGCCCGCAGTCCGCGCTGCATCTCCCGCACGCTCGGCTGCCGATGCGCCAGCGCAAACAACATCGCCGACACCGCCTCCGGCCCCTCCCTTGTACTCGCAAAGATGCACTCCGGCGATCGGTCGTGCCGCGGCCTCGACACCGACTCTCGCTCTGACCCCGGCGACTGCACCACCACGCTCGGCGTCGCCGCTTCCTCCAACTGCCCCACCAACTGATACAGCAACCCTTCGCTCACCTCCGCCGACACCATCACCAGCGCCGCGTCCCACTCATTCCCATCGACCGGCTCCCTCAGCATCGATTCGATCGTCCGATATTCCACTTCCGGCGCGCAGTCATTGCGCTGCACCCAATACTTCGACGCCCGCCCCACCAAGTCGCGCGCCACGCCGGGCGTGTCCTCATCCCCTATGACCAGCAACGTCGGCATGAACAACTTCCTGACCGGCTTCCAGCGTCCAGTGATATCGACACCCCCGGCTCATCATCCATCGGCTGATTTGCTCCGCCCCCTCATTCTCCGTGACACGAATCGGCTCCTCATTCGCCCGCCTTTCCTCGCTGGCGTATAACACACGGTTATGCCCCACGAATCACCTCATTCTTCCGTATCTCACCTCGCCCACGCTCCCCGTTCCCTTCCCGCCGAACGCCGCGTCATCCTCCTCGGCTCCGCCGGATCCATCGGCACCCAGACCCTCGACGTCATCGCCCATCTCAACGCCCTTCACGACTGCGGCGAGTTCCCCACCCGCTTCCGTGTCGTCGGCCTCGCCACCGGCTCCAACCGCCGATGCCTCATGGACCAGGCCCAGGCGTTTGGCGTCCACGACCTCGCGCTCGCCGTCGGCGATCCCGCTGCCCCGCCGCATCGTCTCCGAATCGGCCCGCACGCCGCCGAGCAACTCATCCGCGACGTTCCTTGCGACATCGTCCTCGCCGCGATGGTCGGCGCCGCGGGTCTCCCGGCCACGCTTGCCGCCATCGAACTCGGCATTGACGTCGCCCTCGCCAACAAAGAAACCCTCGTCGCGGCCGGCGAACTTGTCATCCCCGCCGCCCGATGCACGGGCTCGAAACTCCTCCCTGTCGATAGCGAGCACGCCGGCGTCTGGCAATGCCTCGCGTCCGCCCCGCCGTCCGCTACGGCTCCGGCCTGCCCGCCGATGAACTGTGACGCGAGCATCTCCCGCGTGGTCCTCACCGCCTCCGGCGGCCCCTTCCGCCTCCTCTCCAAGCACGAGGTCTACAACGCCACCCCCGCCCAGGCACTCAATCACCCAACGTGGAAAATGGGTCCTAAGGTCACCGTCGATTCCGCGTCTCTCACCAACAAAGCCCTCGAAATTATCGAAGCCCACTGGCTGTTTGGTATCCCGGCTGACAAAATCGAGGCGCTCGTTCATCCTCAGTCCATCGTCCACGCAATCGTCGAGTTCGCCGACGGCTCCCTCGTCGCGCAACTCGCTTCCCCCGACATGCGCTTGCCCATCCAGCAAGCCCTTTCCCATCCGCACCGTCCCGCGGGCGTTGCCAAGAAACTCGACCTCTCCCAACTCGCCTCGCTCCATTTCTCGCCCCCCGACCTTGAACGCTTCCCCGCACTCGCCCTCGCCTACGACGTCATCCGCCTCGCCGGCACCAGCGGCGCTGTCTTCAACGCCGCCAATGAGGCCGCCGTGGAGTTGTTCCTCGCCGGTGCCATCCCCTTTGGCATGATCCCCGAACTCACCGTCGACGCGCTCAAGTGCGTCGGCGTCTCTCCTCTGCGATCCCTCGCCGACGTACTCGAAGCCGACACGCAGGCCCGCCGTGCCGTCGCCGCGCGTGCAGCCGAAACAGTTCCAAGTGTGATTTCCCAGAAGTAGTGCGAGAGTTTCAACGTGCATGAATCAGTCGTGTACACACCGATCGCACCGAACCACCATTCCGTTGCATCTCATTCTCCGACACCCCCACCAATCAACACGCCTCGGTGTGACAATGGCTTTGGGCAATCTTGCTGGCCCGGCTTTCCGAGCCGGTCTTTGTTTCGGCGGCTTGGGGGACAAGCCGTCGTCTTGGGGCTCAGCCGGTCCTTCCGACACCGCGTCGAACTCGCAATTTTCTGTTCCTGCACAAATCCACGGTCTCACACCCCGCATTTCATCCCCGACATGGTTCTATCATGGGGTCTCAATGACAAAATCGCCCCCGATCACACGTCCGGCTTCGGCCCCCTCTACTCCCGCCACCCAATCCCGGCGGCCTCGCACCGGCTCCGCGAAACACCCCGTCCCCCCAGCCCAAATCGCCATCGTGGTCAGCCGATACAACGACTCGATTACCTCGCGCTTGCTCGATGGCGCGGTCGAAGCCTTCAAATCCGACGGTGGCTCTCCTACCAACCTCGCCATCATCGTTGCACCAGGTGCCTACGACCTCACCGCACTCTGCGACGCCGCGGCAGCCTCGGGTCGTTACGCCGGGATTGTCGCGCTCGGCTGCATCATCAAAGGCGATACCTCTCACGACCAACACATCGCCTCTGCCGTCGTCCACGGGCTTACCAATATCACGATTCTGAGCGGCGTCCCCATTACCCTCGGCGTCCTCACCGTCAATACCGCCCAGCAAGCCCGCGAACGCGCCGGCCTGGGTTCCGGTAAACACGGAAACAAAGGCACCGAAGCCATGAACGCTCTCGTTATGATCCTCTCCGAAATCGCCCGTATGCGCGGCACCCCCCACACCCCTACGTTTGCAACAGCCCGGCTTCCGGATAAAGCCGCCGCCGCCCGGCTACGTGCCCGCGCTCCTTCGCGCGTTCCTGCACGAGGAGGCAGGTAATACATGGCCACTCCCCGTGACGTTCGCCGATTCGCCTTTCAGTTGCTCTTCCAGATCGATGCGA
Organism: Phycisphaerales bacterium; assembly: GCA_041742635.1. Lineage (GTDB taxonomy): Bacteria > Planctomycetota > Phycisphaerae > Phycisphaerales > UBA1924 > JTS-AC122. The sequence goes on from JBGSIF010000012.1 coordinate 16,964, forward strand.
TGGGCGGCGTGGATAACCCCGCCGCGCTGCTCTCCGACATGGAAGACACTGAAACCCTCACGCCGCGTGAACGTGACAAAGCCGCCAAGGTCGCGCTCAACGCCTACGCACACCGCGCCGCCGCCGATGCCACTATGGCCGAACTCGCACCGACTTGGCCGGCACATCGCCAAGCCGCCGTCGACCGCGCCATACTCCGTTTGGCGCACTACGAAATGACCGCCACCGCCGACGGCGGCGCGGGCATCAACCCCAAAATCGTCGTCAATGAAGCCGTTGAACTCGCTAAAGAGTTCAGCACCGAAAAATCTCCCGCCTTCGTCAACGGCCTCCTCGATAAAGTCCTCAAACGTGTCTTGGCTCAGCACCCCGCACCAATATCCTCGAATATCGAGTCCACCGACGCGGCCTTTCCACTCGCCGGTGACTCGCCTGATGATCCGCCGACCGAGTCGCCGGATGGTCTATCCGATACCCATTCCGCGCATCCCCGTATTCCGCCCGAGTCTGATAGTCACTCCGCAGATCGTTAGTTCATTTGCCTCGACCGACTTGTGCGTCGCCGACTTCGGTGCCGCATTATTCTCACTTCTTTTGTCTTCCTGACCCCCTGACTTCCCCCCCCCCATGGGACTCTTCAAAGCCGCCATCTCGAAGATCAAGCAAGGACTCGCCAAGACGCGAGTCGCGTTGGTTGACTCGTTCAAAAGCATCATTCTTGGCCGCGCTCTGGACGAATCCCTCATCCTCGACATCCAACGCGCCCTTCTCCAAGCCGATGTCGGCACCGCCATCACCGACAAACTGATCACAGGCCTCCGCCGCGACACCCTCGATGGCAAACTCACCCGAGGCGAGGACGCTCTCGATTACCTCAAACGCGAACTCAAATCCCTCTGGCCCCCCGAAGACCGTTCACTCCGATTCCCACCCCCCGGCGCGGGCATTCCGTTCGTCATTCTCGTCACGGGTATCAACGGCGCCGGCAAAACCACCAGCATCGCCAAGTTGTGCCACGAACTACGCGGTATGAATAAAACCGTGCTCCTCGCGGCGTGCGACACCTTCCGCGCCGGTGCCGTTCGTCAACTCGAAATCTGGGGCGAACGACTCGGCGTCGAAGTCATTAAGGGTCAACAAGGCGGCGACCCTGCCGCCGTCGCGTTCGACGCATGCAAAGCCGCGCTGGCGCGCAAGGTCGATGTACTCATCCTCGACACCGCCGGGCGGTTGCACACGCAAGACCCGCTCATGCGCCAACTCACCAAAATCCGCTCCGTCGTGCAGCGTCAAATCCCCGTCCCCCAAGGAGCGCCCCCGGGCACCCTCGCCGCGCCGCACGAAACAATCCTCGTCCTCGACGCGACACTGGGGCAGAACGCACTGCGTCAAGCCGAGGAGTTCACGAAAGCAGTCGAAGTTTCCGGTATCTTTCTCGCCAAACTCGACGGTACGGCCAAAGGTGGCATCGTCGTCGCTATCAAAAACACCACGAACATCCCCGTCAAGTTCATCGGCGTCGGAGAACAGCCCGACGACATCGAACCCTTCGAGCCGGACAGTTTCATCGAAGCGATGTTCGAGAAATAGCCAGCGTGATTCGCGCGCACACGATGAGGCTGACAATATCAGAATCGGCGCGTCGCGGCTTGCAATCCGTCCGGTCGGCCCCGGAACACATATCAATCGCAGCCGGTAAAGAACGCGGTGAGAAAATCGAAGAAGTCTTGACTGTCGGTAAAGCCGGAACAGTTGAAATCGGCATCGCCCGCGAACAACGCCGCGAGGAAATCGAAGAAATCCTGGCTGTTCACGAAGGTGTCGGCGTTGAAGTCGCCTCGGCACGGTGCCGGCCCGGCTACACCGCTCGCGGCGAGTGTAACCGAGGCGATAAGATCAACCGTGGAACTGGTCAGGGTGACAGTCAAAAGCAGGCCGACGGTTCCGCCGAGCGGGTTGGGAAGATCAAACGGCGCGTCAACCAGCGCCGGGATTGGCCCCATGATTTCCTGATGCTGTGTCACGTTCAAGGTGGCACTGACGGTGGCGGATGTGCCTGACACCATGACAACACCTGTCAGCACAACGGGCACGACGGTTGGATCCGCCATCTGCTCGGCACCATTGAATGTAAAAGCAAGCCCGAGCGTGACGTTCGTTGGGATGCTGAAGGTAAACGCGCCCGGTGCGGTTTGCACCAGCGTACCCGTACTCGGCGAGCACGTCTGCACCGCGGTGAGCACGTTGACACTCGCTTCGCCCAAATCAAGTGGGATCGTCAGCCCGGGGAAAAACCCTGTCGGTTGGCAGGTCCGAAAGCCTTGATACGTAATCGATATATTGGTACCGATGACCGGCTGCGAAATACCCAGTAGGTTGACATTCAACGAGTTGAGCGTCGCGGTCAAGTTGGCTGGGTTGACAGAAAGGGTGAAAGAACCGGTTGGCGTGGACGTCGGGTTTCCGCTCGCCGTGCCGGTGCCGGAGAGCGAGACGGACTGGTTCCCCGAGGTGCAAAAACCGAAGGCGCCAAGGAGTGTGCGGGTGCCGGTGGGGTTACTGGTTGCGTTGTAGTCGCCGATCAGACTCCCGGTAAAAGGCGCGGCTGCGGTGAAGGTGCCCGTGAGCGTGCTTTGCGGCTGAAGCGTGAGTGAATAAGTATCCTGTGCGCCGACCGCACCGACGAACAGGAGTGAAAGAGTCGAGGCAAACAGTGCCAGACGAGATGACATGACGCATACTCCCGAACGGGCACCCGAACGAGCCGGGAGACCCGAAACTACCTTTCGTACCCCGTGCCCGTTCGTAATTCCGGCCTAACCAACCTTACCTCGATTGTGTTCTACGTGTGACTCGACAGTCACAGAAGAGTACATGCTCGGCGCACAAGTGCCAACAATTCGACTGGATTAGGCGTGTTCAACGGATTGAGAATATGTGGTCTGGCAATTTATTCAGCTAGCAATAACACACCGGTCGGTGAAGTTCGGGAAACATGAAAGAAAACGAGGGAACTCGCAGCAGGACAGAAGAGGATTATTCTGCGTCGGTGCTGTCGTCCTCGGCTTCTTCTGAGGCACCATCCACCGTGACCGGAGCCGGGGCGATGGCTCGGGAAGCGAGGACTGCTTTGCGGATCTCGGTGAAGAGGTCGGGATTGTCCCTGAGGAACTTTTTGGCGTTTTTGCGTCCTTGGCCGACGCGGGCTTCGCCGTAACTGAACCACGAGCCGCTCTTATCCACGATTTTGCACTCGACGGCGAGATCGATGAGGTCGCCGGTGGCGGAGATGCCTTCGTCGAACATGATGTCGAACTCGGCGTCGCGGAAAGGAGGGGCGACTTTGTTTTTGACGACGCGGGCGCGGACACGGTTACCAACGGCGATATCGCCTTCTTTGATTGAACTGGTGCGTCGGATGTCGATACGGACGGAGGAGTAGAACTTGAGGGCGCGTCCGCCGGGAGTGGTTTCGGGAGAACCGAACATCACGCCGATTTTCTCGCGGATCTGGTTGATGAAGACGACGGTGCAGTTGGAGCGTGCGATGACGCCGGTGAGTTTGCGCATGGCCTGGCTCATCAGGCGGGCCTGAAGCCCGACGTGAGTGTCGCCCATTTCGCCTTCGATTTCGGCACGAGGGATCAGAGCGGCGACGGAGTCGATGATGATGATGTCCACGGCGTTGGACCGAACGAGGAGTTCGCAGATATCGAGTGCTTGCTCGCCGGGGTCGGGTTGGGAGACGAGCAGGTCGTCGATGTTCACACCGATTTTGCGTGCCCAGACGGGGTCAAGGGCGTGCTCTGCGTCGATGAAGGCGGCGACGCCGCCTTCTTTCTGGGCGTGGGAGGCAACGGTGAGGGCGAGGGTAGTCTTTCCTGAGGATTCGGGTCCAAAGATTTCGACGATGCGTCCGCGAGGGATCCCCTTCCCGCCGAGGGCCAGGTCGAGTGAGATTGAGCCGGTGCTGATGCCGGGGATGGCCACATAAGCCTTCTCGTCGAGTTTCATGATCGAGCCTTTGCCGAAGGCTTTTTCGATTTGTGACACAGCGCGCTCGAGTGCCTGGGACTTGGCTTTATCAGGCCCGGGAGCGGGGGGTTGTTTTTTGTCGGAACGACCGGGTTTGGCTTCGATGGAGGGCATGGAGGTCTCGCTTTCGGCGTGCTCAGCCTCGCTAACGCGGGAGGAAGAACGACGCTTGGACGTGCCATTGTTGCTTGACGGTGCTTCAGTGACCATTATGCAGTATCTCCGATCGGGTGTCAATGTTTGGGAGAAAATCGCCCGAAAAAGATCCTATTCAAAGCGATGTTTGGATAGTGTACTATCAAACAAAGCCTTGTCAAGTGTGAACAATTGGATTTTGTTCAGTTCTGAGCGAACCCGAGGAGGTTGGAGCGAAGTGACTTGGGTTGCGCGCGAGATATGCGTGCATGGGTGGGGTGTGGGGTATTGGATTTGGGTCGAGCAGAAGGGGAGGACAAGAAGAAAATCACGAGTGAAAACGGAGTCGATCGATGATTCGCTGGTAGTGGTGGGCAGAGCGGCTGAGGCCGCCGGGGCGATTGCGGAGGTGCCAGAGGGTTTCGTGCTCGGCGTGGACGTGGTGGGCGAGGTCGAGGATCCAACGGCGGAAGTCGGGGGATCGGTCGGGAAGCCCGCCGGGGATACGGGTGGCGAGCGCGTGTTCGACGGCGAGGCGCGCGGTGGCGAGTGTGTGGGCGATCTCGCGGCCCAGGAGTGAATCGCGGGAGAGGGTGGGCGGGACGGCTTGCTCGCTGGCGGTGAGGTTGGCCTCGGCGAGTTGCCAGGCGTCGAGTGGGGCGGGGATGGGATCGGGTAGGGGGTCGGCGCGGTGCAGATCACGGAAGAGAGCGGACGCATTGCGGATGGGCTGGGGGTCGGAGTAAGCGGGGCCGCCGGCGGTGGCGCGGATGTGGGCGTCGGTGTCGCCGAGGGTGTCGAGCCAAGCAGCGAGGGTGAGTGATTCGTCGTCGAAAACATGAAGGGAGACGGCGCGGGGATCGAGCGGCGCGTCGGGGTTCCACGCAGCGTGCGCGGCGTGGGCGATCGCGTTGAGCGCGATGGGCCAGTGTTGATGATGGCCCATATCGCCCCAGTCGGTGATGAGGAAACCGGTGGGGCCGTGGGCGTGCGCGGCGGCGGCGTTGTTGATATTAATGCGGCGCTCGTGGGTGCGCCCGGTGATGGAGCGCCAGGAGGACGTGCCTGGGCAGACCCAAGATTCGATGCGGTGCGAGGCGAGCAAGTCGCACCAAGCGGCGAAGTCGGAATCAGGTTCGTACCCCCACGCGAGGCCGACGGCGTTCTCGGGGAACTCGGCGAGGCGATCGGGGTGCGAGAGGGCGATATCGGCCCAGAGCATGGGACGTTTGCCGAGGGAGCGAGCGGCGGCGGTGACTTGACGGACGAAGTCGAAGTAGACGGAGGCGCGACCGAGAGCGGCGACCGCGCCGCGCGAACGTCCCTGGCCGATGTCGAAGGTCTCGTCGCACCCGATGTTGACGAAAGGGGAAGCGAAGCAGGGCAGGAGTTGGGAGAGCAGGTCTTGGACGAGGGCGATGGAGCCCTGTTCGCCGGGGCAGAGGGAGAAGGGGCCGTGGCGGGGCCAGTTCATGAAGATCCAGTCGGCGTGGGTTTCGGCGAGGTGGGCGTAGGGCTGGAGTTTGAGCCACTTATGCAGGTGCCCGAAGCAGTTCTGGTTGGGGGTAAGCGAGATGCCCAGCGAGGCGGTGAAGGCGTCGAGTTCGCGGGCTTCGTGCGGAGTGATCGGGGAGGAATCGAGCCAGACTTCATCGTGCCCGGCGTAGGCGAAGGTGTGCTCGGTGTAGAGTTGCAGGTGGTTGAGTTTGAGCGCGGCGAAGGAGCGGGCGAAGTCGTGGAGTGAGGCGGTGGTGGGGACTTTATCGCGGGAGACATCGAGCATGATGCCGCGGTGGGTGAAAGCGGGGGAATCGTTGATGATGAGGCAGGGGAGGTGTTCGGCGTACTGGCGGATGAGTTGGCGGAGGGTGGCGCGGCCGTGGCGCAGGCCGGCTTCGGTGGCGTACGCGAGCGTGACTTGCGGGTGGGGCGCGGGGGCGATGACGAGGCGGTAGCCCTGCGGGTGAGA
>JBGSIF010000013.1:0-16742 GCA_041742635.1 Phycisphaerales bacterium
GTCGCGCCGCGCGCACCCGCCGCCCCGCCGCCGCCTCGACCGGCGCCAAAGAAAATCATCGGCATGATTAGCAGGATGAACGGTAACACGGCACCGAGCATGACCATGATGGTGTTGAAGATCAGGAACGACCAAGCTTTACCCAGCACACCGTGCTGCGGCAGCGAGCGAACCATCGGCCCGGGCTTGATCATCGCGAGGCCGACGGACCTGAGCCACGCCGAGAGGAACGAACGATTCTCGCGGTACACCCACGGCAGCAGTAGTTGCCCGGTGGATTCTTCCTTCACACCTTCGGTGGGACGCAGGACCATCTCGTCCATATGGATGTGACGCCCGCACTGCCCGCAATCAAACGCCCGCGGCACCAGGTGCCCGGACTCGTCCGTCCCGTAGTACGCCTGCGCGCAATGCGGGCATTCATAGCGGACCGCGCTCGGGATGAACGTGAACTCGCTCGGATGAAACGCGGTACCGCACTCCGGGCACTGTCGCGCGGGGAGGTTCCACAGGGCGTAGTTGCAAGTCTTGCAGCGCATAACGCATGGTAACGGATCGGGGCGCACGCCGCCAACACGGCTTCACGCGCTCACTCGCCCATCTGCACCCAGCGTTCGGAGCCATACGTGTGGATCGCGTTGAGCGACGCCGTCAGTTCGGGGATCTCCGCGTGGTACGTCTGCCAGCGCAGCGTGAGCCACACCAGAATGAGGCAGCACGTCCACGCTCCGAGTTCCCCCAGCCGCTGGGCGCGGTAAAAGTACAGAATCCCACTCGCCACGGCGACCGTAGCCACTTTCCACACAACCAGCAGCGCGGGCATGTTGAACCCGATCACCCACCTCGCAACCGGATTGGCTTCGCCCATGCCCCCGCTGTGCAGGTACAACAGCGTGATATACAAATCCGCGAGGCTCAGGATAATCGTCGCGGCGATCAACACCAGCACACGCGCCGGCCTCGCGTCGGGCGACATGATCCGCAAACCCCCTACCGGCGCTACCGCTGTCGCTGTCGCGCCCGTTCCGGCTCCGCTGGGTTGACCCGGCTTTGCCGACACCCTCGCCTCGTCGGCTTCGTCGGGCATCGTGATGGTTGTCAGTCCAACTGGCATGAAGCAGTTCCGCTCCATCGGGCCTGCGTGACATCCTGTACGCACCACGCCCGTCCGGGTTGCCTCTTGCCGGGTGGGGTGGTCGGCGACCGAACGCTCGATCGCCGGTGCCGGCGCGACCGGCACCCCGGGTGGAATATCCCGGCGCGACGCATCAAGCCGCACGCTGAATGAGTCGATCGGAAATTCGTGTGCCTCACCCAACTGCAAACACGAACTCTCGCTTCGTACACTTCGCACGGTATCGATGGAGCCGGTTACGCCGCGGGTGCGGATCGGATAACAACGATCCGCCGGGATCGCCGGTAAGACGTACCGTCTGTTCCGTTCATCCGGCCTTTTCGTCACACCCGTTCCGACCGTGCGCGATAGACGGGGGTGCAGCGGTGTGACCAGCGGTGCGAGTGATGGTTGTGGTCTGTTCGAGCGCGTCATATGGAGTTGTGCAATGTTCGACCGGCGTGCTTGTCACTTCGATTCCAGATTGGGCACCATCCTGCTCGCGACGTGCTTGGCGATCGTGCTCGGATCGCCTTTGACTCCCCGAACCCTCGCCCAAACCCCCAACCCTGTCTACATGGACGAGTCGTCCGAAGCCTCGGGCACCTTCCTCCGCGTTCAGGATCACCTCGCGGCCAAGAATCTCACCGAAGCCGCACGCGTCCTCCAAGTCCTCCTCATCGAGCAGCCCTACCGACTCGTCGCCCGCTCTGAAGCACCACCTGTGCCAGTACCAGCCCCCGACCCGGCCGAGGCTCCGCCCGCCGCCGATTCTCGTAACCTGTTCGTCAGTGTTCGATCGGAAGTCCACCGCACCTTGCTGGAAAATCCTGACCTGTTGGAGCGATACCGGCAGATCTACGAGCCGATCGCGCAAAACCTGCTCGCCGACGGTCGGGTTGACACGACAGAAACGGCCTACCTCCTAACGACGTCGGGGTTCGACGCCGCACTCGCCCTCTCGCGTCGGCACCTCGAACGCGCGCGGTTCACCGCCGCCCTGCTCACGCTGACGCAACTCGAATCGCACCCCGACGCCTCCGCAACCCGCGCCGCGCAGGCCTCAGGATTGGTCGCGCAGCTGTCGCGCTACATCGATTCCCCGGTCGCCGACCGGCTCTCAACCCGATGGGCCGCGGCGGGGTCCGCCGGGCTTGCAAAGTTCGATTGGCCCCGTGCCGCGATGCTCCACGCCGTCACCCCGCTCGATGTCCTCGGGCCGGCGGATCTTTCGCAGGTACTGGGCAAGCCGCTGCGATCATCAACCTACGGCGGAGAAGAACTGTCCGAATCCCTCGCCGATTCCGCCGCCGGTGCCGACCGCGATCGTCTCCCACCCTTCGCCAAGCGGCTCTCCGTCATCCCCGCCGTCGCCGGCGACACCCTGTACATCAACGACGGCGACAGCATCACCGCGTGGGACCGCATTACGCTCACACGTCGATGGAAGAGCGAGCCGATCCCGATGGACCCCCGCGAGAGCGAAGACAACCTCCGCGCCGGCAACGTCTTCGGTGCGCGACAGCGAGCCGTCTCATTCCCCGAAGAACTCATCAGCGTCACCGCCTCCGCCCGCGATGTCGTCGGCACCACCGGGATGCCCGTCGGCGGCATACGCACCGGCGACCCCCGCGTGCATTCCATCGATGCCGGCACCGGCTTGGTCCGCTGGTCCGTCAACATCCCCGACCTGGACCCACAACTCCAGGGTGTCAGTGTCCGCGGGCCGATCGTCCTTTCCGAAGGCACCGCGGTCCTCCTCGCTCGCCGCGCCGAACTCGACCGCCGACAAATCTCGATCTACCTCCTCGGGCTTGACCTTGCCAACGGGCAACTCCTCTGGCACCGGCTCATGGGCAGCACAGGCGCGCTCCCCTACCGCCAGGATGTCTATGTCTCCGACTCCGGCATCCTGCTCGACGGCATCGTCTACCGCGGGGACATGCTCGGTATCCTCGGCGCATACGAAGCCGTCTCCGGCCGGCCCGTCTGGGTCCGCCGCATCCCGGCCGAGTCGGCACAACTCTACGACTCTCTCGCCCCTTGGCACATGTGCTCTCCGCTCGTCCATGCCGATCACCTGATCGTCCTCTCCCCAGACCGCCGCGAAGTCCTGCGTATCAATCGGTCCACCGGCGAACTCATCTCTCGTACACGCTCCGACAAGTTCGGCTCGCCCACCCCCAAGTACATACTCACCTGTGGCGATTCGCTTATTGCTGTTGCCGACTCCGGTTGCGTCGTCGCGCCCCTCAACTCGTTCGAGTCATCCGGTGTGCAAACCATCAGCGACTTCGGCGAGATCGGCATCCGTGGACGCGTCACTTCCGTCGGGGGTCGATTGCTGATCCCGACGACCACCGGCCTCTCAATCTACGACCCCGCACGCCTCGACCAGCCACCGACTCAAATCGACCTCGACAACCCCGGCAACTTCCTCGCGCTCGATAGCCAACTCGTGGTTGTTGACGATGCCTTCGTACACAGTTATCTCTTGTGGGAAGCCGCCGAACGCGTCCTGACCGATCGCATGCGCGCCGAACCCGCCGAACCCGCCGCCGCCGTCACCCTCGCCGAACTCGCTTACAGAGCGGGCAAGCACGATCGGATCGTCCCGGCGGCGGACGCCGCACTGAACTCCATCACACTCGCAGGTGCCTTGGAAACAGCCTCCGCGGCCCGCTCTCGCCTCTTTGATTCACTCCATCAAATGGCCATGCAGAGCATGGACCCGCTCAGGACTGAACGTCCCGCCGCGCCGCTCCCCGGCGATATCAACGACAAGAACGCCGCCGACCTCGCACCTCCGATACCCGTGATCGAGCCTCTCCCGCCGCCACCGCGCATCACCGATCCCGCCATGCTCGCGTTGATTATCGAACGCCTGCGCCTCGCCGCGTCCTCCCCGGACCAGCGTGTGGCGTACCTCCTCGCCCAAGGCCGCTTCGATGAACTCGCTGGCAACTTCCCCGCCGCCGTTGATTCCTACCAGTCGATCCTCGATAGCCCACAACTCGCCGGCGCAACATGGAACGGCCCGCGCCTCTCAACACGAGGCGAACTCGAAGTCACTCGCCGGCTCGAGCGGCTCGTCCGCGACCAAGGCACCGGCGTGTACACCACGCACGATCAGGCCGCCGCCGCCGAGTTCCAAAGCCTCGGCGCATCCCCCGAAACAGACGCTCTGCTCTCGCTCGCTTCCCGCTACCCGGTCGCCTCCATCGCCCCGACTATCTGGGAGCGACTCGCCGATACCTACGCCCAAGCCGGGCGCGGGCCGGCCGTCATCGGCGCGCTCGAATCGGGCCTCGAAGCAGCCGAGCGGCGCCCCGACGCCAGCGCCGTCGCACGCCTCGTAGGACGCCTCCTCAGCGAGATGGAATCCCGCGGCCAACTCACCGCCGCCAGTTCCCTCCTGCGCTCGATTCTTGCCGATCACCCCGACCTCAATGTCACCTTCAACGGCTCCACAACCAGCCTGCGCGATCTCTCTTCTCAACTCTCCCAGCGCATCGCCGCCAGGCACCGCTGGCCCTCTCTCGGTCCCGCCACCGGCGACGGTATCCAAGTCCTCCAAGGTTGGACCCTCATCGACCCCATCATCCGCGAACGCTTCGGCTCCGTTCCCGCGGCGGCAATGCTCCGGGCAGCCGATCAGGTCGCCCTTTGGATGCCCTCCGATCAGATCGATGCCGACCCTAACCCATCCGCCCCGAAGCCCCCCACGCCCGCCTCCCCTTCCGACCAACCGCTCAAACAACTCGGCATCGCCTGGAAAAAACCCGTCGATATCACCGCTCTCGTCGAACTCATCAAACTCGACAACGAATCGGCCTACATCTTCGCTTCCACCGGCGGGAGTGCCTCGGTCGAAAAAGTCTCCCTCACTCCCGCACGCTCACGCTGGCAAACCGAACTCTTTTCTCAAGATCCCGCCGGCGCGGCCCCACCCAACAAGCCCTCCAAAGTCGCCCCCGACGAGCGCATCCCGACCCCGCAGGACGGCCCCAGCCTCTACAACGACCTGCTCACCGTGCTCGACGAACGCACACTCGCATTTGTCGAGCGTACCGGTCGTGCCTGCGCGATCGATGCTCAATCCGGCGAGCCGCTCTGGACGCTCCGCTCCCCGCTCGACCGCGTCTACGACGTCGCCCTCTCTCCCAGTGCTCTGGTCCTTTCCGGCGATCAGGAGATCATCGGTGCTGGCGGCCGACCCGTCGGCTGGCGACCCGAGATCGTCGTCCTCGACCCCCGCACTGGGCAGGAAATCCAGCGACTCCCCCAACGCTGGGGGCTGGTCCGCTGGATCCGCCTCACCGACTCCGGAGACCTCATCGCCGGCTGCGAACAAGCCATCGTCTGCACCGACCTCGCACGAGTACAAACCAACTGGGTCCTCTCCGATCACCGCGTTGTCGGTTCGCGCGAGGCCTGGATCTTCGGCGATTCGCTCTTCCTGCTCGATCGGGACCGCGAACTCTGGCTGCTCGCCATCACCTCCGGCGAACTCGGGAAGCAACCCCTCGCCGCCCCTCGCGCCCACCTCGGCGGGCTTCGCTCGATCAACGCCTTCGCCCTCCCATCTTCGATCACGCCCCCGCCAACTCCCGACGCCCAGCCCATCGCTTCCCAACCTTCCCCACCAACCCCATCTTCCAACATCGCCTTCAGCACCTTCCAAGGCGTGATGATCTACGGCGCCGACGGCTCCTTCAAAGGCATCGACGCCGTCGGCGGCTTCGACGGCCTGCTCCCCCCCGCCCCCAGTGATGCCGCTCTCGTCACCATCACCACGATGCCCGACGGCCGCCGCGGCGACGGCGAACTCATCTACACCCTGCATTACCTCGACACCTCCACCGCCATGCTCAATGAGAGCGTCCCCATCGTCCTCGGCGCGCCCCCTCGCTCCTTCACTATGCTCGATGGCCGACTCGTCCTCACCGCAGGCGGGACCACACTCGTTCTGCAATCACCTAAGAAATAGCCCCCCGTGTGGTGCATCGGTGTACCTGTTCGTGTTGCGTATTCGTTCACGCCACGCGCTCGGCGGCACTACCTTCGTGCGCTGCCACGGATGTCTTCTCCAACACCTCACCATCCTCCTAAAAAATCCAGGACTGTATAAAAAAGCAGGGCGCTATCAAAGACAGCGCCCCGCTGGAGGAGAGAGAGATCTGGAGAAGGTATCAGTTTATCGGCAAAGCCCGACGCACCGACACAAAAACTACCGACCACCGCCCCGAATCATGGTTGCACATCAGTCATACCCCGCACGCGTGCCCTTGACCGCATACCCGTACCCCACGAGCAAGTATACGCAACCAAATTGCGAATGTTCCTACCCCCGCGCAAAATACACCGTAAATTACATCGTGTTCGTACTCTCTAACGAATCCCTTTCACAATACGAACACACACATCTACTTCTCTTCCGACGACGGCACGTTCACTTCTTCCGGCTTCGGGGCTGGCTTCACGTTCTTTCCTGCACGCTCCGCCGCCGCTGACCCCTTGCCGCCGACACGCTCTTTGATCCGCGATTCCAGACGTTCGAGCAGTTGATCCTGCTCTTCAGGCGTCATCTGGGAAAGAATCCGCATCAGCCGTTCGCGTCGTTCAGGCGACATCCGGCTTGCCAGCGGCCGCTCCGCCAACTTACTCGCCCCACCCTCTTTCTTCGCGGTTTCGACGCCGCTTGGCTTCATCATGTCGTCGTCGCCATCGCCCGCGGGTTTCTTTGTGTCGGTTGCTGCGCCGGGCTTGGCATCGGCCCCCTTTGGTTCGTTCTGCTTGCCGACGCGTTGACGCACATACTGCTCTTCACGCTGTTTGGCTTGTTGCTCGCGGAACGTCGCGATCTCCGCATCGACCGCGGCTCGCTGCGATTCGTTCAGACCAGCCCACACCTTGGTATACACATCCTCGATCTTCGGCGCGCCCTCCATCAACTCACGCAGTTTGGCGCGAGCCTCATCGCGGGCTTTCTGATCGGCTTCCGACATGCTCTGCATCGTGTCGCCGGCATTGCCCTGCTCTCCCTTGGGCCGCTTCGCGTCCTTCGCCCCCACTTGTTCCCCACCCAGTTTTCGCAGTTCGGCGATCTGTTTCCCGTTCGCCCGCCGGTACTCCTTCACACGCGACTCGAACTCTTCCACCAGCGTTTTGAACTCCGCCCGCTGCTCGTCCGATGCCCGTATTGCCTCCGCCGCATCCGCGGCGGTCAGCACCGATAGCGCCTTCCGGAACGCTTCCGCCGGCAGACGCTCCGCCTGCCGACGCTGCCCGCCCGCGCTCCCAAACTCCCCTACCACTCCCGGCACATCGCGGTCCTTCACTGCCGGTCCCTTCAGCGCTGGCTGCGACTGCGCCATCGCCACCGAACCGCACATCCCAACACCCAGCACCACACTCGCCAGTCGAACGTTCATCCTGTTCCGGCACATGCTCATGGCTTCTCCTATCTCGGCGTCTCCCCCACTCCACTCCACCTCGCCCAAACCCAGCCTCACGCCTTGAATCGACCCAGCATTTCCGGCCATTTCTGTACCGTCCACGCGAACCTCTTCAGGAATGACATCGGCACAACGCCTATGACACCGACGCATTGCCGCACCTCGTGCTGCAAATACGATAGAGTCGCCGAAGGTTATCGCACCTGCTTGGCCGTCAGTTCTTGGTGGAACCGCTCTTGGTGGAACCGCTCTCCAGAGCGGTTTGGGTAAGCACCAAACGTTGCCCAATCTATCAACTTCGCTAGAGTTCAGCACCCCGCGAAGAATCCGATCAGGAAATCAAAGAAGTCCTGCGAGTTCACATATCCGTCTAGATTTACATCCGCAGCCTCCAGCCCCTCAAAGAACACGCTGAGAAAATCAAAGAAATCCTGGCTGTTGACGCTGCCGTCGCCGTTGAAATCCGCGAGGCACGCCGGCGGCGGCGCAATCTCCGCCCGATCATTCGCTCCGATCATTCCATCATAATCAAAGTCGATCAGGTCGAAGTTTGCCGAGAAATCCTTAATCACGAACACGCCGTTGACCTCGCCGTCTGCGTCCCTCCACGTTCCGTCCAGTTCACATAAGCGTCGGTCGAACTCGGCTACATCCAACTGATCAACGAGCGAATCACCGTTCAGATCGCCCACATGTTCGTCGAAGCCGACATCCGTCCAAACATACAAACACTCCCACTGGTTCAAACACGCAGTCCCGACAAGCCCCGTGACCTCCCAGTGATCAACTTCCAGAGCCTGACTTCGGGATTCCCCTTCCCACCGACGCGATAGTGTCCAGACCGGCCCCGAGAGCGGCCCGCCGTGCAGCCCCTCGGCGCCATCGATCACATCTTGTATGGCTTCCGCGACGCTGGAATGGCTCCCCGCGATATCGATGAGTCCGTCGATCCCCTGCACCGGCTCACCCGTCAGCGTCGCCGCCCCTTGCATATCCAGCGCGTACACCAACGTGATGGTGGTACGCCCGGCATCGACCTCGTGCTTGAACTGGAGATTCACCAGCGGGTCATACGCCTGCGCATCACTCCCGCCGAACACCCCGCTCGCACCTCGATACCCGCCGGCACGTTGAAAAAAACGCCCCCGCACGACCCACGTCTCCCCCGCGTCGAACACGCCGTCGCCGTCGCCGCCTTCGCAGGCAATGATCGGTGCGAAGCACCCGCAAAGCGCGAGTTCAAACTCGGTGCCGCTGCGCTCGAAATACGGCTCGCTGTAAAACTCCTCGTCATAGTCGTGCTCGAATCCCGTTCGTGCCGCACGCTGCGAGATCGAGCCTTCGGGCAGCGCGCCGAAGCGCGAAACATTAGCCAGGTACCGGGTCGTCGCCGATGTCCCAATCTCGCCCCCGGTGTTTCGGTCGCCGTCCATATCGATTTCGATGTACCCAAACACCGGACTGGGTCCATACCGGAACGGATCGAACGAATCCCCCCCCGACCCCACCGTGCCGGGCGGATTCACAAGCCCGGCGAGCACGACTTGCAGCCTGAAAATATGAACGTCGTCACACCGAACCACTTCACCGATGTACGGATCCACCAGTGGATTCGTCGGGGACCACCCACACACCGAAACCGAGATCAGGTCGGGCAGCACCGCGCCCGCTCCGATCGGTGCGTTGGCCCCAATATCCGACCGCCGAAGCACCGCGTCGTTCCCCGCGTCTAGAAAGTGATACTGCCCCTCGCCCTGCGCCCAGCACGTCACGCCGCTGAATGCCGCGACAAACGCGGCACCGACGCTCAACATGCTTGACGCTTTCAACTTCATAACGGCGCCGCCTCTTCAACATGGGTCAATGAATATCGTTCCATACGATACCGCATACTCGCGCGCGTCAGCCCGATCAACTTCGCCGCACGCGACACATTCCAGCGTGTATGCTGCAAGGCTTGTGCCAGAAGTTCCTTCTCCACCGCCTCTGCGAAGAACCGCCCACGTTCAAACTTGAAGATGGGTACCAAACTCTGCCCATCTTCAAATGGAATCGCCACTTCTTTCGTCTCGAGTATCAGGCGGTTCGCCGCGGGGATGTGGTCGCCGACACGTTCCCCGTCGTCCCGAAACGCGACTTGCACCTTTGTTGCGGTGCCCGTTGGATATGGAACGATGGCGACCGCCTGAACCGATCCCGACCCCGGCGCAAGTGCCAAATCCGTTTCGTGTATCGTGTCCTGCTCGCACAACATCGCGGCCCGCTGGATCGTATTGACCAGTTCTCGCACATTCCCCGGCCAGGTGTGGTCATTGATGGCCGCTTTGGCCGTTTCGCTCAATCGCATCCCCAGCCGACCGTAGCGCTGGGCGCTCCGCTGCAGCGTGATCTCCGCGATCCGAACCGCGTCCCCGTTGCGCGCACGCAGCGGCGGTATATTGATCGTGAACGCATTGAGCCGGTACAGCAAATCGCGCCGAAACGCCCCAGCCTCCACTTTCTTCACCAGGTCCACGTTCGACGCCGCGATCACGCGCACTCGCACCGTCCGGTCCTTCGTACCCCCGACTCGTCGGTACGCCCCTTGCTCCACCACCAAGAGCAACTTGGCCTGGAGTTCGAGGGGCATCTCGCTGATCTCATCCAGGAAGATCGTCCCGCCGTCGGCCATCTCAAACAGCCCCGGCTTGGGATCCTTGGCGTCCGTGAACGCCCCTTTCTCGTGCCCAAAGAGTTCCCCCTCCACCAGCGTTGCGGGCAACGCCGAGCAGTTCACATGCACGAACGGCTCGCCGGGCAACTTAGACCGCCCCGAAACCCCGGATTTGGTGGATTGAGTCGCTTGCTGGTGGATATACCGTGCCAGCACCCCTTTGCCCGAACCGGTCTCGCCCATCAACAAAATCGCCGGCAGCGTGACGCCCTCGGCTTCGCTCGGTGAATCAAGCGGGATCGACGCGAGCCGGTCGGCCAGCCGGAGCGTGTCGCTCCACGCTTTGCTCTGCCCGATGATCGACTGAGAATCTTCTTTCGTGCGTTCAAGCCGCTCGTAGAGATCGAGCCGACGGGTAATCCTTCGTTTCTCGATCCATTTTTCGACTTGAAGGGGTAGTTCTTCGAGCCGCAGGGGTTTCTGGAGGAAGTCGTCCGCTCCGCGCTTCATGGCGACTACGGCCGTCTCGATCGTCCCGAACGCCGTGATCACCACCGCGACCCCGTCGTACCCCTCCGTGCGTGACTTCTCAATCATTTCCATCCCGTTCTCCTCACGAAGGTTCACGTCGGAAATGACAAGGTCAAACTCGTGCTCGTTGAGCAGTGCGAGTGCGTCGGCGGCTGTATCGGCTTCTCGGACCTTATGCCCGGAACGGGTCAACATCCGCGACATCGAGACTGCGAGTGCTTTTTCGTCTTCAACAATGAGGATTTCAGCCATTGAGAATCGCTCCGCTGTGGCTATTTTCAGCCCAGTGGCCGAAAATAGCCACCTAGGATCGAATAGCATTGGCCGCTCGGAGGGGCAGAGTCAGTCGAAAAACCGCTCCAGACGGGTGATTTCCGTCGGAAACGGCGGATTCGACACGAATTCGCCCTAAATGGGCACGAGCGACCTGTTGAGCCATTGCAAGCCCCATGCCGGTGCCGTGGCGCTTGGTGGTGAAGTGCGGCTCGAAGATCTTGGCGGCGAGTTCGTTGGACACCCCCGGTCCTTGGTCGGCAACGGAAATGCCCCACTCGTTCGAGTGGGTCAGTTCGCGGCACGAAACGGTGACTCGAGTGCCGCTCGCCGACGCTTCGATCGCGTTGGAAACAAGCGCGGCGACTGCGTGGTCGAGGTGGGAAGCGTCGAACTCGGCGGTTAGCGGGGCGTGAGAATCTTCTACGGTCAGTTCGACGGCCTTGCTCTGGGCCATGGGGCGGTGGACTTCAACCACGGCGTGCAACCAATCGCGGACGTTGTTCTCGCGGGGATTGATGACGGCGGGGTTGGTGACACTGAGAAGTTCGTTGAGCCAGCGCTCGAATGTATCGGCGGTGGAGACGATGAGATCGAGGTTCTCGCGGTGCTCAGTGCCTTTGGCGAAGTCGAGCCGGGTGACCTCGGCGAGCCCGCGGATACCGGCGAGGGGGTTGCGAACGTTGTGGACGAGGCGTCGGACCATGCCGCCGATGGCGGCGAGGCGCTCGCGCTCGACACGCTCCTCCTGCATGACGTGGACCATCTGGGCCATGTGGTTGACTTCGGAGGAGAGGAGGGCGAGTTCGTCGTGCCCGGCGACAGGGACGCGATAGGTCAGGTCACCCTTAGCGATGTGCGCGGCGGCATCGCGGAGGGCGGCGACGGGGCGCTGGACCCATCGACGCAAGAGAATGACGGCCAGGATGCTGAGCAGCCCGCCGAAGAGGACAACCGAAGCAAGCCACCACGCCAGGCGGTTCTGGACGAGGTCGCCGTGGGCGAGGGCGATGTCGGCGTTGAGGAGGATCTGCTCTTCGGTGCGCTCGATGAGTTCATGGATTTCGTAGCACCCCAGCACCGCGGCGGCGAGCGACCGGGCACGCTTAGACGGATCGGCGGCGGAGGCACCGACGCCGGCATCGGTGCGCATCGTGCGGATGCGTTCCTTGATGTTCCGCCACGTCGCGCCGATCTGCTTGCGGTACCAGTCGTGCGTTTCGATGGAGGAGGTGATACGGTCGATATCGAGCGTCAGACGCTCGAACTCGGCGATCGCGTCCGGGGTAAGCGGCGGGAACGACGTATCGGGGCGGGCGACGAGCGACCGGAAGCCGGGCACCGCAGGAGGCAGGTCGAGGTGGGCGGGGTGAGGTGGGTCGGTGGGTGGGTTGGTGGGGGTGGGGATGTCGGCGGGGAGGGGGGGCTGGCCGGCGAGGACGCGGGCCTGCGCCTCGACGTTTCGTTTGATATCGCGGAGTCCTTCCAGAACGCTGGTGGAACTCTGGAAGGGGGTTCGGAGTTCTTGATGAAGGAACCGGAACGCCCAGAAGGCACCCATCCCGCTGGCGGCGATCGCAAGCGCGAGGAGGGAAATGAGCATCAAGAACTTGGTTTGAAGGGTCATGGCCTCGGGGGGGAAATGGATACCCGACGGGCGAGGGACACACGGGGGTGGACAACGGGGCGGGACGCGCTGATACTTGTACCCGCACGCCACTTTAGCTCAGCGGTAGAGCGATGCTTTCGTAAAGCATAGGTCCAGGGTTCAAATCCCTGAAGTGGCTTTGTCGGGGGAGAGGCAGCCGATTTCGACGAGCAACGGCAGGGGAGGCGCGGGAAATTGCCCAGTCTGGGAAATGCTCATTGATTGTTCCTGTGCTGGTGGACGGGCGGTCAGGAAATGCGCGCCTCGGATTCGAGGCTAAGTCAGACTGTTGTTGACTTCATCGCTTCGGCGATGCCGAGTCGGTGTACGATTAGCGAGGTCGGTTATCTCTCTCTCTCGATCGTCAAGGTCTGCAACTGAATCAAAGGTGTCCGGACCGTGTTTGCTGGGTCGCTTGTGCGTCCAGCGAAGTAACACGGGGCTGGATCACCGTCTACTCTATAGGAGAATCGCGTGAAACAGTTTATTGCCGTAGTTGTCACTGCCGGGGTGGCTGTGAGTGTGCTTGGTGCGTGGACGGCGAGCCGCGTGCAACAAGGCACGCCGTCGCAGCCGGGCACACCATCGAAGCCCGCACCGCCGTCGAACCCGCTACCCGGCCCATCGAATCCGCTGCCTGGTCCTCAGAATCCGATACCGGGAACGAATCCACCACCAGCACCGCCAGCGGCACCGAATCAACCCAAGAATCCGGGTCAGCCTGGGAATCCGAATCAACCTGGCAATCCGAACCAACCCGGCAATCCGAACCAACCCGGCAATCCGAATCAGCCGATCGTAATCGTACCGGGCCACCGAGACGGCAGTGGAACGGTGCGGTACGGACGCCCGTTCTCGCTTCAGTCGCCTCAGGACGAGGTGCGACTGAATCAAGCAACTCGGCGGCTCGTGATCATGGAGCAGCAGTTCTAGCAATCGCAAGCCGCTCTACTGAATCGACTGGGCGAAGTACGCCAAATGAGCCCCGGTGAGCGTCAGACCGAAGCCTTGCTGGATCTGATGCAGCGTGTGCTTCAGGAACAAGGCGAGATCAATCGCTACCTGATCCAAGCCCGCACGGCATGGAGCGGCGAGTTCGACCTAACGGGAACCGACGGCGGGGTGAACCCAGTGGGTAACCCAGAAACAAGTTCACCCGTTGCACCCAGCGCACCGCCGAACGGTACTCCGGCACGCGATCGGCGATAGGCGAATCCGAATCTGAATGCGTTTCAATCGAAGAGGCTGGGCTAGCAAAGAATGCTCTCGCCGGGGTTTCGAGGGTACGGTAAATCGGCCTGAATCTGCCCGGAGCCGTCGTTGAGTGGACGACGGCTTCGGGACAGGATTCGACATTGAGCAGACGCAATAAAGATCGGAGGAGTTACCGCTATCGGTGTGCTCGGGAGCAAAGGACTGTGTAGTTCACGGGCGCGATCAGAGTGCATACCGCAGGAAACGCCCGGGATGATCCACAGGGCATCACATGCGCTTGGACATGGCTCGGTCGATGGACCGCTGGGCATCGCGCTCGGCGATGCGGTCGCGCTTGTCGTGGGCGGCGCGGCCTTGGGCGACGCCGATCAAGACTTTGGCGAACCCGTCTTTGAAGTACAACTTCAGCGGCACGATGGTCATCCCCTTGACGGCGGTAGCCTTGGCGAGTTTCTTGATCTCGCGTTTGTGCGCGAGGAGTTTGCGGACGCGGGTGGCGGCGTGCTGGCGGGTGCCGCCGGGGGCGTATTCGCCGATGTTGACGCCGTGGAGGTACATCTCGAGGCGCTTGTCGTCAACGCGGACGAACCCCTCGCCGATGGAGACTTTGCCGTCGCGGACGGACTTGACCTCGGTACCGACGAGTTGGACGCCGGCTTCGAGCGTGTCGGTGATGAAGTAGTCGTGCCGGGCCTTGCGGTTCTCGATCACGCGGTCTTCGGTGGGTTTGGACTTCTTTTTGCTCACGGTGATTGTATTGGCGGCGGGGGAGGAAAGCGGGCACGAGGCGATGGCCGCGGGAAAGCGCGGAGGGCGAAAGACTTCCTACACTCCCGCCACTTTACCAGAGGACACCATGCTTATCCGCTCTCACACCTGCGGGCAACTCCGCGAATCCCACGTCGGCCAAGTCGTTTCTCTCTCGGGGTGGGTGAACTCCTACCGCGACCACGGCGGGCTGATCTTCATCGACCTGCGCGACCGCTACGGGATCACGCAACTCGTCTTCGACCCCGAATCGGGGATGGACGCGGCGACCATGGAAGCGGCGTCGAAACTCCGCAACGAAGACGTGATCGGTGCCGCGGGATCGGTGCGCATCCGCGTCGGCGGCGAGAACCCCAAGCACGCGACGGGGAAGGTCGAGGTCGTGAGTACGAAACTCGAAGTGCTGAACAAGACGGACAACCCCCCGTTCCTGCCGGATGACCTTGGCAAGTTGCCCGCCGAAGAGTTCCGCTCGACGTACCGGTACATCGATCTGCGCCGCCCGCGGATGCAGTCGATCCTCGCGGCGCGTCACAAGTTGTACCAGGTGACGCGGAAGTATTTCGACGAGAACGGGTTCTTGGAGATCGAGACCCCGGTGCTGTACAAGAGCACGCCGGAAGGGGCGCGGGAGTTTCTGGTGCCGTGCCGAACGACGCCGGGGACGTGGTATGCGTTGCCGCAGTCCCCGCAGTTGTTCAAGCAGATTTTGATGGTGTCGGGGTGCGACCGGTACATGCAGATCTGCCGGTGCTTCCGCGACGAAGACCCGCGTGCGGATCGGCAGGCGGAGTTCACGCAGATCGACCTGGAGATGTCGTTCGTGCGGCGCGAGCAAGTGATGCAGATGATGGAAGGGTTCGTGCGCCGGCTGTGGAAGGAGATGACGGGGTACGAGGTGCCGGCGCTGGTGCGCATGACGTACCGCGAGGCGATGGAACGCTTCGGCATCGACCGCCCCGACACGCGCTACGGGCTGGAGATCATCGACGTCTCCGACATCGCCGCCAAGGCCGACTTTGCCGTGTTCAAAGACGCGCTGAGCAAAGGGCAGGACCGACCGAAGTTCTCATCCAAGCGCGGGGTCGTGAAAGCGATCCGCGTGCCGGGTGGCGCGGAGAAACTCACTCGCAAACTCACCGACGGCTACACGGAGTTTGTGAAAGGGTTTGGCGCCGGGGGCGTCGCGGTCGTGAAGTGCGCACCAGAGCCGGGCGGGACACCCGGTCCAGTTGGTTTCAAGTTCGAGACCGGCGTTGCCAAGTTCGTCGAACCGCTCAAGGCCGAACTCACCGCCGCGCTGGGCCTGCAACCAGGCGACACCGTCCTCTTCGTCGCCGACGTCTACGGCGTCGCCACCAAAGCCCTCGGCGAACTCCGCCAGAAGGTCGCCCGCGACATCGGCATCGTCCCCAAGCCCGGCGCCGAGGGCGGCCCGTGGAACTTCCTCTGGGTCATCGATTTCCCCATGTTCGAGCGCAACAAGGAGACCGGCAAGTGGGTGGCGATGCACCACCCGTTCACGTCGCCGAACGACGATCAACTCCAGGCGTTCGTCAACGCCGACGTGGACGACGAGGAGACGATCGCGTCGATGGTCTCCGCCGGGTACGACATCGTCCTCAACGGCCAGGAAATCGCCGGCGGGTCCATCCGCATCCACGATCAAGCCGTGCAGAGCAAGGTCTTCCAGTTGCTAGGCCTCACGCCCGAACAGGCGAAGGAGAAGTTCAGTTTCCTCTTGGAAGCACTGCGGTTCGGCGCGCCCCCGCACGGCGGCGTCGCCTTCGGCCTCGACCGCCTCGTCATGAACTTCATGGGCACCGACAACATCCGCGACGTCATCGCCTTCCCCAAAACCCAGACCGGGGCCGACCTGATGACCCGCGCCCCGTCGGCGGCGACCGACGAGCAGTTGAAGGACCTGTACGTGAAGAGCGTCTGGGTGAAGCCGGCGGAGTAGGCGTGGCTAGCCTCGGAACGCGCCAGCCACGAGCTGGAACCTACCTCGAACAGGACGCGCCGGCCCGATCGGCGCGTGGGGGAGACGGTGCGGTCGTCGGAATCCGCCGGGCACGGCAC
>JBGSIF010000014.1:0-3438 GCA_041742635.1 Phycisphaerales bacterium
GCTTCGAGCCCAGGCTGGTCAAACGCCGACGCCACCGCCCCTACCCGCCGCTCCGCTGGCCCCGCGCCGACGCCAAACGGTACTACCTCGCCAAACACGCCGGGCTTATCTGAATGGCATTCTCGTGCATTTGACGAGGACTTCGGTGGCACGACGGGACTTCCGGGCCAACCACCCCGCCCACCACGATTCCCCGCTCCTTCACTTCGTGCGTTCCCATTCCCCGATCACCCCCTCCGCCGCTCCGGAATACAACATCTCTAGCGCCTCTCGCCCAAGGCCCAGACCGCGCAGCCGCGCCGCCGACATCCGGTCGTACTTCTCAGGCTCCACCATCATCAAGTCCGGATCCGCGATCGGCGATTCCCCGTCGTACTCCGTCTCGAACATCGTCCGGAGCGTAAAGTACCGGCTCGCATACAACTCGAACGCCGCCTCCGGGCTATCCGCCAAATCCGCCATCGGGCTGGTCGTCGCTTTCTGCGGCCTCAGATGATCTTCCTGCGCCACAATGTCCGACCCGAAGATCACTCGCCCCGACCACTTCTTCAAAAATCCTACTACCGCTCCCGGCTCCTGCCCCCCCAGCGCACGCGACACCCACTTCGTCGCCGACGTATCCAAATACAAGTTCCCGTGCCGCGACAGCATCCCATCCAAAAACCCGAGATCCTCCGGCCATCCCCCCATATGCGCCGCCACCCATGGCGACCCAAACCGTTCCAGCATCCGCTCGAACCCCTCATACACCGCCCGCTTCGTCCGGAACACCCCGGCGTCCTTATACCTCGTCGCGTACCACGTATCCGGGTCCGCGATATGAATCATGTACATCATCCCCAGCCGCTCACCCGCCTCGCACGCCTTCACCCGCCACTCGCTATCCACTTCTACCAGGTCCACTCCCGCCTCGCCGGGGAACATCTCCCGCAGCCGCGGCGAGTTCCATATCTTCAATATCTTCGACCCGTGCTTCGCCCGAAACACCTCGATCGCATCCAAAAACCCCTGTCGGTGCGCACGGTGCCGATCCGGATCCGAAAACGTCGGGAACGCGATGAACCGCACCTCATCCCCCATCACCTCCCGCACCGCCTCCACCCCGGGCAACTGCGTCATCGAATACACCCGCTTCACACCGAAGAGACGACGCACCTCATTATAAATCCGGCTCGATTCCGTCCCCGCAATATGCGTATGAACATCCACGATCGGCACTACCGGCGGCCCCAGCCGCGCCGCCTCCTCGCAGTAGTCAAGCCCAAATCGATTCGCCGGCGTCCGCGCCTTCTTATTCGGTATCATGCCCTCGATCCTATCGACCTCTTCCCCGCCCCGCCCCCTTACCCACGAATATCATCCCCGCTCGACACGTACTCCCTCTCTCGGAGCCGACCCTTGAAGATCCTCATCGCCGACAAGTTCGAACAATCCGGCCGCGACGCCCTCGCTTCCCTCGGCTGCGAAATCGTCAACCAGCCCGATGCCCCCGCCGAAGCTCTCCCCGACACCATCAACCGTTTCACCCCCGACGTTATCATCGTGCGTTCCAAAAAAATCCTTCGCCCCGCCATCGACGCCGCCGCCGGCATGTCCGTCAAGGCCATCATCCGTGCCGGTGCGGGCTACGACAACATCGACACCGCCGCCGCCGCTTCACACGCCATCGCCGTCTGCAACTGCCCGGGCACCAACTCCGTCGCCGTCGCAGAACTCACCCTCGGCCTGCTCATCTCCCTGGACCGCCGTATCCCCGACCAGACCGCCGACCTCAAAGCCGCGGTCTGGAACAAAAAGGAATACGCCGTCTCCCGCGGCCTCAAGGGCATGACCCTCGGCATCGTCGGCATGGGCGCCATCGGACGCGAAGTCACTCGCCGCGCTCAGGCCTTCGGCATCCGCGTCATCGGCCACTCCCTCAATATGTCCCGTGACCGCGCCCAAGACCTCCACATCGACGACGGCGGCTCCACCCGTTCCGACCTCCTCGCCATGCTCCCCCGCTGCGACGCCGTCACCGTCCATGTCGCCGCCAACCCCGAATCCAACGCCATGTGCAACGCCGAGTTCTTTCACGCCATGAAGCCCGGCGCGTTCTTCATCAACACCTCCCGCGGCAGCGTCATGGACGAACCCGCCCTCCGCGATGCCATCCAATCCAAAAAAATCCGCGCCGGCCTCGATGTCTTCGCCGACGAACCCGCCGACCCCAAAGCCGCCTGGACCACCCCCACCGCTTCCCTCCCCGGCGTCGTCTGCACCCACCACATCGGCGCCTCCACCGATCAGGCCCAACTCGCCGTCGCCGACGAGGTCGTCCGTATCGTCCGTGTCTTCCGCGAAACCGCTAGGTGGGAAAACAAAGTGAACTAACCCCCCTCCAATCTCCACCGATTGTCTACTTCACTTCTACTCCGCTCAGCATCCACTAAAGAAACACCCGATAAAATCAAAGAAGTCCTGCGAGTTCGTCGCCCCATCGCTATTGAAGTCTGCGTTGCTCTCGAAGAACGCCGCGATGAAGTCAAAGAAATCCTGGCTGTTGATCCCCCCGGACGCGTTCCAGTCGCACGGGCACCCGATCGTGAGTACCGCCGTGTTGCTCCTCACCGCGGCGCAGGCATTTGTCACCACCGCGTAGTACTCCCCTTCGTCGCCCGATTCCAGCCCCGTCACCACCAGTGTCCCGTTCGTCGCACCAGACACCCGTGCTCCGTTCTGCATCGCTGCCCCCCCCCTGTACCACTGGTACACCAGGCTGCTCCCCCGCGCCTGCACGCTCAGCGCCATCGTCGATCCCTCCGGCAGCGTCACATCCGCTGGATGCGACACCACCCGCGGCTGCGCATACTGCGCCGCCCAATCCACCGCCCCGCTCACCAACGCTTCGCACGCCCCCGTCGAACCCCCGAACCCGTTCCCTAGGAACATGAACAGCCGCCGCGCCGGCGCGACGTGCCCTCCGAGCAACTCCGCCCCGCTCTCCGCCGCCATGATCGCCTGATCTCCCGTCGCCCCAACCCGCGTCGCCAGATACGTCGCCCCGTGCGCCAGATTCCCGTTCCCGAAACTCATCCCCCCCACCGGGCTGTACATCTCCACCACCCCCACCGGCATCCCCAATGTGATCGAGTGCCGGTTATTCCTCACATTGATTGACCCCTGGAACCCCAGCGTCGTTGTCGAGTCGCACAACCCGATCCGATCCACACCCAGCGTCGCCGGATCCCACGTCACCACCGGCACCGCCGCGTTCCTGAACTCTTCCCCCACGCTCGCCCCGTTCGACGACGGCGCGATCAACACCACATCGAACATCTCGGCGATCTGCGCCGCGCCGGGCCTCCCGCCCCCCGCCGCGCTCATCACCTGCACCTCGTCCCCTCGCCCCACCAGGTGATCCACGACCGCCTGATCGCCCGCCCCCAGCACCGCCGC
>JBGSIF010000015.1:0-7353 GCA_041742635.1 Phycisphaerales bacterium
CTGCCACGAATCTCCGAGATTCTGCCAAGGTTCTGAGAGATTCTGCCACGAATCTCGGAGATTCTGCCAAGGTTCTCCGAGATTATGCCACGAATCTCACAGAAACTGCCAAGGTTCTCTGAGATTCTGCCAAGGTTTTCAGCCATTTCTGGCCGGCGCGCCAAAAGGCAGCCCGCGGTCCGTGCGCGTTCGCGCAGAATCCGCGCGAAGTTCCTCCGGTTATGCTCCAATATTAGGTTGATGTCCGCGCTTCTCGCGTCATTCCTGCGCACTCCCGACCCCCCCGCGGCCCGGCCCCGTTCATGCACGCTCCGCATTCATCATTCGCACGCGGGTGCGACGATATCTTCGGTGCGTTTGCCACCTTCGGCAACGCCTCCCCACCCCCCCACCCCCCACCCGCACTCTCCCACCCCCGCACAATCACTCGATCAGGTAGTTCACGGTTGATCAACTCAGCAATCGTCTCGCATTTGCGCGATTTTTTGACTGCCCGTGTTGTATTCGGGTTTGATACGATGTAGATTATCTCGCCGAGCCGACGTCCCACACACGGTCTGCTCGTACCTCCAGTTCCACCTTCCATCACACCTCTTCCTCACCTCTGCGTGCAACACCGTGGTGCCGCTCCGCCACGATCTTGATGACGTTGTGGTTCGCGCGGCGCGGCGTGCTATGTACAAACACGCCGCGCCCGCGAACTTTTCAACTTCATTCTTCTTCATCATTCCCGTGGGCCGATCCATTACACTCCTCCAGGACGCTTGGTGTACTCGATTCTCCCAACATGACACCGAACCGCAACCCCAACGCCCCAACTTCGTCATCGCACGACCTGTCCAGCCGGGATGGCCTCGGTGCGCCAAGTGGCACGCCGCCCGGCGCGTCACCTGGTACGCCTGAGGTTTCATTCTGCGCGCAAGGACGACGTGGGTTCTTCACGCAACTCCTCTCGCGGCCACGCGCCGCGGCACCGACCGCCATCTTCGCCGCCGGTGCCGCGGCGCAAGAATCGCGTGCCGACGACTTCCCCGCAGACATCGATCCCGGTGCCATGATCGTCAAACTGCTCCGGCGCACAACCTATGGCGTCACCCCCGCCGATGTCGAATACGCCGCGTCGGCCGGCTTCGATGGATACCTGAGCGAGCAACTCCACCCCGGTTCCATCAGCGATCCCGAGTTTGAAAACCAGTTCGCACGCCTGATTCCCACGCCCGAGATCCAGAACTTTTCGTTCGCGCAACTCTACCAGCGGTACCGGGAATACCCCGTGCGCCTCGAACTCGTCGATACCGCGTTTCTTCGCGCGATCTACTCCCGCAAACAGCTCTTCGAACGAATGGTCGAGTTCTGGACCGACCATTTCAATATGGACAGCCTCATCTCGTTCGGCGGCTTCTTTCAAGCCGTCCGCGATCGTGACGTCACCCGTCAGTTCGGGCTCGAACACTTCCACGAACTGCTGCTGGCGTCCTGCACCAACGCCGGCATGCTCACCTTTCTCACCAATGTCACGAATATCGCCGGGCACCCTAACGAGAACTTCGCCCGCGAACTCCTCGAACTCCACACCCTCGGCGTTAGCTCGGGCTACACCCAGAACGACGTGAACGAAGTCGCCCGCTGCTTCACCGGTTGGACCTGCACCACCACCAACGAACCAACCAGCGGTGGGCTCTTCCAGTTTAATCCCAACTTCCACGATTCGGGTGAAAAAACAGTCCTCGGAAACACCATACCGGCGGGCCTTGGCATCCAGGACGGGCTGATCGTCATCCGCATGCTCGCCGACCACCCGGCGACCTCCACGTTCATCGCGCGCAAACTCTGTCGATGGTTCCTCGAAGAAACTCCCCGTGAATCGGTGGTGCAAGCCGCCGCCCTGCGGTTCCGCCAAACCCAGGGGGATATCCGGGAAGTCCTCAAAGCCATCATCACGCCGAACAACTTATTCGCCGCCGGCCCGAAGTACAAACGCCCGTTTCATCTGATTGCGTCGGGGATGCGTGCGATTCAACCGGTGATGAGCCAGATGTGGCCGCTCCGCACGGCTCTGCGTGAGTGCGGCCATCCCCTCTTTGAGTGGGGACCGCCCGACGGGTTCCCTGATACCATGCAGTATTGGGGCGGCGGGCAGATGGCCCGCTGGAACTTCTGCTCCTCGCTCGGGGAGAATCGTCTGCTCGACATGCAATCCGACGCGAGCACGTTCTACCAAGGCATGACGATGCCCCAGCAAGTCCTCGACGAGATGAATCGCCGCTTCCTGCAAGGGGAAATGTCCGGCACCGACCGACAAATCCTGCTCGATTTCTTGGCGTTTGACCCAAACAGCCCGCGGCAGCGACGTGCCGTGACGGGGCTGCTCCTCGCCATCCACGGTTTCCAGTGGTACTGATCCCGCGCTCGGTTCTCTCGATCAACGCCCGGTCCCACGCCGGTGTTGATCCAAGGTCATCCCCATGAGCCAACCCAATCAGCGGCTAGCGTGCCGGGAGTTTCAGAAATGTTCACGACGGCGATTCCTCGCGCTCAGTGCGGCGGGTGCCGCGGCGGCCTCCCTTCCGGATTGGATGCCGTGCGCCACATTTGCAAAGGACCACCGCGGGTCTCAGCCAGACGTGCTGATCGTCGCTTTTCTGAGGGGGGGTGCGGATGCACTCACAATTTGCCCGCCCTTTCTTGATGCGAACTACTACGCCGCGCGCCCCACTCTGGCGGTCCCGCGGCCCGACAGCACTAGCCCGCACCGTGCGATCAACCTGGATGGAACATTCGGCTTCGCTTCAGCGATGGCACCGTTGTACCCCGCGTATCAGGACGGACGGCTGCTGGTTGTCCACGCCGTCGGTTCGCAGGATACTACCCGCTCGCACTTCGAGGCGGCCCGGCTCATGGAAGTCGGTATGGCCAGCGCGACGACGCCCAACGGTTGGCTCGCACGCCACCTGAGCGCCGTCCCCCCCATGCCCAACTCGATCCTCCGAGCGGTCGCGGTATCTGATGGCGTGCCTCGAAGTCTGGTCGGCGCTGGCCGCTCGCTACCCATCCCCGATCCGACCAACTTCAACCTCCGCGGCGACCCGATCACGCAAGCCTACCGCTACGAGGCGATCCGCAGCAGTTACCTTCAGTCGCGCGAACCCGTGCGCTCCTACGCCATGAGCACCACGAACACGGTTTCACTCCTGAATAACCTGGACTTTGATTCGTACCAGCCCGCGGGTGGGGCCGAGTACCCCGGCACCAAGGGCGGGCGTTCGCTTCGGGCGGCCGCCGCAATTACCAAGGCTCAGGTCGGCGTCGAAGTCATGACGATCGAACTTCATCATTCCAACTGGGACTTGCACCAATCACAGAACCCCTTCACCGGTGCGATGGCGACCGAGATGGACCATCTAGCCCGATGTCTGGATGCGTTCCAGAGGGATATGTTCTCCGGTGCCGCACCGTCGTTCACCCTCGTGGTGATGTCCGAGTTCGGGCGCTCGCTTCCGCAGAACGGGAGCGCCGGGACCGACCACGGGCACGGGGGGCTGATGATGGTGCTGGGCAATGCCGTGGCGGGCGGTCGCGTGCTGACACAGTGGCCCGGGCTGGCACCCGAACAGTTGTACCTGGGGCGAGACCTGCAATCAACCTTCGATTATCGTGATATCCTGGGCGAAATCCTCGAACGTAGGCTCGGGAACACCAACCTCGACGCAGCCTTCCCCGACTACACACCCATCTTCCGCGGCGTGTACGAATAGGAAGACTCAATCGTCGTCGTCTTCGCGGTCCCGCTCGCGGTTCGAGGTCGCGGTCTTTGGCGTCGTTTGCGAGTTGAAGCGTAAAAACTGCGTCGCAACCTGTGCCTCGGGGCGGACCTGCCACCCCCAGAACGCGGGCGACCCGTGAGCCATCACCATCGTCGGCGGGTGGAACTGGTGCGCGATCGGCAGCACGGTATCCAACTCATCGTGGTCTCCAAAGAACTTCCAGTTCGATGAGTTGCGAGAACTGATCTTGCGCTGCCGGTTGATATCGACGGGAACCCAGATTTCCTTCGAGGCCGTGTCCTCGAAGAGTGCGAACTCGACCCAGGTGCGGAAGAGCGGGACGCTCGATGATTTCTTGGACAGGAAACTGGAATCCTTCCCTTTCTCTTTGCTGATGTCGTAGCCGATGACAAGCCGCGCAGGAAGCCCGGCGGCACGGTACATCGCGGCGAGCGCGCAGGCGATGTCGTGCTCGGTCCCGCGGCGCTGCACAAAGGCTTGCTCGGCACCGATGAGTTCGAACCCCTCGAAACCGGAGTTCTTGTTGACCCGAAGACCATCGCCGGTGGGCTGGATGTACTCAAGCACCTGCCCGGCGAGGAACTTGGCGAGCACGGCGGGCCTGATCGACTTGGGGTCCTTCTCGTTCGTCCATTTCTTCAGGAGTTCCTGGATAATCGGGGCTGTATGCTCCATCAGGACGATGTCGTTGCCGGCACGGTTTTTTCCGATCCGCTGCGTATCGGTGAATGTAGACGCTGCAACCGCGGGCCACGAGGTGGGCCAAGCGACCAGGTCGGCGGCTTTTTCGTCGTACTTGATCTGCCAGCACGTCATAGGGATATCGACCTCTAGCCGAACCTCGCGCCCGGTCTTCTCGCTCATTTCCCACCTACCCAGTCGTGTCCCGCATGGATAGGCATCGCTGTACCCAGATGGGACGTTGGCGATCACGGCGTCCTCAAACGAGAGTTTGCTGGTCAATGTCTGCGGGTACGTCCTGTGGGATGCGGAGTTCTTCAATACGGGAAAGACGACAACCGCGCTATCGAACTTGAACTTTTTGACGACGGGCATCCCCTTGCTGTCCTTTTCGACGAAGGCGTTAACGTCGATATCAACTTTGAGGGTCCAGTCGTGACGGTCGCCGGGGAGGATGAGCCGCTTCAGGTCTACTTTCTTGGTGGCTTTGCTGTCCTTGGGATCTTTGTCTTTGTCTTTCCCAAAGGGCTGGAGGGCGGACAGCGATGCACCATTCCCCGCGAGCAGCGCGAGAGCGGCGGCGGAACCGGCCAAAACAGCGCCTCGACGTGTAATCTGGTGGTCAAACATGACAAACTCCACTGTAAAATGCCCAAGACGGACTCAATGCCCCATGGCTGATAGAAGCGTAAGACGCTCGAAGGGCGCGGGCGTTCGGGAATTTTGTGGGGACGATGTACGAAACACTCGCGCGCCCGTTGAATGCATAAATGATCCGTCGAACAAGGGGAAGGCCGGACAAGAATCGTGCCGCGGCGGGCAGAAGTGCAAGAACGCGGAAGCGGGGTAGGGGTGAGCGTGCGGGGATGGAATGACCGGTTAGGGGGTGGTGGGGCGGGGCGTGCCGCCGAGTGATCGGATCACTTCGGCGACGAGGTTCGCCATTCGGAAGGTGGAAGCGCGGAGGTGCTGAAGTTCGGGATTGATGAGCGCGGCGGGGCCGCCGAAGTCGCCGGCGGCGCGCTGCTGAGCAATCGCTTTGATTGCTTCGAGGGCTTGGGGCGAATCCCAGTTGGCGGCGACCTCGCGGTAACAGAGCGCGATGCTCTCGACTTGACGGTGCAGGGCGGCTTGGTCGAGTGTGCGGACACCGGTCTGGTCGATTTCTTCTGGCTTGGCCCGCGGGGCGAAGGTGGCGATGAAGATGTTGGCGGCGTCGGGGCCGAGGCAGACGCGCTTGGTGGTCTCGATGGTGATCTGGGCTTCGTTGACGAGCGCGCCCTTGATATCAAGGGGGTCGGAGACGTCGAAGGGCTTGGCCGCGTCGAGCAACTTGGCTTTGGCGGCTTGAGAGAGGGAACCCGCATCAGCAAGACGCTTGGCTTCGAGCAAGGCGTTGACGGCAAGTTGGCGGCCGGTACGGACCGCGCCGACAAGCCGCTCGTTCTGGAAGTGCTTGGCGAGGTTGATGATGCCGATGAGCCGCTGGACGGCGGCGTCGGCGTCTCCCTCACTCGCGCGCGCCAACAAGCGGCGGGCATCGGCGAAGAGCACACGGGACGTCGTGGTAAGTTGCGCCCAATGCGGCACCTTGGCGGCGAAACCTTCTTCCTTGGTGCGGACCTGCCAATCCGCGGCGGGGCCGGCGAGGACTTTGAGCAGTTCCTCGATGTCTTTCTGTGCCGAACCGAGCAGGGCGGTGGTGGCGTCGTCGGGCTTCCATGCGGGTTCGTTCTGGCGCTCGGTGCGGAGGAAAGCAGGCTCGAAGAGCGCCTTATTGGGGCCGGTCCAGATGTCGCGCAGGCGATCGGCCGTGAGGAGGGCGTCGGACTTCTTCACGGCGATGGGTGGGTCGGAGGGCGCTGAGAGTGCGGGGAGTGCCGGGGTGGAGGGAAGCGCGGGGGGCGGAGTGGGCGTCGGCGCGGGGGACTGGGCGAGTGCGGCGGTGGGCAGGACTAAGCATCCCGTGAGGCAAAGGCGCGACATCAATCGGTGCGTGTACATGTTCGGAACCTCGAAGAATCAACGGTGCATCGGGGGTTTCGGGGGCGTTTGAGGAACGGGCTGGATCTGCACCTCTTCAATGATCGTTCGGCGGAGGATCATGGTGCCGTCTTCGGTGTGGATCGTTTGCTGCTGAGTCTGGCGGCGCGAGCGTGTGCCGGTCGGAGCAGTGGAGACTGGATCGGCGGTTGGCGCGGCGGGGGAGGGCGGGCCGGGGTTCGCAGCGGGGTGGGCTGTGGGTTGAGAGACATCGGCCTTGACAGCGCGGGTGATGTGCCCGACGAACTCGCCGAGGGATCGCATGAGCGATTTGTTGGATCCCGGCTGGGGCATGGAGGATTGTATCTCGTGAATCCGTAGATGATAAAGCGGAAAACAGGTGGTATGGCGAGTGGGCGACGGACGATGGGGTGCAAAAAACGTGTGTAAACGGAGCGGGGTGGGTGTTTCTTGGTGTCCGGCGTGGGTATGCTTGGGAAGGGAGCGTCGGGGAACTGCGGGGGGTCGGGTAGGAACAGAGTCGGGCGATTCGCGGAGCGAAGCGAGGGATTGGCTGGGGCGAGTCGCGTTGGATCAAACGTTTTCGGGGGGGATTGTCGGGCACGCGGATGATGCCGCGCTCGATGTCACTGGGTTGCAACTCCATATGAGTACCGTCACAGGCATTCTTTCCTGGCCGCCCCCGCCCGCACGCGCCGAGGGACGGATACGTCAACTCGCCGGTACGCGGGTTGTCGAGCACGAGGACGATCCGTATGTACCGATCGCGTTATGCGAGCGGTACAAACTGCGCGACGGGCTGCGCGTGACGGTCGAGGTCGGATACCGGCAACAGCAAGCGTCGCGGAATCGACGGCGTCGGCGCCGCGGGCGCGGCGGGCGT
>JBGSIF010000016.1:0-2230 GCA_041742635.1 Phycisphaerales bacterium
GATCGGGCGCGTGAAAGTGCCCGCGACCGACTCGGCGGCGGACCTGGACGCGGCACGTCGGGCGACGTGTAGCGTGCTGGCCAAAGACTTCTGGAACAACACCTGGTTCGCGGACCCGGTCGTCTTTGGACGGTATCCAGAAGATGGGCTGGCGCTCTACGGCGCGGACGTGCCGAAGGAGTGTTTATGCGCGGCGGATATGGACGTGATCCGGCAACCGCTGGATTTTTATGGTATTAATGTGTACGACGCGGAGCGGTACCGTGCCGGCGCGGGGGGAGGTGGGGGGGGATTGGAGAAAGTGGAGTATCCGCCGGGGTGGCCGCGGACGGCGATCGGATGGTTTGTGGACGAGAACGCGCTGTACTACGGGCCGAAGTTCTTATATGAGCGATATAAATTGCCGATCGTGGTGACGGAGAACGGCATGTCGTCCCACGACTGGGTGGACTTGGACGGGCGGGTGCGCGATACGCAGCGGATCGACTACACGCGGCGGTACCTGCGAGCGATCCGACGTGCGATCGATGAAGGCGCGGACGTACGCGGGTACTTCCACTGGTCGATCATGGATAACTTCGAGTGGCAGCAGGGTTACAAGGAACGCTTCGGGCTGATCCATGTGGACTACGCAACACAGCGCCGGACACTGAAGGACTCGGCAACGTGGTACGCGAAGATCATCGCGTCCAACGGTGGGGTGCTGGATCAACCCCTCGGAGCGTGACCGCTCTTCATACGAATCTTGTTGACTGCCTAGCAAAGCCGTTTGAAACGGGATTGAAAGCAGGCGCGACGATTGCCCGGCGAGAGCCCGTGCGGAAAATGAAACGTGGACATGGCATCCGGTTACTGTTTTTTGCTCACGTCGCTGCTCTGGCGTGCGATGAGTTTGGTCGCCAGGCTCACGGTGCGTGGGGCGCGGTCGGGTTCGTCGATGCGTTCGGCCAGAGCGCGGATCGCCGCGCTGCCTACCTCGGCGAGGGGGACACGTACGGTTGATAAAGTCGGGCGGACGAGCGATGCCAGGCGGGTGTCGTCGAAACCCACGACGCGCAGGTCGCTCGGTGCGCTCAGCCCGAGTTCGTGCGCGGCGTGCATCACCCCCAGCGCGATCTCGTCGTTGCCTGCCAATACCCCAGTGCCCTTGAGCCTCCGGCCCATCCCGGCGGCCCACTGCTGCCCCCACGCGACGGAGTACGTCCCGTGGACGATATGTTCGGCCGAATCGGTGGCACCGGCTTTGTGGAGCGATTCTTTGAACGCCGCGGCACGCTGCTGGGTATCGAAGTTCTCCTTCGGACCCCCGACGAAGTAACACCGCCCGGGCGCGACCGATGTCAGCAGGTGCGTGGTGGCTTCGCGCGTGCCGGTGGCGTTATCGACCACGACACTGTCGAAGCCTTTGTCGCGCAGGTCGGCGTCGATGACCACGAGCGGGATCGCGGCGCTCTTGGCCTCGCGCCACAGAGCCTCGTTCGGTTCCGCTAGCATCACCGCCAATCCATCCACAAGCCCGAACGCCAGGCTCCCCGCTCGCTCCTGCTCCGCACGGGTCGGCGCCTCGGAACTGACCAGCAGGTGATAGCCCAGACGCCGCGCCTCGGCGTCCGCTCCGCGCAGTAGTTCGGAATAGAACTCCCCGTGGATATCCGGCAGCGCGATGCCCAGCACATGGCTCTTGCTCGTCATCAGCCCCTGCGCGAACCGGTTCGGGCGGTAGCCCAGGTGCTTGATCGCATCATGCACCTTCGCCGCGGTGTGGGGCGCGACGAGTCCGGCGTTGTTCACGACGCGGCTCACCGTCGCGGTCGAGACCCCCGCCATGGCGGCGACATCCTGAATCGAACTGTGCCGCTGGGCCGTCATGGGGAATAAAGTAGGGGAGCGATCGATCGGACGGCGCTCGCGTGCGAGCAAAATGGAACGCACCGCGGGACTCGACGAACACACGCCGCGCAGTGGCACACGATACCCGATGTGCCCCCGGCGTGCATGGGATGAATGCCGTGGGCGAAGTTTTCGATCGGTTCGCACCACCCGTGCTAGAATCGAACGTGATACAGCAACCGCTTACATATCGTGTATCGCATCGTTCAAGGTCGATGAGAAGGGTTCTCGTACCGCGAGCCTGTGCGGCGATCATTGTCGGCGTGCTTGTGGGTGCGGCGTGTTCGGCGTGTGCCTGTCGAAGTCAGCCGCCCGTTGGCGCGGCCGTGCCGGCATCAGC
>JBGSIF010000017.1:0-2692 GCA_041742635.1 Phycisphaerales bacterium
CCCCACCCCCGAGGGCCCGCCGAGCACTGGGCCGCATGCCCTCAATGGCGCAGGAACCAAACACCCCCCCGCCCAGCCGCGGGACCGATACCATCAACCGACCCTCATAGCACCTGGCACAGAACTTGGGGGCCGGCCACCGGCGTACTGCATCGAAGCAACAGTCCCTTCACTACCTGAAATGAAAACGAGCCAATCCGATTGTGTCACGCGATTGTTTCGTGAGGCAGCGCGTCATATCAAAGTACCCGGGTACCGCGTTTGGATCAAGTCGCACGCCGCCGGGCATTGCTATCCCGCAAGCCGACGGATCGCGCGACAACTCAACGAATGGTTCTCACGTATCGATCGAAAAGGGCTCTTGTCGCTCGCCTCACGCAACTCGGTTGCGCCTCTTGATGAACTGCCATCGCTGAACCTAGTCGACGAAAAATCGGGGTGGTCGTTCGACCTTGCCATCTGGCCGCACGAACCCGATAACGTGATACCGGACTGTCTGGCCGCCATCGTGGGACCGGATGAAGCCCTATGCATTCCGCTGCACGATCGACTTCGAACGGCCACGAAGGAAAAAATACGACAGCACCGTGCCAACAATCTTCCAGTTATTGTTGCAATCGCAAACAACGATTGGCCAGGTGATCCAAGTGACCACGACGTTCTCGACGTCTTGCTTGGTACGCGTTGCTTTCGATTCCGCCGAGGATCTCCAAACGATGTAGACATGGACCGCAGGCCAGATGGTCTTTGGAACAGACCAATCAGGGAGTCGCCCAATCTCGCAGGCCTAATAATCACATCGATGTGCTTTCCATGGACTGTTCCAACGGAGCATTTGACGCTCTATCTCCACCCTATGTGGAACGGCAAAGTGTTGAAGAAATGGCCCTTCCGCAAGTTCACATGGGATCGCAACACTGGCGAACCGATCATCGAAGAGCTAGCGAGCCCGCGTCAACGGCTCGCCACCCTCGTTACGCCAGCCCCAGAAGCGTAGTCCATCAATCAATACGGGCACTCACTTCGCGTACGCCCCCGCCACCTTCTTGATCGCTTCCTCGACGATGCGGAAGTGATCGTCCGTGAGGGCGTGGTGCATCGGGAGCGCGAGGACGCGCTGGCACAGGTCTTCGGCGACAGGGAACGCCTGTGCGTCCGCGCCGCTCGACATGTACTTCGAGAACGCCGGCTGGCGTGTGAGCGGGCGCGGGTAGTGCACCGCCGTCGGCACGCCTTCTTTTTGCAGAGCCGCGCAGAACTCGTCGCGCGTGCAGCGAACCTTGTCCAGGTTCAACTTCGCCACGTACAGGTGGAACACCGACCCGGCGTTCTTCGTCGTCACCGGCTTGGTCAGCGCGGGGATGCCGTCGATGATCGCGTCGTACCGTGCCGCATTGGTCTGGCGCTGCTTGGTCTCGGCGTCGAGCCGGTCCAGGCGCGAACACCCGATCGCGCCGGTGATGTCGTTCATGCGGTAGTTGTACCCGACTTGTTCGTGCAGGTACTTTTCGGTCTCGCCGTGGGAGCGGAGCAACTTGATCTGCCGCGCCAGCGCGTCGTCGTTGCAGGTAATCATCCCGCCTTCGCCGGTGGCGAGGTTCTTGGTGGCGTAGAACGAGTACGTCACGGCGTCGCCGAACGCGCCGATGCCTTTGCCCTTGTACGTGGCCAGGTGCGACTGAGCCGCGTCGTAGATCACCTTCAGATTGTGCTTCTTCGCCAGCGCCTGCACAGCGTCGATATCGACCGGGCAGCCGTAGAGGTGCGTGACGGCGATCGCGGTGGTCTTGGGCGTGATCCGCTTCGCGGCGTCGGCGAGGTCGATCTGGTACGTATCCGGCAGCGCATCGACGAAGACCGGGTTGCCGCCGCGGGCGACGACCATCGACACCGTGGCGATGTACGACCACGCCGGGACGAGCACATCATCGCCGGGCTTGAAGAGCGGCTCGTACGCCAGTTGCAGCGCGCACGTCCCGTTCGCGCACGTCATCGCGTGCTTGGCACCGGACATCGCCCCGAAGCGGTGCTCGAGTTCCTCGCACTTCTTCGCGGCCCGCAGCATCCCGCTGTTCAAGACCGCGATCGCCGCCTGCTTGTCCGCTTCGGTCAGCCCGACCGACATGAACGGTACATTGTTCGGCGGGGCCGCCACCGGTGTCCCCCCATTGATCGCCAATACGCCGGCTCCGGACGCGGCTTGAGATGAAACCGACACGGCTGAACGGGACGCGGTCTGCGAGGCGGGGGCAACGCTCATGTCATTCTCCGTCGTGGCGTGAGGCCGAACAACCGATCACCGGCAGGGGATCGAGCGCGATCGCACACATCACCCTACACAAATACGAACAATCGGTCCTTTGATACCGCATTACAATAGGTCGTGTCCATCTCCGAAGTGATCCTCCAGCACACTCCCACTGCCTCTTTCCACCTCGGCATGTTCGATTCGAGTCCGCCTCGGACACAGACAATACATCACGCCCCTCATGTTCCCGACCTCGCTCTCGGCTCGCCTTGCCTTGACTTGGTAACATCACCCATGAACCCTCACGCTCATCCCACGCCGGGCCAGCGCTTCCGCGCTCTTATGGAAAAGGGGGCGGTACAAACCCCCGGTGCATTCAATGCCCTCTGCGCCCGCGCCGTCGCACGCGCCGGCTTCGACGCCTGCTACGTCTCCGGCGCCGCG
>JBGSIF010000018.1:0-2811 GCA_041742635.1 Phycisphaerales bacterium
CGCTAACGCGCTCGACGCCGTGCGCGCCGCGGTCGGTCTTTTGAATCAGTCCTACGAGCACACCGGGCGTGCCTTCCGCATCGAGTTGCTCGCCGGCGGCTACCGCGTCATGACGCTCCCGATCTACGCCCCCGCTATCGCGGCGTACCACGGTACCCGCGCGAAAACCGCCCTCTCTCCCGCCGCCCTTGAGGCTCTCGCCATCATCGCTTACAAGCAGCCCATGACTCGCGCGAAACTCGAAGCCATCCGCGGCGTCGCCTGCGGCGAGATCCTCCGCACCCTCCTGGACCGCAAACTCATCACCATCACCGGCCGCGCCGAAGAACTCGGACGCCCCCTCCTCTACGGCACCTCCAAACGCTTCCTCGAACTCTTCGGGCTAGCCACCCTCAAAGACCTCCCCAGTGTCGAAGAACTCCGAACCAAAGGCTAATACTCCGGCTCGGCCGCTCCTAGGTCGCCCCAAGGGAACCACCTCTCTCCGAGAGAGGCCTTTCTCCGAACGGGGGGAGTGGGACTGGTGGGGGGCGCAACAATGGCCGACCCGAGCGGGCTAGCGCCCGCGGAACTGGCCGAGTTCATGGCACGATCGTGCGCTGGACATAACAATGCGGGGCCGCAACGTCACGAGTCGTCGATGAGAACTGAGTGTGAGCGAACATAACCTGAGAGTTTGTTGCCATTACCTGACAGTTTGTTGCCATTACCTGAGAGTTTGTTGCCATTACCTGGGAGTTTGTGCCCATGATCTGAGAGATTGCGCACACAACCTGACATATTGTTGCCACAACCTGTGAGTTTGTTGCCATGATCCGACAGATTGCGTGCGCAACCTGACAGGTTGTTGCCATCGCCGCAGAGCGTGTTGCCGCGCCCCCTCCCATCCGCCCCCGTCCCGTTCCCCTTCCCCACCCAATCGCGCCAAGCCATCGCAAGGTCTCTGTGAAGGCTAACCCAGAGCCAACCGAGAGTCCAGAGAGAATCAGAGAACGACCACGCTCGCGTGAATCGGAGCACACGGCGTGCATGGTGCCAAGGCCTCGCTCTGATTTCCTCAGCCCCCTCTTCTTTCTCTGAGTTCGCATTGCGATCGTGCGGTGCCGTGCCGGATCGAACCTGATTCGACCTCGGCGGGTAGAATCTGCGCCCACCGTCACGTTTCGCCCCACCACGCCCTTCTCGGATCACTCCATCACGCACTCTTGCCGATAACGGTCGAGTCTCCTCCCTTTCGCACCCGCTCGTACACCCCATGAACCGATCCCTTGCACAACTCGCACTCGCGCTCGGCGGGGTCGTCTTGCTCTCCGGAGCCTTCTTCGCATTCGCCGCTCTTTCCAACACCGTCTCGGGCGGTGCCGGCGGCACCGTCGCAACCATGTGGCGGCCCGCCTGGTTCCTGCTTGGCTTCGAACTGCTCGTCATCCTCGCGGGCATCCTCAACATCCTCCTCGCCAGAGGACGATTCGGATCCGTCCCCTTCGGCCTGATCTGCGTCGCCGGCACCATCGCCGTCGCTTCTCTCTTCGGGTACCTCGGCTCCGGCGGCACCGTCTGGGGCATCGCGCTCAAGCCGCTCCTCTTCGCCCGCGTGGGGCTGGCACTGCTGATCGTCGCCCTCGCCGGCACGATCCAACTCCACGCCCGCCCCGCCGGCGTCAAACTTCTGTTCCGGGGCATCATCCTCGCCGCCGCCGCCGTCGGCCTCGGGCTCCTCGCCTACGTACTGCGCAACTCCGTCGGATCATGGTCGGAGATTCTCGTCCTCTCCTTGTTGATGCTGGGCTTCGTCGCCGTCGTCGGGCTGATCGCCGCCTCGATCGACTGCCTCATCCGCGCCTTCACGCCGACTCTCCAGAACGAGCCGAACACCACCCTGTAGTGCAGGTCTTCCAACGTGGACGAACTCCCACGCGCAGGAACGCGAGCGCGTCGTACTCAATCCACAGTCATCGCGTCACACAACTCCGCCTCCACGCTCGTCACGCCGTTCCACGTCGTGGCCTTCGGCTCGATCACCACATCCATCGCACGCCCCACCTGGAACCGCCCGGCGTTATCGCCCCAGTTCCATCCGACAACGCGCAATCCGCCTGTTCCCCTCTCCGCGCCGCCGATCGTCATCGACAGGTGCTTGGCGTGCGCCCCCATCGTTCGCGCCGGCATCATCAACCGCACGCCCCGCACCCGCACCCGCACCGCCGGGTTCTCGCGCCCGAACGGCCCGATCCGCTCCAGCCGCTTCACCGCCTCCATCGATAACTCGCTTAGCCCCGCGTCGCAGTCCACCCGCAGCCTCGGCGTCATTGCCTCCGCCGTAATCACCCCGCTCGCGTACTCCACAAATCCGCCGACAAACTCCTCCAGCCGCTCTTGCTTCATCGCCAGCCCCGCCGCCATATCGTGCCCGCCGAACCGCTCAAACAGCCCGGCGAACCGCTCCAGCCCCCCGTGCAAACTGAACCCATCAATCGACCGCCCCGATCCCCGGCACACCCCGTCCGCCAGATTCATCAAGATCGTCGGACGCCGATACCGCTCGACCATCCGCGAGCACACGATCCCCACCACCCCCTGATGCCACCGTTCGTCGGCGAGCACGATCGCGTGCCGCCCCGCCTGCGTCATCCCCGCCGCCTCGGCCCGCTCGCACGCCTGCTCGAAGATCTCACGCTCCACCACTCGCCGCTGATCGTTCAGTTTCGAGAGTTCGATCGCCAGCACACCCGCCCGCGCCTCGTCGGCGACCGTCAGCAGTTCCACCGCTGAGCGTGCGTGCCCCAGCCGCCCCGCCGCGTTGAGCCGCGG
>JBGSIF010000019.1:0-10722 GCA_041742635.1 Phycisphaerales bacterium
ACGCGGCGATCCGGCGCCGCCGCAAGGCACTCACGCACAGCACCCGCGCGTCGGGGCATCGTGGTGGGGAAAATGGCGGGCCGATGGAGTCAGGCCGATTCGGCGCGGCGGGGGTTGGTGTATGTGTGGGTAACGCGCGGCGCGGAATGGGGACGTGACGCCGTGCGAATACTAATTTACTTTTCTCTAGCGTGATCCGGCAGGCGTGTGGTATATTGGACGTAATAATGCTCGTGGGGTATCGGGCGTGAGGCGTGGCGTGTGCTCGCCGGACGCGATCGAGGCAGCGGTGCGGTGTACGGTTCGGGCTGTGTATTCGCTGTGTATTTCAGGTACTTTCGCTGTGTTTGTGCTGTGTTTTCGCGGGTTCAACGGCCGGGTTCGCTGAGTCAACGGTTCGATCAAGTTGGTTCAAGCAGAAGGGGATCACATGGAAACGGGTGCGCTAAAGTCATCGGGCCGTGGGCTTCGCGGGGTTGTTATGTTGGTGTCAGGATTGTTTGTTCGGGGGGGGGGTAGGGTCAGCGGGGGTAGGATTGTTGGGAGTAGGGTCGCTGGGACTGCCCGGGTTGTCGGGGCCAAGATTGTTCTTGGCGGCGGCGATGCTGCTTGGGGCGCTCGTTATGTTTGAGTGGCCGCTGGGTGTGTGTTCGCGGGCGATGGGGCAGGGGGGCGAACCGGGTGGCGGGCCGGGTGGCGGGCCGGTAGACCAACCAAGCGGCGATGCGGTGCCGATGGACGATGCAGTCTCGGTGCGGGTCGTTGAAGAGGTGGGTGAAGATGGTGCGGTCGTGCGCGGGATCGAGGTGGTCGGGTCGGTGAACAGCGTGGGCGGTGGCGGGGGTGGTATGGGCGGCAATACGGGGGGGCGGGGGGGTGGGCCGGCGGGTGTGATCTATCGAACGCGGCGCGAGGTGCGTGATGCACGCGTGATCCAGATGCCCGCGGCGACGATCGAGCGCCCCCCCACCCCGGCAACGCCGGAAAATCCTGACCCGCCCCCCCAACCGGTGGTGCCGGTGATCCCGCCGGTGCGTGATACGGTTGTTATGTTGTGGAACGAACTGCATAACTTGACGGATGAGCGCGGCGAGTTGCTGCCGGGGGAGGACGGGAAACTGCACCCCTACCGCGCGATCCGCCTGGGCGGGGCGGCGAGATTCCCCGGTGGGGCAGGAGGGGGGGGCGTCCCGCCCGCCGGTGCTGAGGAAGAGGGCGACGGCACTTGGGGGGGCGGGGACGCCGACGGGGACGGCGTCTTCGACGCGGGCTTCGTATTAATAGGAGAGATCGACTACCGGATCATGCTGCGGTACGCGGAGTTCAATCCGGTGGGGCTGACTTCTCCACTTGGTGGGGCAGGCGTCCCGCCTGCCTCTCCCCCCCTTCCACCCGCGTTCCCCGAACTCGAACCCTGGCGCGTCGGCGAACCCCCCCTCCCGGTGGGCCTGAGTGCCGCGGATGTCCCCGCCTACGACGTAGACGGCGACGGCACCATCGACCCCACCGGCTTCGCCGGCGGCGGGTGCCACTTATATATCGTGCAGTTCTGGACGCAGGCGATCGAGGAATACAGGCGGGCGATTCGCATGCGGGGTGGGCAGGTACGCGAGTTTGTCGAAAACAACTCATACGTCGTAGAAATGACTGCCGACGTGTGCGAGCAGATCAGCGAAGCCGAATTTGTACGCGGCGTCATTCCTCTCCACCCAGCATACCGGATTGATCCTCCGTTGATTGCGGAGATGTTCGGCATCAATGGACAGCCGCACGACGAGGTGGTTTGGCGGTGTGCTATTTCGGTCTTCGAGCGAGGATCGCGCCAACGAACGCAACTCGTGGGTTTGCTGAACAGCATCGGCGTGGCGGTTGAAGTGCCTACCGACGGCGGCTATGGGCTGCACGCCGATTTATCGCCTGCACAAGCGATCCGGCTACTTCAGTCGGACGTGA
The DNA here is from genome assembly GCA_041742635.1 of Phycisphaerales bacterium. GTDB lineage: Bacteria > Planctomycetota > Phycisphaerae > Phycisphaerales > UBA1924 > JTS-AC122. The sequence continues at coordinate 1,954 of JBGSIF010000019.1, forward strand.
CGCTCTGGCTCAATGAGCAGCAAGATGAACAAACAGGCGGGGTCCAGTCACTTCCGGGAATGGTGTGTGGTACGGGTCCGCCAGTGGCGTACGAACTGTCCGGCATTGACTGCCCGAGCGTCGCTCCATTCAACTTCAGAGGACAAGGTGTTCGTGGGGCAACATGGGGAGAGTTCTCGTTTCGTCTGAATGCTCCGGATTACAACCGATTTGGTCCAAGCCTGAGCGGACCGCCGATAGTTCAGTTCATTGGTTCTCAGGATGGCGGACCGCATATTGGCGGTTCGCACGGTACATCCGTATTTGGCCTTATCTTTGGAAAAGATGTGGTCACCTCTACTGGGCCAGTCTATGCAGGGGTGTTGTCAGATGCGACGCAAGGATACTTCGGTAGCCAAAGCATAACTGGTGGCGGGAATCCAAGAATTCCGTTTTCTGAAGAACAAGCATGCATATTCGATGTTGTATTTCAGTCATCGAGCTCCGGCAGTACGGTTTCAGCCGTCTACGGAACTTCGGCACGCGTTCTCGATGATGTCGTATTTCGGAAAGACCTTCTCGTCTGCCAAATGACAAATCAGGTCGGGCAGACTGCTCCATGCCCATACGGCCTGATGACCAGCGACGCGTGGTGCAAGAATGTTGTAACAATCGGTGGAGTGAAGTGCAACGCGACGTATAGTCGAGCCGACGATGTTTGGGGTGGTGCATTGCTCGTTGGAACTCCTGGTATTCCGGGAGCGGGTCCATCACCTGACGGAAGAATCAAACCTGATTTAGTTCATGTCTACGATGGTACGTAGACAGTGACAATTGGATGTCTTCCGTTTGAAAACTGTGTTACATCAGTAACTGCAGATGTTGACGGCTGCGGTCAGGCATGCGAACCATTGCCAAATTGTATGAGTCAATCGCCGTTTTTCTTGCGCCGGGACTGTCAGTTCGGCGGCACAAGTGCTGCTACACCTATTGCAGCAGGCTGTTTCGGTCGTCTTTTTCAGATGTGGCACCAAGGAGTGTTCCCATGTTTGGGAGGTTCCACATCCGTATTCGCGTCACGGCCTCACGCATCGACTGCCAAGGCCCTGATGATCAACACGGCGTATCAGTATCCAGTACTGGCAGAGGCACCAGCGTGCGGCGTCACGCCGGACTTTACTCGAATGAACATGGGGTGGGGAATGCCATGCCTGAAGGCTCGGGCAGAAGATGCTCCGCATCAAGGGCTGCACGACCTCCGCAACAACATGATTATTGTCGATGAGTCACATGTGCTGTCAGTTGTCGGGCAGACGGTGACGTATGGAGTGGTGCCCGTTGAAAACATGCCGTTGAAAGTGACGCTTGTTTACACGGACCCCGCGGGAAACCCCGCAACTGGAGGCACGCGCGTCAATGACCTCAATCTTCAAGTCAGTTCTCCGTCGGGCACGAAGTATTATGGTAACGGCGGTTTGCTTACATCAAACTGGTCGACGCCGGGTGGGCCCGCTGAAAGTTGAATACGGTTGAAAACGTTTTCATCCAGTCTCCATCGGCTGGTATCTGGACAGTGAGTGTCACGGTTCAGGGTCTCAATGGAGACGCTCGTCTTGGTCCCCCTTGCGGCCCGACTGATCCAGGGCCGATGGATGTCGATTTCGCACTTGTCATATCAGGTGTGGCCGGGTTGACTTGCTCGACGGCAGGACCGGACTGGAACAAAGATGGCGTCATTTCGTCGGAAGATGTGTATCGCTTCGTCCAAGACTTCTTTGATGGCAGAGGCGATTTTGACGCCGATGGAGTTCACGGCTACGCCGATGTAGTTGCCTTCATGGATGCCTATTTCGTCCAAAGCAAGAAATAATAGAGGGAGTATTTCATGCAAACTGCCAAACGATTTGGCGGCACGCTCGCGCTGAGTCTTGTCCTGTCCTTCGAAGTTTCGAACGCTTGTGCGCAGCCTAGATTCTGGCCGCTTCCAGTTCCTGCGGGGGCTGTGTCATTCTCCGCAGCGGCGGCGATCTCCGGAGATGGCAGTACGATTGTTGGATATTACGCTACGCTGGATCCTCTGTTTCAAGGCGCATTCCGTTGGCGGCTGGGCGGCGTGGTAGAGATGCTTCCATCGACACCACAACTTCGACCCATTCCTCGTGCGATTTCCGGTGATGGAAGCATCGTTGTTGGAACGATGGAAGATTCTATTTTCTTGGTGCCGTTTAGGTATACGACTCAGTCGGGTTACGTTTTCATCGAGACGGTTCAGTTCGCGGGTGGTCAGGATGCCACTTCGATCAGCCACGACGGACGAACGATCCTCGTCACGGGTGCGGTCGATACAACCACCGGCGATCGTGCGTATGTCGTGGCCGAGGGTCGGCCGCTTCGCGTCATCGAGCCGTACGGAAATCCTCCGTTCATCTATGCCGAGGCGATCTCGGGCGATGGAAGCACCGTTGTCGGCGGGCCATTTCCAACTGTTATCGCGCCGCGCGATGCCTTCCGCTGGACCGAAGCGGCGGGCATGACGTTCCTGGCGGACCTGCCGGGCGGCGAGGTCGGTGCCTATGCACAAGCCGTGTCGTATGACGGGTCGATCGCCGTCGGCTGGAGCGTGTCCGCGAACAACCAAGAACCGCGTACGTTCGAGGCGTGCCGGTGGAACGCAAACGGCGAGCCGATGGGACTCGGTGATTTGCCGGGCGGGAGATTCCTGAGTACCGCCGCCGGCGTGTCGGCCGATGGCCGAGTCATCGTCGGTTACGGCTCAGACGATACGGGCGTTGACGCATTTGTGTGGACCGCCGAAGCGGGTATGCGGTCGATCAAGCAGGTGTTGATCGAGGCAGGGCTTGGCGCAGCCGTGGAGGGGTGGTCGCTTGGTGAGGCGACTGGAATCTCGGCGGACGGTCGCCGGGTCTGCGGGTTCGGCTTTGATCCGAGCGGCTTGGTCCGCGCGTGGGTGGCGGAACTGCCTGATACATCATGTCGTGCCGATTTTAATGCCGACGGCGTACATAACTCGCAAGACTTCTTCGATTTCCTGTCCGCGCTGTTCACGACCCCGGCGTGTCCGGAACCGTGTACGCCGGGCGGGGGCGGGGGGGGGTCGTGTCCGGCGGACTTCAACCGGGACTGTTTTATTAACTCCGCTGACTTCTTCGACTTCCTCGGGGCGTTCCTGGCGGGGTGCGAGTAGAGTTAGAAGTGACAGACGGCGCTCAACTCCATGCTGGGCCACGCCACGACGGGCCATACCCAAGGCGCCGAAGTCCCGGTCAAAGGCACCGTGACTTCGGCGGCACGGGGGAAGGACCTCCGGTCCACCTGCCGGACGGCGGACCGTCGGGCCACCCCAGAGCGATTGTGCGATGGCCCTGGGGCAAGAAGGTGTATCAGCCGCGGTGCCGCGCACGATGGGGCGGGGGGAGGGGCGGGGGGGGTGGAAGGGGTGGGGGGTCGTAGCCGTGGCCCCCGAAAGGGTGGCAGCGCAGGAGTCTCCGGAGGGTGAGCCATGAGCCGCGGAGGGGTCCATGGAGTTGATATGCCTCGACGGCGTATCGGCTGCAGGTAGGGAAGAAGCGGCATTGGTTGCCGATGAAAGGGGAGAGGGTGAGTTGGTAGAGGCGGATGAGTGAGACGAAAGGGAGGATGGAAAGCCGACGCCACGGCGAAGCGGGAGTGGGTTCGCGTGAAAGCGGTGCGGGTAGAGGATGTTCAGTCTGATCGGGCATGAGTTCAACGGAAAGGGAGCGCGCCGTTGGGCAGAACGAGCGAAGCAAGCGCAAGGTCGATGGCGGCGGACATGGAGGTTGCGGAAGCGAGGTTGGCGCCGGCGATGTCGAACGCGGTGCCGTGTGCCGGGCTGGTGCGGATGAGCCAGCGGCCTGGAAGGCGTGGGTGAGGGAGGCCGACGGTCATGTTGACGGTGTGCTCGCGTTCGAGGAGTTTGATGGGGATGAGTCCCTGGTCGTGGTACATGGCGACGACGAGGTCGTAGTCGCCGCGTGCGGCGCGGAGGAAGAGGGCATCGGCGGGGAATGGTCCGGCGGCGTGGATGCCGCGTGCGGCGGCGAGTTGGATGGCGGGTCGGATGTGGCGGTCGTCTTCGTCGCCGAGGAGGCCGTGTTCGCCGGCGTGGGGGTTGAGCCCGCAGACGGCGATGCGTGGGTGGGGGATGCCGAGGAGTCGGCAGGCGTCGTGACCGAGTTCGATCGAGGTGAGGACGGCGGGGGTGGTGATCGCGTCGGGAACGCGTGAGAGGGGGATGTGGATCGTGACGAGGAGGACACGCATCGAGCGGCCGACGAAGAGCATCGCGTGGCGCGGGGCGTTGTAACGGTGGGCGAGGAGTTCGGTGTGGCCGGGATATGTGGTGAAGCCGGCGAGGTTCCAAGCGGTTTTGGAGATGGGAGCGGTGACGAGCGCGTCGGCGTGATGGGGGTGCGAGAGGGGGAGTGTGGTGGATTCGATGGCGCGTTCGAGGAAGGCGATGGAGGCGTGGCCGGAGAGAGCGGTGGGGGTTGGGGGGGGCGGTGGGGGCGGGGGAGCGGGGTGGGCGAGTTCAAAGTCGCGTGCGAGCGCGGGGTCTTGGACGAGCAGGACGTCGGCGGGACGGAGCGGATGGGAGGGGGTTGTGGCCGGAGCGGCGACGAGCCAGAAGGGGGAGATGGAAGCGGCGACGGCGGCACGGCGAAGGGGAGCATCGAGGCCGTGAATGATGTACGCGCTCCGGCGGCGTCGGTCAGGATCGGCGAGTGATTTGACGATGATTTCGGGGCCGATACCCAGCGGATCGCCCATCGAGATCGCCAGCGTCGGTGTCGGTGCGGCGGTGGGGGCGAGGTTGGGGCGGATCGGCATGGGACGATCGTAACGGTTTGAACGCCGCGGGGGGAGGCTACAGTCGAGCGGTCGGGAGGGCGAGCGTTGTGCGAAGTGGCCGTGAGTGCGTGCCGTGGAATACTAAAGAACGTCGTCGGTGACGGGCCGGAGCGGAACGAAGGGAAGCGTCACCATGAGTCGAGCGCGTGGAATGCTGATGGTTGGATGGATCGGCACGGCGCTGGGCGTGGTGTGCATGTGTGCGTGCCAGACGAAGCGAGCGGGAGAAAGGGAAGCGGTGCCGGAGACGGCGCAAGCGGGGGTAACGGATCGGGATGAGACGACGGAACCGACGTTTGTGCTGACGCCGATCGGGAAGATCGACCGCGTGACACTGGCGAGTGGGCTGGTGATTGAAGAGATGCGGCGAGGGAGCGGGGAGATGTGCGTGCCGGACGCTACGGTACAGGTGCGGTACTCGTGCCGGGTGCTGGATGGGGCGGAGTTTGACTCGACCGGAGCCGAAGCGATCGAATACGACCTTCGCGACATGATCCGCGGGTGGCAGGAAGGGTTGCCGGGGATGCTGGTGGGCGGGGTGCGGCGGTTGACGGTGCCGGCGGAACTGGGGTATGGGGCGAGAGAACTGAAGGATTCGGCGGGGAAGGTGCTCGCGCCGGCGAACTCGGTGCTGGTGTACGAGGTGGAGTTGGTAGGGGTGCGGTAAGTGTCGTGAATCGCACAGTGAGTTGATGAGCCGAAACACGCGATTTATCGATCGAAGGGTGTTTCAATGACACAATGGATGATTGTGGTGTGGTTCGTATGTCAGTTACTGGCGATCGTACTCGTCGTGCTCGCGGTGAGGTGGGAGTTTCGATCGCTCGATCGGCGGCGATTCGGAGCCATTCGAGTATCGTGTGCGGCGATGGCGGCGCCATTGCTCACCATTACGCTGTTCGTGTGGATCTTTGTAATCGGGCGGTCGTCGAATGTTGCGCAGCTCGCCGGACCAGATGGCCGGGGACTGTGGCGGCTGTGGCTCGCGGTATGGCCGCTGCTGTTCTTCATGTGCCCTGCTTCGCTCTTGACGGGCGTTGTTGCTGCGTTGTGTCCGCCATACCCGCCGAAGAGTTATCTATCAACCGCCGCACGTTTGTGCGCTGTGTTGCCCGCGGGATTCAGCTGGTATGTGGTGATCAGATATTTTCCGGATGCTTAGGAGGGGTTCACATCGGAGCGTGCTATCTTGCCGAAGCAACAATGACGACGATCGCGATAGCGAAGATGATGGCGATGACGAGGCCGGCGATTTTCCATGGGCTGTAGGGGCGGTCGCCTTGGACCTCGCCGGTGCGGGCGTTGACGATAAAGCGGTAGGTTGTGTCGTGGTAGCGGTACGCGCTGATCCAGACGGGGAGGAGGAGGTGTTTGAAAGTGATGTCGGAGTACTGAACGTTCATGGAATCGACGTGCTGTTCGTCGCCGCCGATGTCGGAGGCGATTGTTGAGCGGATTTTGACAGCCATGATCTGTTTGGCGACATCGAAACTCTGGTGGAGATCGACCTGGTAACTCTCGGCACGGAAGCCCGCGAGGAAGTCATCGGTGTACGGCTCGGCTTTTTTGAGGTCCCAGGGTTCGAGTTTCTTGATGAGATGATCGGGCAAGGATCGGGACGCGATCACGAGGACGTCGTCGAAGGTATTGCGGACGGTGCCGGCGGCACGGCTCCAGCGGACGCGTCGCTGGGTGGTGCGGTTTTTGCCGGAGCCGACGGTGACGTAGTAGGCGTCGCCGCGTTGCCCGGTGTACGCGGTGATGGTCTTGCAGTCGTGGGTCCATGCGGGGAGGTAGACGCCGACGATGGCTTCGTCGACGCCGGAGAGGCGTTTGAGTTTGCTGGGCGCGAACCAGCGGGAGGTGATCCATGAACGGAACATCTGTCGCGACTGCTCGCGTTTGATGGCAAAGGGCAGGACGGCGTTGGGCTTGATGTGCTTGACGGAGTGGGTGGTGGCGACAATGCTGATGCCGCAGTAGGGGCATGGGAAGGCGGTGGCGTTGGGGGGCGGAGTGACATCGGCGGCGCACGCGCCGCACTTGACGAGGAGTTGTTCGTGGACGGGCGCGCCGGATTCGAGGGATTGGATCGTCGCGGCAAAATCGAGTTCTTCAACAGCAGTGCCGGGGTGCTGGGTAATGGTGTTCTGGAAGGCGCAGTAAGGGCACTTGAGTGAGGAGGTGCCGGGGACAAACTCGAGTTTGGCACCGCACTGGGCGCAAGGGTATTGGCGGTCGATCCCGGTGGGGGTAGTAGGATCGCGCGCGGTGGGGACGGGATTGGGACTCGATGGCGTGTGCATAGATCAAGGTGCCGACCGTGCGAGCGAGCTTTCAACAGAAGCGATCGTCCGAGTGATCGAAGTCATGTGATTCGTTGGATGGACCGGCCAAGACCGGCGTGGACCGTTGGACCACCTATGCGAATCCTTACCTGGGCGGTAACGGCGGCGGCCCGCCCGGCGAACCAAAGACGCCCGCCACGTCCGCGACACCGTTCGCGGCGGTCCATCCCGACATCCCTTCTTTCCAGACCAATGTCTCCCGCGTGAGTTGGCCGCTCGAGGCCATTTGGCGGAGTTGGTTGATGTCAAACGGCCCGGCCTGCTGGCCGTTGAGGGCGACGAAGACTTTGGCCTGGCCGGGGAGCGGGGGTGGCCCGCCCGCTGTACCGCTCGTCGCACCCGAGTTGGCCGGGTTCATGCCCGAGGCCATCGCTTGTCCCATTTGCTGCGCCATGGCGAACCCCATGCCCATCCCCATGCCTGCCCCCGCTGTCCCGCTCGGATTCTCCGCAGCTTTGGTCATCGATTCCGCCGCCTGGAACTGCATGTACTTGTTCAGGTCTCCGATAACGCCCATGCTGCTGCGTTTGTCCAGCGCGGCTTCGACCTCGGGCGGGAGCGAGATGTTCTCGATGAGGAGTTTTGGGAGTTCGACGCCCAGCGCGTCAAAGTCCGGTTGCATGCGCTGGCCGAGGAACTTGCCCATCTCGTCGTAGTTGGAGGCGAGGTCGAGGATGGGGATTTTGCTTTCGCCGACGATGTCGGCGAAGCGTGAAACGATCGTGTTCCGCAGTTGAGTGACGATCTCTTCGGTGGTGACGCGGCTATCGGTGCCGGCCACCTGCTTGATGAAGGTGCCAGCGTCCTTGACGCGCATGACGTAGGTGCCGAAGGCGCGGAGGCGAACCGGCCCGAACTCCGGGTCGCGGAGCATGATGGGGTTCATGGTGCCCCACTTGAGGTCGGTGAACTGACGTGTGGAGACGAAGTAGACTTCGGCTTTGAACGGGGACTCGAAGCCGTATTTCCAGCCTTTGATGGTGCCGAGGATCGGCAGGTTCTGGGTGGAAAGGGTGTAGGTGCCGGGCTGGAAGACGTCGGCGAGTTGGCCTTCGTTGATGAAGACGCCGACCTGCCCCTCGCGGACGACGAGTTTCGCACCGTACTTGATCTCGTTGTTGTGGCGCTCGAAGCGGAAGACGATGGTGTCCCGAGAATCATCGAGCCATTGGATGATGTCGATGAGTTCGCCGCGTAGTTTGTCCCAGATACTCATGTGAAGCCTCCTCCGCCGGTCGGCGGTCGGACATTGTACCGGGTGATTGTTCGCACTTTGGGGCCGCGTGTTTCACTCGGTGAAGTCGGGGAATCACGGAGTTACGAAGAAGTACAAGAGACCCGCGGGAAGAGAGACTGCCCTGAAGAGCAGTTCCGACACCATACGATGGCGGAGTGCGGGTTGGAAACTGCTCTGTAGACATCCTTCGCGCCGCGGATCTGGACGGGGCGATATGGATCGCCGTGGCGAGGACTTTGAGTGCGGTGTCGATCAGCGGCCGCACGACGCCGCGCGCGTTGGTCGCGTGGCCCGTCAGACGTTTGAGCAAACTCA
>JBGSIF010000020.1:0-10701 GCA_041742635.1 Phycisphaerales bacterium
CGATGCGGCGACGTTCGCCGGTCTGAGGCGTCCGCCGCAGATTCTGGATACGCGCAAGACGACGCCCGGGCTGCGTGACCTGGAAAAATACGCCGTGGCGTGCGGCGGGGGCACCTGCCACCGCGTGGGGCTGTTCGACGCCGCTCTGTTCAAGGACAATCACCTCGCGGGCGTGTCGACCGCGGACCTGCCGGTGTTCCTCAGCGACGCCGTCGCCAAGGTCCGCGCGATGGCCCTGGAACCGATCGAGTCATCGACGCACACGTCGGCGAATCGGCTCGGCGCACCTCTTGCGTTCGTCGAGGCCGAGGTGGATTCGATCGATCAACTCGCGGCGATCCTCGCCGCGGGCGGGTGCGGGCTGGACATGATCTTGCTGGACAACATGTCCCCCGACGAACTCCGCCGTGCCGTGGATCTGCGCAGCCGCTCCGCCCTCCCGATCCAACTCGAAGCGTCGGGCGGGGTGTCGCTCGATACCATCCCCTTCATCGCGGCCACCGGCGTGGATCGGATCAGTTCGGGACAACTCACCCACTCCGCACGGTGCATCGATGTCGCGCTGGATTTCCTCACAGAAACCTGAACTTCACTTCCCACAGATCCGCCGGCGTTGCCTGCGCGAACTGCTGCAATGCCTGCCCCAACTCCCGTCCCATCTTCTGATTCGCCGTCGCGCACAGCGGCTCGACATCGGCTTCTTTACCAGAGTTGGTCCAGATAAACATCGCGCCCGGGCATTCATCGAGGTTCGCCGCGGGATTCCCCGCGTGCAGTCCGCGGAGCGACCAACACGCCTCTCGTCGTCGTTGTTCAGCGCCTTCGCGCTGAATGTAGATCTTTCCGTATCCCCCGTGATTGGGCTTGTCGAGTACATCCTTCCAATGCCGGCCGGCATCCCCGTACACCGCCGTGATGATCGTCACCGTCACCACCCCGGACTTTTCGGTCGTTGAAATCCCCGGTGTGTCGGTGCGCTTTGCTTTACTCGTGCTCATGCGATTCTCCTGCAAACGAGCCACACAAGTAGCACTCGAACTTGAGATCATACATCGCATCCGGCTGTTTCACTCGATCAACGCGCGAACTCTCACGATTCCGTACGCGACCATCACGCACGCTGCACGATCTTCACATACACTTGACCATGTCCGACGAACCAGTGATCCGTTTTGGAAAGGCGCTCCCGCTCTTTCCGCTCAGTGCTGTCGTGCTCTTTCCGCACGGCGTGCTGCCCCTGCACATCTTCGAGGACCGCTACCGGCAGATGGTCGATGACACGCTCGATACGTCCGGGCAGATCGCAATGGCCGTGTACGCATCACCTGAGCCGGGATCGTGGACACATGACGCCGCCCCGCTGCGTCCGGTGGTCTGCATCGGCCAGATCCTGCAGCACCAGCGCCTCCCCGACGGGCGGTTCAACATCGCGCTTCAAGGCCTCTTGCGTGCGCGCATCGCGCGAGAGATCCCGCCCGTGTCCGGGCGGCTGTACCGCCAAGCCATCATGGAGCCGTTCGGCACCTTCGACCCCGCCGCCGATCGGTCGCTCAGCACCGCGCGGGAGCGGCTTACCTCAATGCTCTCGAGTACCCCACTCACCCACCTCCGCGACTCCAGCACTGTCCTGAAGCACATGGCCAACCCCACGATCCCGACGTCGGCGATCCTCGAACTCATGACACTTTCGTTCATCAACGATAACGATCTACGGTACCGCCTTCTCGCCACGCCTGATGCCAAGGGCCGCGCGCGATTGATCGAGTCTGAACTCGAATCCCTCGCTCGACTGCTCCGCCAAGCCCAGCCCCAGATGGACGTCCACCCCCCCAAGGGATGCTCGTGGAACTGACCGCTGTGTGTATTCAACTGATTGCCGTTGTTTCATCGCGGGTTGGTGTGCCATCGAAAGCGAACGCAAACCAAATAAAAAATAGGGTTGTCCCGCTCTATGACCCGATCAAAGTGCAAAATCAATGAGCAACGCACGCTCTTTGTCAGACCTTCCCTCTACCCTGCGGCGTAGTACTGTTGCAAGCCGTATGCGGTCCCTTCGTTCGCCGATAGAACGTATTCCGACGTTTTCCCAATGATCCTTGTACACTTCGGGAATCTCAGAAAGGTTGATCCATGTTCTCGCGTTCGCGCGTCTCACACCGTCGTTTCACTGCGACCTTGGGTCTCTTGGCTGTCACAGCCGCTGCGGCATCGATGTCCGGCTGCAACAACGCCGGTTCCGGGGCGATCGTGGGCGGCGGGCTTGGCGCGGGCAGCGGAGCGATCATCGGCAGCATGAGCGGCAACGCCGGCGAAGGTGCCATCATCGGCCTCATCGGTGGTGCGCTGGTTGGCGGACTTGTCGGCGATCAGAACGAGCGTAACGACCGCCGTTCCAACAACCGCTACGACCACTACCACCACGATCATCGTGATTACCGCGACTACCGCGACCGCTGAGCCATTCTGGCAACATCTACCCGATCCAACCAACAAGCCCAGGGACGGCGTCCATGGGCTTTGTCATTCGGTTTCCAGATCCTTGGTGCGTGTTCGACGCCGACGATGAGCGAGGTCAGCCGAGCGAATCGTCGTGCTTCTTGGATTCGTCCGGCGCACTGACTTGCACGATGCTCACTCGCAGTCGATTAATAGTTCGGCGTCGGCGCTCGGAAGGTGCTCATATCGATCGACCGGAAGTATTCGATCGTCTTCTTCAGCCCATCCCGCAACGCGATCTTCGGCTCCCAACCCAGTTCTTTCTTCGCCAGCGAGATATCCGGCTGGCGCTGAAGCGGATCGTCCGCCGGCAACGGCTTGTGTACGACCTTCGACTTCGCCCCGCTGAGTTCGATCACCAGTTCGGCTAACTGCTTCATCGTGAACTCGGTCGGGTTCCCGATATTCACTGGGCCGATGAACGAATCCGGCCCGTTCATCATCCGGATAATCACTTCGATCAGGTCATCGACGTAGCAGAACGAGCGTGACTGCGACCCGTCGCCGTAGAGCGTGATGTCTTGCCCCGCGAGCGCTTGCCGGATGAAGTTCGACACGACGCGCCCGTCGAACGGGTGCATCCGAGGTCCATACGTGTTGAAAATCCGAACGACTCGGATGTTCAGTTTGTTCGTCCGGTTATAGTCGAAGAACAGGGTCTCGGCCGCTCGTTTCCCTTCGTCGTAGCACGCCCGCGGCCCGATGGGGTTCACGTTCCCGCGGTAGGATTCTTTCTGCGGATGCTCGGTCGGGTCGCCGTACACCTCGCTCGTCGAGAACTGCAGAACCTTCGCGCGGCATCGCTTCGCCATCCCGCATACGTTGATCGCGCCCATCACGCTCGTTTTGAGCGTTTTGATCGGATTGTACTGATAATGCCCCGGCGCGGCGGGACACGCCGCGTTGTAGATCTCATCCACTTCAAGCCACAGCGGGTGCGTGATGTCGTGCCGGATCAACTCGAAGTTCGGCTTCCCGAGCAGGTGCGACACGTTCGATTTCTGGCTTGTGAAAAAGTTGTCCAGACAAATGACATCATGCCCTTGCGACACGAGCCGATCGCACAGGTGCGACCCGAGAAACCCGGCCCCGCCGGTGACAAGAATGCGTTTAATCGTGGACACGACCTGCTCCTGCACAAGAACAACAACCCGAACCGGCCAGAGAATAGGCGCGAACCCACATCCCAAAGCCCTCGTTACCGGCCGGTCCCGCTCGATACTTCTTCACGCATTATCGGCTTCACGCGGTCCCGACTTCGCACCGAGCCACAACTCGGTACCATTCACCATGCCCACGGGATCCCGCGATGCGTGCCGTGTGGTGTTCAGTCGGCCCCGCCCCTTCTGTTAGGCAATGTGTGCCCATCGACGACTTCAAAACCCTTCCCCCTGAACCGCTCCCAGCACCGTCCGCGCCAACGCTCATCGACGTTCCGCGCGACCGCCGGGCCGGCAGTACGTTCGTTGCCACTCGCTTCGCCGTACCCGAACGCATCGGCAAGTACCGCGTCACCGAACTCATCGGCTCCGGCGGGATGGGCGAGGTGTACGAAGCCCTCCAAGAACAACCCGCCCGCACCGTCGCCCTTAAGGTCATGCGGGCCAACATCGTCTCGGCCGATTCGCTCCGCCGGTTCGAGTACGAGGCGCAACTGCTCGCCAATCTCCGCCACCCGTGGATTGCCCAGGTCTACGACGCGGGCACGTATCTCGATCCCGACACCCGAGCCCCGCGCCCCTACTTCGTGATGGAACTCATCCCGGGCGCGCGTCCCCTGAGCGACTTTGCCGACGACGCCACGCTCTCCCGCTCACAACGACTCGAACTGTTCATCCACGTCTGCGAAGCCATCGGGCACGCCCACCAGCGCGGCGTGATCCACCGCGACATCAAGCCCGCCAACGTCCTGGTCGATAACACCGGCAGCCCGAAAGTCATCGATTTCGGCATCGCGCGTTCCAGCGATGCTTATTCCACAATCCTCGATGCCGCCGGTGCTACCGACACGCCCGTGCGTCGAATCATCGGCACCCTGGAATACATGCCCCCCGAGCAGTGTTCGGGCGATCCCAACGACCTGGATATCCGTGCCGATGTCTACGCCCTCGGTGCGACACTGTACGAACTCATCGCTGGACGTCTTCCGATTGATCTGGCAGGCACCTCGATCCACGAGGCGATCCAGGTCATCCGCGAGAAACTCCCCTCGCCCCCGTCGGTGCACCGTGCAGGGATCGACGCCGACCTCGATGCCATCATCCTCAAGTCGCTCGCCAAGGACCGCGCCAAGCGGTACGACACGGCCGTTTCATTCGCCGACGACATCCGCCGGTACATGCGTCACGAACCCGTCGCCGCCCGGCGCATCGGCCCCGCGGGCCGGATCACTCGCTGGGCTAGACGAAACCGCGCGTTCGCCACGGCACTGGTGATCTTCACGCTCGTCCTCAGCGCGACGACGATCACGCTTGCCGCGAAGATCCTGATCGAGACGCGCCGCGCGAACCAGAACCTGCGCGACGCGAAGGAGAACCTCCAGACAGCGACCGAGAACCTCGCGCTGATCCGGGGCCTCTTCGCTTCGCTGCGCCCGGACGAACTCACCAAAGGCACAGTCAATGTCGAGCACATGCTCGACGCCGCCGTGGTTCGTATGCAGGCCTCCCCGCCAACCCTCCCCGCCACCGAGGCCAACTTCCGCGAGTTCCTCAGCGAGGCCTACCGCGGGATGGGTGTTTACACCAAAGCCATCGAACTCCAGACCCGCGTCGTCGAAATCCGGCAACAACTGTTCCCAGATCCTTCAACAGAACTCGCCGAATCACTCCACGACCTGGGAGCCGCTCTTTGGTGGAATGGGGACTACGACCAGGCACGCGTCGCGTACTCCCGAGCACTGGACATGCGGCGTGCCCTCTATCCTGGGGACCATCAGGAAATCGCCACCAGCATGACCCACTTGGGCGCGTGCGCCCTCCGTCAAGGCCGCCTCGCCGAGTCCGAGAGTCTCTACACCGAGGCGCTCGACATGCGCCGCCGGCTGTTCTCTTCGCCCGGTGCCGAGATCGCCGCCAGCCTCAACAACCTCGCCAAATGTCTACAGGCCCGCGGCGACCTCGTCCAGGCCGAGTCGCTCTTCCGTCAGGCCTACGACATGATCACCGCCGTCCGCGGCGAGTCTGATCTCCAAACCGCCAGCGCGGCGCACAACCTGGGCTTGTGCCTGGTTGAAATTGACCGCAGCGAAGAAGCGATCCGCTTCTTCCAGCAGGCCGTGGCACTCCGGACCTCGCGCTACGGCGCGACCCACCACCTCACGGCTTCCGCTCGCGTGGGCCTCTGCCGCGCCCGCTTCGCGGCGACCCCGACCCCCGAAATTCTGAGCGAGGCCGTCGATTCGCTCCAGAACCTCGAACTCAAACTCCCCGCCGACCACCCCGAGATCGCCGACGCCAGCACCGCCGTCGGGCGGATGTACGTTCGTCAGGGCGAGTTCGATCGTGCGGAGCGGTACTTCCGCACCGCGCTCTCGATCTCCAAAGACGCCCGGCGTGCCACCCCGTGGGAAATGGCCCGTGCCCGCCTGAACCTTGGCCAGTGTCTCCTGAACCTCGGGCAGTCTGAAGAGGCCGAGTCGTTGATCCGCGAGAGCCTCGACATCGCCTCGGCCGCCGAGGCACCCGTCGGCTTGTTCGAGTCCGCGCGCGGCACACTGGTCACGTTCTACGAGTCCGCGCAGCGTCCGGACGATGCCCAGCGCGTCCGCCTGCGAACTCAGACCGATCAGTGATCCCCGACACGCCGACGATGAATGGGAGCGGGCGGCATGGTAACGGTAATGGCAACGGCGCACCGGCTTCTCAAACACAGACCTCAGCGGCACGTTTGCCTGTCAGCGTGGCTCAGCGTGTGACGATCGAGATGAGCATGAAGCAAAGGGCCAGGACGGTGTTGCCGACGATGCCGGCGATGCTAAGGCCCAGCCCGATCATCCAGCGCTCGCCGCGGTAGGCGTAGCGCTGTGCGAGCACCGTCGAGCCGATCAGCGGCGAAAGGAACCAGACCGGCAGGACGCACTGGTTGAGGATGAAAACGAGTTCTTTGGCGAAGTCGGACGGGCCGGTGGGGGAGGAGCCGCGCTGGACGAACCAGGCGAGGGAGTAGAGCAGGCCCAGGAGAATCATGCCGCCGGAGAGAGCCAGAGCGATAGTCCACGTGGCGGGCCAACGGCGAGGGCGGGCACCGTCGCCGGGGTCGAAGGGGGAGCCGCAGTTGGGGCACTCGCTGATGACCTGCCCGGTTCCGACGCCGGCGAGGTTGTATCCGCAGGAAGAACAGCGGAGTTGGCCGGGGGAGTTGGTGAGGCGAAGTGGCATGGGTGGAGTCTTGCTGGGAACTGGAGGGGTGGAAGTATGAGGGGGGAGTCGGGAAGTGGGGGGCCGGGAGTCATTTTGACGTGCAAACTCGTTGGGCTAGGGCGCCGTAGTCGTGATCGCGGGGGTGATTGCGGGGGTGGTGCTCGTGCTGGGGTTCCGGCCCATCATGGAGACGGCGACGCCCGCGAAGATGAGGAGGAACGCGATGATGTCGGTAGCGCGGAAGCGGTCGCCGAGGATGAAAATCGAGAAGACGGCGAAGACGATAAGCGTGATGGCTTCTTGGAGGACTTTGAGCTGCGGGGTGGTGAAGGGGCCGGCGTGAGAGACGTGGCCGAGGCGGTTGGCGGGCACCTGGAGAGCGTATTCGGGGAGTGCGAGAAGCCAGGAGAAGAGGATCACCGCGACGAGGCCCAGCACGGCACGTTTGGAGGTGTGGGGAAACCACTTGAGGTGCCCGTACCACGCTGCGGTCATAAAGATGTTGGAGACGAAGAGCAGGCCAATGGTTGAGAGGATACGGGTCATGGCGGAACTGTACGTACCGACGCGGTACATCACGAAGCGGCGTGACGCGGGGGGGGGCGCGGTGGACGTGGATCACCGAGGGGCCATCAGGATCGCGGCGGCAACGACGGCGGCGGTTTCGATCCGCATCACATGTGGGCCGAAGCAGGCAACAACGGCACCCGCAGCACGAGCGGCGTGCAGTTCGTCGTGGGTCCATCCGCCTTCGGGGCCGATCAGAAGATAGATCGGCATGTCGGACGCTTGAGCCCTGAGGTCGGGACGTGTGCCGGAGGCATCGGCGATGATGGCGGTGGCACCCGTCTTGGTGATCTGGGGGATCGTTCGCGCCGGGCCGAGGTCCATCAGCCAGGGGCGGCCCGATTGCTTGCACGCTTCGATGACGATGCGCTGGAGTCGGCCGTGTTTGATGTCGTGCGGGCCGGAGACAAGCCGCGCTGTGAGGAGCGGGCACCAGGACGCTGCACCGGCCTGGGTGAGCGCGTCGATCATGTCGTCGATGCGGCTGCCTTTGGGAACGGCGGAGCAAACATGGACGATGGGCCGCGTGCGCGGCAGTTCGATCAGTTCGATGATGCGGATGTGACACAAAGCCTCGTCACGATGACGGGGCTTTGGGGGTGCGGGAGGTGGGGCCGAGGAGGGGGCCGAGTCGCACGCGAGTTCGCCGCGGGCGATAAAACCCGCGCCATCGAGCAGTTCGACGGCTTCGCCCAAGCGCAGACGTTTGACACGCAGGGCGTGGCGGGCCTCGTCGCCTTCAAACGAGACGATTTCGCCGGGACGCGGAGCGAGAGAGCGAAGGTGGGAAAGAAAGATTCGGTGGGCAGGCATCAGTTGCGCGGTCCGAGAATGTGAGATGCGACGGGAGCACGGCGTGAGAGCCGATCATGGTACGAACGCGCTTGACTACGGCGTCCGGGTGTCCGATAGAGAGTATCCGAGGAGCCGATGCCAACGGAAGAAATCGAAACGACGAACGAGGAGAACGGCTCGCCAGTGGTGGTGAGTACCGAGGATGCGGCGCGAGATGATCTCCCTGCGGACGTGATGGACGCGGTAGAGAAGGCCGAGCAAGCCGCGGGATCCATGGGTACGGAGTTGCAAGCCGGCGAGCCGAGTGCAAGCGCCGAAGATGTCGAATTGGACGGGGCACCAGACGTGCTTGCGCCGGATCCGGAAGTAGAATCGGCACTGGAAGCCGCACTCGCGGAAACCGAACGGCTGCAAGCGGAAGTGAACGATGCGATGGCGGGCAGTCTGAGTGAGCACCCCGTCGTCAACGCGGATAATGCCCCGCTTGAACCGACCGATGTTGCGGCAGACGAAGGGGCGGAACCGGTGGTTTCCGCAGATTTGGTGACAAAAGAAGGGGACGCGGCGATCGACAAAGCCGAGGGCCAAACCGAGGTGGAGGCCCAAGCCGAGGTCGCAGCGAGCGGTGATCAAACAAACTCTGTCAGTGAAGCGGGCGAGGCAAAACCTGATGTGGCGCGAGTTGTAGACACGGCCGCAGGAGTCTTGGACACACCCGCGGCGGAGGTGGAATCGGCAGTACCCGGCGCGGCGGAGAACGACGACCACGCAGACTTTGCCGACGCCGGTGATATTCTCGCGGACGCACGGAAAGCCGCGAACGCCGAGGCGCAAGCGCTCTCATCCGAGGGGTCGGGAACGGTGGCGGACCTGGACGCTGCTCTGGCGGCGCACGCGGCGCACGAACTCGCGGTGGAAGAAGCCGGGGGCGAAGCGGACGTCACAGCCACAGGGGCGGCGAGTGCGCCGGGACTGGCACGCTCGCCGGAACAGGCACCCGCGACCAGCACCGCGGCGGTGAAAACGACCTCGAAACCGACGCCGGAGCCACGCGCGGGGACAGGTAGCGCAAGCGTGGGTGCTGGCGTGTCGGCGACCGAGAAACCGCGTGCGGATTCGGGAACGCCGGGCAAGGAAAAGCACAAGCCCGCGCTGGGTCAAACGGTCGAGGCCGCCGTGAAGAAGGCGGGTTCGGTGATCACGGGGGTATTGAACAAAGCACTGATGCCGGTCGCGACGAAGTACGCGGCGGTGCCGGGATCGATGCGCAAGGGCATCGCGGTCATTGCGATCGGAACAGCAGCGCAGGCTGGGATGATCTGGGGATACCTGCTGTTCGTGCGCAGTGCGAGTGAGGCAGATGTCCTCGCGGCGGCACACGACGGGCCGGTGAAGCCGGTGCATCTCCCCGCCGACGCGGCGCATGTTGGGCATGGGCACGAGGCACACGCAAGCGATGCTGCCACGCCGGGTCCAACGGCGGCTCACGGGCACGCCGAGGCTGGGCACGCGAACGAGTCTGCAAGCACTGAACACCACGACGCGACGAAGGCGAGTGGGGATGGGCACAAACCGGGGCACTAGGGTCTCTCGAAGTCTGCAAGTTCTGGATGCGGACGGCTTGACGAGCCAATCTCGAAGTCCGACCCTGGATAGCCGGGCCACTCTGAGAGAAGGGGGCAGGAAGGAAACGGTCGGTATAAGGTATCGGCTTCGCAGAATGACTTGTGCCGTAGCCGATGGCAGAACTTGGGATCCAACTCCGCACGACTGAAGAGGCGTTTGCCGAGCAGCGCCGGGTGGATTCGTACGGACATCGGTTGCACGCGATGCTGGGCGCGTTGTGGTGCTTCTGCGCGTGCGGGCCGATGTCCATGGTCGAAATCGGGCTGGTCCCCCTCGCGGTGTGCTACGTGATCCGCTTGCCGCGGCACAGCCGTCTGGGCTTCCGGCTGATCTATCAAACCGCGGTGCAGGCTGGGGTCTTGTTCATCGCGTGGCAAGCGCTCTCGACAACGTGGTCGCAGAACCGCACGCTGGGGCTGGACGAACTGGTTTCGTGCAGGTTTGCATTGTCGCTCGTGCTGCTGTGGCCGGTCCTGGACCGGCGGTCGTGGTTGATCGCGGGGCTGGCGACGGGGTTGCTCGCGGCAAATCTCGGGCAGGTATCACACGCCATCGGTACGGTGTGCAGCGTGGAGTGGATGCGGTTTCCTCGAATGCCGCACCGTAACTCGGGTTGGTGGCAGCCCGTGGTCGGCGGAACGATGCTCACGGCGGGGCTGGGGCTGCACCTGCCCGCGCTGCTCAGCGGGTCGCTGCGAGAGCGAGTACTGGGGCTGATGGGAAGCACGGCGTGCTTCGTGGGCGTGCTGGCGACGGGGTCGCGCGGGGCTTGGATCGGGGCGACCACCCTCGTGATGGTGGTCGTCTCGTGGAGTGTCTGGCGCGGCCTGCGAACCGGACGAACGGGCACGCGGGC
>JBGSIF010000021.1:0-3190 GCA_041742635.1 Phycisphaerales bacterium
CATCCTGACGCTCGCCATCCCGCTTGCCCAACGCCATCGCACGATCTCCGCCACCGCCCCCGCCGCCTCTGCCCGCCGCCATGTTGTACCATCATGGCGGCCCGGCGGTTGCGCGGGTTCTTCAACGGGCTGCTAGTCCTGTGACAAAATGATCACGCTATACGGGCCGATTCCCACGTTCGCGTTGAACCCAACCCCGTCCCGCGGGCCGGCGACGGCGGTCGTGTCGTAACTGAACGTGTTGGCGAAGTCCGGGCTGTACCCGTTCCAGTCGCTGTTGAATCGCACCTTCCAGGTCCCGCCGCGCGGGAACCCGAGGTTGTAGTTGGTGTACGAGCGATTCCCGAGATTCACGATGACGACCACGTCGTCGCGCACGCCGCCCTGGTCCCAGCGATGGAAGCCGATGACCTTATCGGTGTTATTAATATGATGCACGTTGACGTGCTGGCCTTTGAGCCCGCGCGTGGTGTCGAACCAGTTGCGCCGAAGCCGGATGAGGTCGCGGTACATCGCTTCGATGCCGCCGAACGTGACACGCTTGGACCAGTCCACCGGATCGGTATCGCGGAAGTACTCGTCTTCCAGCACTTCCTGCCCCTGGAAGATCATGGGGATGCCCGGCGAGGTCATCACCAGCGCCGCGCCGACGGTGGAACGTTTCTTGCTGAACCAACTCCCGGCGTTGCCGGGGAAAATCTCTTCGGGCACGCGGGATCGTCCGTTGGCCACTTCATCATGCGATTCGGTGTACACCACACGCTCGAACGCATCGGAGTTGTACCGGTTCACGATCGAGTCACGCACGGCGAACATGTTCCGGTCCACGTCGTTCGGGGTCACGATCGCCGATCGGATCGGATGCACGAACCCCGCGTCCCACTGCGTATCGAACCCCGCGCCGCCTCCGCCCGTGTCGCGTGTGATGAACGAGTTGCCCTGCAAATCCTCAGCGATCATGATCTTCCAAGGCTGCGAACCATCGACCTCGTTGTTGACGTATTGCAGCAGGCTCCAGCCGTCGGGGATATCGGTGCCTTGCCCGTTGTTGGTGTTGCGGATGTTGCTGGTTGAGTCCCAGCGCATCCCGTCGACGCGGAACTCCTGAAGCCACATGATGGAGTTGTCGCGGATGTATGAGCGGACCTCGCCGCGGCCAAAGTCTGGACGTGTGTCTCCCCAGTTTGTGATACCGCGGAAGTCGTTGTAGAAGTAGATCCCACCCAGGTTGTTCTGGAACCACCCGTCGAAGCGCCATAGGTCCATGTCGTTGGGACCGTAGTGGTTGTGGACCACGTCCTGTACAACGGCGATGCCGCGTGCGTGCGCCTCGTTGACGAAGCGTTTGTACTCGTTCATCCCGCCGTAGATGTTCTCGACGGCGTACTGATGCGCGGGGTTGTATCCTCATGAATAATCGCCGGGGAACTCGTTGACGGGCATGATGGCGAGGACGTTGACGCCGAGTTCGCGGAGTTGATCGAGTCGGCTGATCGCGGACGCGAAGGTGCCGGGCGCACCGCCGGGTGCATCGTTGAATGTGCCGATGTGCATCTCGTACATCACCATGTCGTTCCACGCCGGGGTGGTGAACGGCTGCGAAAGCCGCTGGCCGGAGACATACACATCATCGAGCGCGATCCCGTCGGCGGGGGCCGCGTCGTCCCCGCGCTGCTGCCAGCGGATGCGGAAGTTGGCACCGGGGGTGATCCCCGCCGTGGTCGCCGCGGCGGACAGATTGATCGTCCGGATCGTGAACCCCGTATTGATCGCCGGGAACGAGTCGATGAGGAACCACGACGATCCGTCGGCGGAGATGAACACCCCGTCCTCAACATCCGGCGTGTCGCCGATATTGCGGATCTTGTACGTGAGTGATAAGTTCGCGTGCTGCGAGCCGTCGATCGTCAGCGTGAGGTGGCTAGTCGCCGGTTCGTTCACGATCGCGTCGAGCGTGCAGCCGTGCAGCCCCGTTGAGCGATAGAACGGCGTGACCTTCACTCGCGCCGGGCCGGTGCCGCCGCTGACCCAAGGAGCATACAAGCGCCCGCCCTCGAAACTCTCAGAGAAGATTTTGATGTTCGGGCCGACGACCGACCAGTTGAAGGTATCGCCCCGGACGATCGAGTTGCCGACGGAACTGGTGAGTTGGCGTGCGCGGGGGTCGTTCTTCCAGATGGTCGCGCCATTGATGATGACGAACTTGTACTCCGCGCCTTCACCGACGCCGGGGACATCGACGGACCATACCCCGCCGGGTTCGCTGGCCATCGGGTTCGCGGTGGTGGACCACCCGTTGAAGTTCCCCGCGACACGAACGCTCGTCGCGTTGGGTGCCCACACGCGGAACGTGGTTCCACCCGGGTACGGGATCGCACCGACGCCGGGACGCGGCGAGGGCGTCTGTGCCAATGCCGGCACCGCGAGCATCGCAGCACACAGCAGCATGTGGGCCACCCGGATCGTCGCTCGTTCAATCCCGCTCATCGTGGTCCTTTCCAACGTGCTCGTTGCGCCCGGCCTGATTTGTGCAGCCGCAGTTCGTTCCGGTGGTCATCGCATTCGTGCGATCGTCGGCCCGCGATGCACTCATCGCCTCGCCGCGTGCATCAAGAATATCACGGCTACCAGTTCTGCCCATACACTTCGCAAGATTCTCGCCCCGTCACTTCACACGAATAAGGACCTTCGATGTTCACCCCCACCAGGCTCGGATCGATCTATACGAGGCTCGCGGGCGTGCTGTTGATCGCGGTCATGTTCGGCGGCACGTCCGGCTGCGTCAGCGAAGGCCCGCCCCAGCGGGCCGCGCCCTCGGCATCAATCCCCGCTCAGCCCGACGGGCTTCGGGCCAACCGCGTGGTCTTCACCGTCGCCCAAGTCCTCGAAGACCGCGACCGCAACGGGTATTACGACACCATCCCCGCGACGGTGTACCTCTTCGACACCAAGTACGCGTACTCGATCCGTGAAGCAGGCACCTTTTCGTTCTACATCACCGAACAGACAACCGGCAAGTTGATCGCCTCGTGGGACATTCCGTGGAGTGATGCACAAAAGGCCCAGACCCTCACTTGGACAGGCACCATCTATCCCTTCCAACTCGACATCCGCGAGGCGCGACGGCACGCCGCGGGCACACCGTCCAACAGTGCCGACGCCGCGGCGTTGCCGGGGACCGTCGGCGGCG
>JBGSIF010000022.1:0-13417 GCA_041742635.1 Phycisphaerales bacterium
GGCTCGCCGCCGCCGCCACCGCCGCCGGCACGCTGATCAAGCACGCCGTGCTCATTGAGTTATCACGCGAATCGGACGACCATCATTCATAGAAGCACGCCGGGGTATGCGTTGAACCAATCCTCGCAATTCGCGGAAACGATGATTACGCCTAGCGAAGAACCCGGAGGCCGACCTTTTTTTCGAGTTCGGTAGTAGGCCGAGCGATTAGGTCGTACCCGTCGCTGGCAACGATGGTACAGCGGACGAGTTCGCCGGGGGCCAACTTGGCCTTGGACTGCACGAAGGTCGTGGCGTCGATCTGGGGTGCCTGGAAATAAGTACGACCGCGGTACAACTGCCCGCCCTTGCCAACGCCGGTGGTAGCGAGGCCGACACCCAGCGCGGCCCCATCGATGACGACGTCAAACTGCACGCCGGACTCAGCCGGGATCTTAGCTTTTTCGTCGAACTGCTCAGCGAGATACGCCGCCTGTTCAAACGCGATGGACTGTTGGAGCGCCATCACTTCGTCGCGGCGCTGCTTCTTGATGTGAGCGGGGACCGCGAGTTTCGGGTCGTTCTCCATCGTCCCGGCAACCGTACCCGCTTCGTGCGAGTACTCGAAGACGCCCATGGCGTCGAACTGCATTTCCTCGACGAACTCCAGTAGTTCCTGATGATCGGCGTCGGTCTCGCCGGGGAAGCCTGAGATAAAAGTAGTGCGGATCGCCATGCCGGGGATGCGCTCTCGCAACTTATGAACGAGTTCGGCCTGGTGCTCGCGCGTGACGTTGCGTTTCATGGCCCTGAGCATCGCGTTCGACGCGTGCTGGAGAGGCATGTCGATATACGGCAGTACGCGCTTGCCGGGAACACCGACTCCGGCGAGTTCGGCGAGCGCGTCAATCATCTCGTCTGAGAAGTTGGAGGGATAAGCGTACATGAGTCGCACCCAGCCGCCACCGCTGCCCCCCACGCCGACTTCATCGAAGGCGCGAGCGACGGCGCGCAGCATGCCGGGCATGCCACGGCTGGCGTTGGTTGTGCTCTCTAGAGCAGCAGACTTTGTGTTGACCCGCGACGTTGAAGCACTGCTCTGGAGAGCATTGCCACCTAGTCCGATCCCGATATCGTCGCCGTAACTCGTGGTGTCCTGCCCGATCAGGATCAACTCGAACGCGCCATCGGCAATGAGTTCGCGCGCCTCAGCGGCAATCGCATCAAGGGGCTTCGACCGCATCTTCCCTCGGATCGATGGGATCGTACAGAACGCACAGTTCTGGTTGCATCCTTCGCTGATACGGAGGTACGCGTAATGCCGCGGCGTGAGGCGCAATCGCGCCGAGTCGTCCTCGAAGTAGCCGATGCCTTTGCCGTCCTTGCCGTTCACGGTCAGCCCCATCGTCTCGCGTCCGCGTTCCTTCGCGGCTTGCAGCGCGTTGGCGGCGATCCAATACTTGGGCTTGTCGGATGCCTCGTCGGCGGTCTTGGCACGCGACGCCCGCGCCGCCTCCCCTGTACCACGCACGGCTTCGATGATCTTGTCTCGGTCGAACACCCCCACCATCGCGTCGATCCCGGGTGCCCACTCCAGCATCTTGGCACGATGCCGCTGCACGAGGCAGCCCGCCACCACAACACGCTTCACACGCCCCGCTTCCTTATCGCGGATCGCATCTTTGATGACCTTGAGCGATTCATCTTTCGATGCTTCGAGGAACCCACAAGTATTGATCACGACGGCGTCGGAGGAAAAAGTCTCCACATCGGCATCGGCATGATCCCGCCCCTCTCCGTCACCGGTGCCGAACTGGTTCGAGCCGGCCTCCACACTCGGCTCCTCCGACATCGTCTCGGCCCCGCACGAGACGATCGCCAAACCGTCCGACGCTAGCAGACCGAGCATTTTTTCTGAATCAACCAGGTTCTTCGGGCAGCCCAGGCTGACGAATGAGACGGTGCGGATCTCAGACTCTCGTCCGGCATTCTGTGAGGATCGCACGGGTGTTGGCTTCTGTTTGGAGGTCATCGATGAAGGGTAGGAAGCGACTCTCTCGCTTGCCGGTGGTCTTCCCAACGCAGGGTCATCCGTGGTTTCATCTGAGCCGAACCTCGCTTGCGGTCAGAGGGGGGGCGCCCGTTGATCGGCATGATCTCGGGTCAACTGCTCGTGCAATCGGCTCTTATTTCGCCAGCCGGCGAAGCGCGACTTCGCGGTACAGCCCCTTTGGAGCGAACGCACCAGTCCAGGCAAGAACCTGCCCCTCGGCTTGCTTCACGAACATTTCAACGCCATCGATCGTCATCGCCCCGGCTTCTTCCGCGAGCCGTAGCAGCGGCGTCTGCACCGGGCTGTAGACCGTGTCCATCACCACGAGGTGGTGTACCCCGGGCGGCGATGCCTGACCCTTCGAGCCACGCTCGACAAGTCTCCGCAGCACCCCGAGCGACACCGCCGAATCGTTGGGCACCGGCCCAGTAGCCATCCCGATCGGCGTGCAGTTGATCAGTACATCGCACGGGTGCGCGAGCACGTCGTCGAGCGACGCCGGGATCGATTGGCCCGCGAGTGGCGTACGGGCCGAAAGGTGATTCGCCGCTGCACGTTCATTGACGGCGTCTGCGAGTTGCTCGGCCCGTTCACGCGTGCGGTTGAAGATCACTGTCGCCACACCACGCCTCGATAGTTCCATGGCAATCGACCTCGCTGCACCTCCCGCGCCGAGCAGTCCTACACGCAGGCCCACCAACGGGCGGACGCTCTCTTCCAACACGGCGACCGCGGCGTCGCCGTCGGTGCTCAGCACCTCGCAACGTCGCACCTCTCCGTCCGTGCCTCGGCGCACGACGAGCGTGTTGGCCGCGCCGATGTCATCCGCGTCGATCATGTCCCACTCACGACCCAGGTCATCAAACGGGTAAGTCGTGCCGCGCGCGATCGACTCGCGCGCGAACCGCACCAGGTGTTCCTTGTGCGGAATCGTGACGGAGCACCCGGCGAAATCGAGCATTGGATGCTCCAGCAGTGCCGAAAGCGTTGCTTTGAAATGTTCATACTCCGGCGGGACGGGTAGCGGGAGATACACGCCGCCGGCATGTGTGCCGGGGAGTTCGTTGTCGGCCTCGTCGCAGTCCGGCCACTCACCGATCGCCTCAAACCCCGCGTTATGCACGTCCGGCGAGATCGATTGCGACACCGGCCAGCCGATCACGCCGTACACCCGTGTATTGTGCTTGATCGAGCGAAAACGGTAACGGCTCAGCAGTTCATCAACGGTGGGCTGGCCCGGCGCAGTGGTCGAGGTCGGGCGCAGCGAGGCGAACGTGAGGAACCCGCCGAACTTCGGAGCCAGCACACGCGACATCAGCCCGAACTCGCCCATCCCCAGCGCGATCATCGGGCGATCCGTTTCTCGCATGACGTCAAAGAGTTCGAGGTTGTCGCGCAGCGACCGGGCGCGGTACGCGACCTTCAGGATCGACGCGGCAGGCTGGTCGCGCATCGTGGCAAGACGCCGGAGCAGGTCCGCGGGGCGACCATCGAAATCGTGGGATGACAGAATCAACGAGGTCTTCAGATCCCGCACCTGCCCCGGGTGCAGCACCGCTAGATTGACCTTCTGCTTGAAGTTCGCCGAGCGCATGTACGACGCAAGTTCCACGTCAATGTACCGAGGCGAGTGCCGAGTCGCCGTCGATTCCGCCGTACCAAGACGTTCAAAGAACGAAACACGCGCATCCTCGGGGCCGTCGTAATGCCCCCCCTCACCGCCGGCGGCGGGTCGGCATGTGATGATGACTGGCAACGGGCACGCTTGAATCAGACGCAGGACCGCGGCGGACTCGCGCTCGCCCGTTTCACCCGGCGTGCCTGTGAAGAAGGAATCAACGCGGAACTCGATCAGGTCCGCCCCGAACTCCGCGGCAAGCCGTGCATCGCGCAGTGCGCTCGCCTCGTCCTCGACCATGATGGGCACGCAGATCAGCGTCATGCCAAAGGCTAGCCGAGCCACGGGCGCGTGGGGTTGTCTCCGAGCACCTCGGCTTGAAATCTGGTACGCTACTCCAATGGCACTACGACTTCAGTTTGTTGCAGGGTTGTTCACACTCTTAGTCTCGCTCGCCCGTGTCCACGCTCAGGACGTGGACGAGATCGTGATGCGCGAGGCGTTCGTTGTTGAAGGCGTCGCGTCGTCGGGTCGCGTCCTGCTCTTCACCGACGCGGTGGAAGCGATGCGTGTCGCCGGCACATGGACACCGCCGAAGCCCGGTGACTCTCTCCCGATGCCCGACGGCACAACGAAGGACTGGAAGCAAGTCAAGGCCGGCGACGATGGCTGGCTGGGGCTTCGCGGCGGGTCATACGCCGTCTGGCGAGTGGAGTCCGCGGAGGAGCGCGTGATGATCCTCGACGCCGCCGGGCACGGTAACGTACTCGTCAACGGCGAACTCCGCACAGGCGATCCATATGAAAACGGCTATGTCAAGTTGCCCGTGCTGCTGAAGAAAGGCGAGAACGAGTTAGTCTTCCGAGGCGGGCGCGGGCGGGTGCGGGCGAAGTTGACGCCGCCGCTGAAGGAGGTGTACCTCACGACCGACGACATGACAATGCCAGACCTGCTCGATACCCAGGACCACGCAGGAGCACAGTTTGGCTCGATGTTGTTGGTCAATGCATCTCGACGCCCTCTCCATTGGACGCTCACCAGCAGCGGGCCAACGTGGCACTTGGGGAATGTTGAAATCAAGGTCGAGGCATTGTCTGTCCGTAAAGTACTTGTTCCGCTCGGCAAGCCACCGGCCGGCGCGGCCAACGTCGAAGTCTCCGTGTTCGCCTCGGCGCTCCATGGGGTCTCCGAGTTTCCCGGCATCGCGCCTCGTATCACGTTCACGTTGCCGGTACGTTCGCCGAGCCAACCCCACAAGCGCACCTTCATCAGCGACATCGACGGCAGCGTGCAGTATTACAGCGTGGTGCCGATCGCACCAAACTCCACCGTCCCCGACGCCGATCGCGGCCTCGTTCTCTCGCTGCACGGCGCGAGTGTCGAAGCCACCAACCAAGCCGCGGCGTACTCGCCGAAGGACTGGTGCCACATCGTCTGCCCCACCAATCGCCGCCCCTTCGGGTTCGATTGGGAAGACTGGGGACGCCTCGACGCGCTCGAAGTTCTCGCCGACGCCCAGAAGCATTTCAAGCACAATCCCGCCCGCACCTATCTCACCGGACACTCGATGGGCGGGCACGGCACCTGGCAACTCGGTGCGCACTTCCCCGGCCTCTTCGCCGCCATCGCCCCAAGCGCCGGCTGGAGCACCTTCGGCAGTTACGGCGGCGGCCCGCCGAACGTCTACGAACAAGGCTCGCCCCCGCAACAAATGCTCCGCCGCGCAAGTTCCGCCAGCGACACCCTCGCCCTCGCACGCAACTACGTCCAGAACGGGGTCTACATCCTCCACGGCGACGCCGACGACAACGTCCCAGTCACCCAGGCTCGCGCCATGAAAAAAATACTCGCCGAGTTCCACCCGAACTTCGCGTACTACGAGCGTGCCGGCGCGGGGCACTGGTGGGGGAACGAGTGTGTCGATTGGCCCCCAATCTTCGATTTTTTCAAGCGGAATGTCAAGCCTGATACCAGCGACGTGCGGCGTGTGGAGTTCACCACCGCCTCCCCCACCGTTTCACCTACTTGCGATTGGGTGACCATCCATCAAGCCCAGAAATGGTTCGAGCCGTGCAAGGTTGACCTGACCTTCGACAAGGAAAAGGCCACACTCACCGGCACGACGCAGAACGTGGCGATGCTCTCCATCGATCGCTCACAACTCAGCCAAGCCGCGGGAGATGTCACCGTCACGCTCGATGGGCAATCGATACGGATCCCATCCCTTCTTCGGGGCCACTCGCCCGATCCGAACAAGGGCTGGTGGCATCGCGTCGCCCTCGTTCGCAACGGCGACACATGGCGCCACGACGACCTCCCCGTCGCACCCCTCGCCGTCGCAAACGACCGCGGCTTCAAGAGCGCCTTTCGCAATCACCTCGTGCTCATCTACGCCACCCAAGGCACGCCCGACGAAAACGCATGGTCGCTCGCCAAGGCTCGCTTCGACGCCGAATCGTTCTGGTACCGCGGCAACGGCTCCATCGAGATCATCAGCGACGCCGATTACGTCGCGCAGCGTCGCTCACCATCGACCCAAACCTCCCTGCGCCCTCTCTCCGATCGCAACGCCATCCTCTACGGCAACATGGATACCAACGCGGCGTGGGCGATCTTGCTGCCTCTCTCGCCTATCAAAGTCACTCGAACATCAGTACAGTGCGGCGATCAAACAATCGTCGGCGATAACCTCGCTTGCCTCATCACTCTCCCCGCGTTCAACGCCCCAGGGTCGAGCGTCGGCGTCGTCGCCGGCACCGGCATCGCTGGCTGCCGCCTCACCGATCGGCTCCCTATCTTCGTCTCCGGCGTCGGCATCCCAGACTGGGTCGTGCTCTCCACCGACATGCTCAGCGACACCCGCAAGGGCCTCCTTGGCGCTGGGTATTTCGGTAATGACTGGTCAATCCAGCACTCCGATTCCGCGTGGCTCGACCAGCCGGCGGATTCCACCAAGTAGAACGCTCGAAGTGTCTTCTAACGCCGCTTCTGTGTACCAATCCGGTAAACGACTCTGCCGCATCATTCCTCCGACACGCCTTGCACTACTCCCCAAAGACGCGCCGCACATGCGAACTCCGCACCCACGCGCGTTCACTCGATCGCGGCAGCGTAATGCAAGTCCAATCCCCAACGCGACCGCTGATCTGCACTCCAGTGCCGGGCTTCAGCGGCTCGTCACGCTGTCTGTTCCCTTCAGACTCCGATGGATCGGCGTGCAGCACCGATGACTCAACCACGATGGCGCGTTGATCAGTCAAGCGAAGGTATTCACCCGGCACCAACGTACACGCCGCGAGCGCCGCCAACAGAAACAGCACCGCTGGAATCACTCGCGCCGGTCGGTACCGCCTCGTACCTACTCGCAGGCACATCGCCAACCACGCACCGAACCACGCCACAATCAGCGACCACGACCGAATCGGCCTCGGCAACAGTTCGAGATACGACGCAACCACCTCGACCGTCGAGCGAGGTATCGCCGATTGGTCGATCCCCGCAAGCACCCTCGCGCGTTCCGCGCCCGCTTGCACGGTTCGATCAACCGGAGCCGCAAATCTCGCCCGTTCAAAGTACAGCACCGAGCGGCCCGCATCTTGCGCGAACAAGTAGGCGAACGCGGCGGCACGCAGCAGCCGCGGATCGCTCGTCGGACCTGTTTCCGCAGCACTCGCGAGATTTCCGAACTCACTCGCTGGATCGGCCAGTGAATCAAACACCATCGCCGCGTGCGCGAAGACTTCGCGCGCCATCGGATCGTTCGCCGCGTGCAGTGCAGAAGCACGGTCGTACAGCGCCACACCCCGTCCGTATCGATCCGCTACAGAAGCCTCGTCCGCAAGTACCATCTGCGGAAACAGCCACATCAACCCGATGGCCATCATGCTGATACCCAGAGCGATCGGCCTGCTTTGGCATCGCGTTCGCCATCGCGGAATGCACCGATCACAATCGCTCACGGTTGGCTCCTGAAACTCGACTGTCCAGCAGACCGCTTGACGGCCGCGAGCACCTTCGCCGCATCTCCGATCAATGATGTTGCTGCAACACCCGCACCATGTGGTTGACCCGCCTCGAAACGCGCGGGCGAGAACATCGCGCGGTCGCAGGCGACAAGTATCCGACTCGCATTCTCACGCACCGCCGGAAAGTGTGCCGCAAAGACTCGGTCCGCGTCGCGCGTTGTCATCCCGGACTCATTCACCCCGGCATAATCAGCCGCCAACCCCCGCAAGGCTTCCGACACAGCCGCTTCGGGCCGATCGCGGTCAGATATGCGACGCAGACGCTTCGCGGCGCGGCGAAGCGCCAGGCGTCTTCGCAACCCGCTCGGGTCGCGCTCCCGCCGTTCACGCTGTACCCCAACCAGCACCGCCAACCCATACACACCGATCGGAATCATGGCAGCAGCCGCTCCGGTCGGCGTCGCTAATCCCTGCGACAACAATCGGCCCGCCCACGCAGGTCCATCTACCTCCCGATCGATCCGCGGCGGTCCGTTGGTATCCACACCATCCTGCTTGGAAGTACCTTGGGTTATCGCGTTGGCACCAGCCTGCGCCCCATCATCGTCGAGTGTTACCTCAACGGTCGGCTGCACAATCAGCGGGATCGCGCTGCTTCGCGCCACCACATACTCGCCGCGGGTGGTATCGAAATACGGGATCTCAATCGGCGGTACCTGCCGAACCCGATCCGACGCAGGACGCACATCGATGCTGAATATCGCCGCCGTCGGCAGTATGTTCGGCAACGACGGCTCGGAAGGTAGTTTGAACCCACCCGCGAACCCATCGCGTTCAGAAAGATCCATCGGCGGCACGCGATCCAGCGGCTCCGGCCCCCCCACCCGGATCGAGAGCGTCAACGGTTCACCGACATTGAGCACCGTTGGTGACGCCGCGACATCAATCGTGTAGTTGCCCACCAGACCCGTAAAGCCTACCGGTGCAGGCAATGGCAGCGGCTTGACGCTCAGCGTGATCGGCTCGGACATCACGACCCGCCGCTCGTAGTTGTTCAGGTCGTCGAACGGCGAATCAAGCAATGTTGATCGCCGGCGGCCAGTGGCGACTTGGAACGAAACCCTTGCGGGCGGCAACTCGAACTCACCGAGCGCCGACGGGATCAGGATCCGGCGCAGCGTCAGCGTCGTGCGTGACTCCCCGTCGAGCGGTCCTTTGCCGACGATCCCCACGGTGCGTTCCGAGTTGACGATCACTTCAACCAGTTTCTCCCCGGGATTCGGGCGAGCCGTGCTCGGTTGCCATGTGCTCGGCGTCAACATCTCAAACGAGTCTGGCATCCCGATCGTGATCGACGGGTCGTGCGCATCCGAACTCAGGTACCACACCATCGTCACCAGCACCGGCTCCCCGACATACATCGAAGTCTTCACCGGCGTCAGCGTCAGTTTGCTCCCCGTCGCTACCGCTGGCTCGACAACATCCAGTTCCAGCGGTTCAGTCCGGTACGGCTTGCCGCCCACGCTCACGACCAACGCCGGGATGGTCACTCGCCCCGCTCGGTTGATCGTCAGGCTGTATTGAAACCGGTACGAGCGAGAAGAACGGTCTTCCTGCTTGCCGTTGATTGTCACGATAAACGTCTGCGATGTGTTTCCTTCGCCGCTCAGCGAGATCGAATACTCGGGCGATGTCGGGATCGGCGGCGCGTCGGCATGATCAGTGTTGGCCACATCGATCGTCAGCAAGACCGGCTCGCCCACGTACACTCGCTGCGATCCTACCTGGGCCGTCGCCGTAATCGGTCGCGCTGGCTGAGCCTTCGCGCTCGCGGCGCTCAGCAGCACCCCGGCCCATACCAGCACCCACGCCATCGTTCGATATCCCACCATGCGTTCACCAATCCTTTCCACCGGCCGCGGGTTTGCCCGTGCGTGCCCGCAGCAGCCGCATCAACCGTTGGGCTGCCTCTCGCTTCTCCTTGTCGAGGATGCGAGCCGCGTCGATGCTCGCCGCGTTGGCTGCTTCATTGCTCGATGAAGACGTCGAGTCGGTCTCAGGAGTGCCGGCAAGCCCCGCAGCGGCCGCCAGTTCCCGCGCCGCCGCACGCTGCTCCTCCGCCGCGGCACCGGTATCCTCTTTCCCCAACTTCTTTGAGGCCGCCTCCTGCCGTTCCCTCGCACGCGCTGCCGCCGCGGCGTCCGGCTTTGCCAAGTCCGGTTTCGATTCTTCGTTCTTCGATGCACCCGCCACTGGGGTTTCTTTCTCCCGCTCCTGCTCCATCGATTCGATCACCTCTTGTGTCCTCTTTGACAGTTCGTCCTGCCGACGCTGCAAGTCCTGCGCTCGACGCTGCATCTCTTGTTGACTCGGCGAGCCCGCGGCACCTTGCTGACTCTTCGCTCGATCGTCGGCTAGACGTTGGCTCTGCTTCGCCAGTTCGCTCTGCTGACCGGCAAGATCGGCAAATCGCTCCGGTGTCGATGCCGTACCACGGTCACGTTGATCCTGCGTCGAGTCGCTCGGCTTGGATTGTTCGCCGCTCGTTGATTCCGATTCTTTCGGTTGGTCTGGGTGATCGTTACCCGCCTCCGAATCATTCGGCTGATCTTCGGGCTTCTCGCCGGGCTGATTCTGTTTCTGTTCCGCTGACTTCTGCTGGTTGCTTGGATCGTTCTTCTTCTGGTCGCCCTGAGACGATTGTAATTCCGTCCCGTCGGTCGACTGCTCTTGCTTCTGCTTGTCAAGTCGATCCTGAATGCGTTTGATCTCTCGCATGACGACTTCGATATTCCGCGCCGCGGCGGCATCCCCTGCCTCTGCTCCGACGACATCGCGGAAGTGCCGCTCCGCACGTTGAAGCAGCCCAATCGCGTCTGCCGGCTTCGTTTCAACAATCGCTCTCGCCCGCTGGTAATCGATCGAACCAAGATTGAACCGCGCCGCCGCGGCGACCACGCCCGCCATCGGATCCGAAACGACCCGGCGAAAGTTCGCTTCGGCATCATCGAGTTCGCCGACCTCCGCTTGCGCCCTCGCAAGGTTGTATATCACCGTCGTAGGCTCGAACCCCTTGCTCACGGCCAGTTCATACGCCAGCACCGCTTCCTGGTATTGCCCCTGTTTGAAGAAGTTGTTCCCCCGAACCGCGGCGTCCCTGCCCGCATCCGCCCGCGCGGGACATGCCAGCCCAATCACAATCGCCGCACAGATCAACGCGATTACTCTCGTGCGGGTCGAGTGAGAAGCATGACGGTTGCTCATGCCCGCACATGTTCTATCGATCCAACTGTGTCGATCCACGACGCCTCCGTTCGCTGATGATTGATTCCATCGCAAGCAGCAAGATCGCCGCTCCGATCGCAAACTGGAACAGTTCGGTGTACTTCACCTGCTCGGTTGAATCAAGCTCGCGCCGCTCGGCCCGCTCGACGAGCGTTCGGTAGACTTTGTCCATCTGGATCGTCCCCGTGCCCACATTGAGAAACACACCGTCGCGCGAAGCCTCCGCGATATCTCGCAGTGACTTCGTATCCATCCGAGTTTGCACTTCGCTCCCCTGATACGTCAATACGCCAGCCGTACCCGCATCGCCGTCAAGACGCGGATCTACGGGTATTGTGGCCCCTTGAAGTTCACTGCCAAGTCCAACCGCGATGATGCGGATCCCGCGTGCCCCGGCCGCCCGAGCCGCTTGCAACGGGTCGCTCTCGTGATCCTCCCCGTCCGTGATCAGCAGAATATCTCGGTACCGGTCGTCGCCCTCAATGAACACGTCTTCCAGCGCGGCCCTGATCGCGTCACCGATCAACGTGCCACCTTTGGTGACGGTCTCTGGGGTGATCGATTCCAGCGTGAGCCGCGCGAAACTGTAATCAGTGGTCAGCGGGCAACGTATCACCGTCGAACCGGCGAACGCAATCACCGCGACCCGATCGCCACGTGCGGCGTCGAGCAGGTCGCGGATAATCAGTTTCGCCCGTTCAAGCCGACTCGGCCGAAGGTCCGTTGCCAGCATACTCCGTGATACATCCAGCAACACCACCAGATCTCGACCCGATCGTTCCACTTTCTGCGGCTTCGGGTCCGTCGCAGGCCGCGCCAGCGCAATCGCTACCGCCCCAACCGACAAACACACGCAGGTGCCTTTCACCCATCTTCGCAAATCGCTTCCTGCACACAGCTCGCTTGTACCGCTCGGTTCTCCAACAAACCGGCGCAGCAACCACCTTCTTCGCCACGCCGAGAACACCAGCATCAGCACCGCCAGCACCACAGCGCTCAGCCCGAACAGCCACTGCGGATCGACGAACGTGATCACGGCAGCCTCCGCAGCAACATCGACACCAGCACCAGTTCCAGCATCAGCACGCTCCCGCCCGCAAGCGCCCACGGCACGAACCGCTCCTGATAATCCGTGTACTCCACCGTTTCTACACTCGTTTTTTCCAGCCGGTCGATCTCTTCATACATCCGTCGCATCGCCCCCGCGTCATCGGCGGAGTACGACTCGCCACCCGTCACGCTCGCTACTTCTTCCAGCAGTTTGGTGTCCACCGTGCCCCGCGTCGGCACCCGGCGCTTCTCCCCGAAAAAATCGATCACCTGATACCCCTGCCCCGCACCGATCGCCACGGTATACACCTTGATACCCCATTCCGCCGCGAGTTGGGCCGCTTCCATCGGCAACCGCTCCCCCGCGTTGTTGTCGCCATCCGTAAACAAAATAACGATCTTGCTCTTGATGTTCAGTTCTTTCCCCGCATTCTCAGGACGTGCGAGAAACTCCTCCTCTGCTTTCCTGAGTCGCGCGGCCGCCAGCGCCAGCCCGTCCCCTATCGCCGTCCCATCTTCTTCTCTCGACCTCGCAAACGGCACCGTACTCACCAGTTCGGTCAACGTCGCGGGGTCGCGCACGAGCGGGCACGCCGTCTCCGCCTGCCGGGCAAACGTGATCAGACCCATCAGATCATTCGGGCGCCCCGCGAGCGTGCCCCCACTGCTCGTATTCCCCATCGCAAACTCTCGCAGCACGCTCTTGACCACGTCCAGTCGCGTCGCGTACCGACCGTCGAACTCCATCTCTTGACGCATACTGCTCGATCGATCAATCACCACCTGTATCGCCACCGCGTCCGTGGTCGTCTGCACTCGCCCGACACCGAACTGCGGGCGAGCCAGCGCGACGACGAGCAGCGACATTCCCACAGCCCGCGACATCGGCACAAGCCACATCAGCCTCGACCGCACTCCCCGCGGCACACCATCAAGCACGACCGTCGATGGGAACACGATCGCGCCCCGCCTCCCGCGCCGTGCCGACACCCACACAAGCACCGGCACCACGACCAGCAACGCAAACGCCCACGGCGAATGAAATATCATGCGTCCCTCCCGACACCCGCATCACTCGTGACTGCCGCGGGATCGCGTTGTGCCGCCTGCGCCTCCGTGATCAGCCGTTGCACCTCTACCCTCGCTGCATACACAGTTGTTGCTTCGATCGGCATCCCCGAGAACCTCACGGTATCAAACTCGCCCAACACGCGAACAATCTCTTCCACTACCTTCGCCGGTAGCGCCTGAACCAAACTGCCTCCCCCGCTCATCTCACCAATACGCTCTGTCGATTGATCCGTTGACTCAAGTCCCATCGCGCGCACGACGTACTCTCGCAGCGCACCGTCGATCACGTCCATTGTTGTTCGGGCATCCCCGAGCATCGACCCTTCCGCATCGAACAACCCGGCGATTCGCCGCATCGCGCACTCCGCCGCCGTTGGAACCTCCGGGCGGCGTGCC
>JBGSIF010000023.1:0-7280 GCA_041742635.1 Phycisphaerales bacterium
CGCCCCCCCGCCCCCCGGTCCCCCCCGTCCACCTGCTCTCCCCAGGCCAATCGCGTGATCGATCTTGGGTGGCCCGACGGTCCCCGTCGGTCGTCTCGAACTCAACGAAATCCAGCGAGTTCCGGTTCGTACGCCAACCACGAAGTTCCGCGTTCGGCACGAAGTTACGTGTTCGGATTGTTTTCGTCGATCATGCGATTGTCGTGCCCGTCCCCCAATACCAATCCCAAGAACAAAGCGGGCGACTTGTGGGGCAGGCGTTCCGCCTGCCTCTTGTTATTCTCCGTCTTCTGTGCCCGACTCTTCTTCAGATTGGTATTAGACGCCAGCGCACCAGAGGACTGACCGGCTCGGTGCGACGGACCGTGCGTTCCAAGCCGTGGAACGCGAGTTCCAACCCCAATACCGCGCGTTCGAGGCGTTGGAACGCGCGTACCAGTCTAC
The DNA here is from genome assembly GCA_041742635.1 of Phycisphaerales bacterium. Taxonomy (GTDB): domain Bacteria; phylum Planctomycetota; class Phycisphaerae; order Phycisphaerales; family UBA1924; genus JTS-AC122. Next base: position 445 of record JBGSIF010000023.1, read on the forward strand.
AAACCACGCGTCCGAGTCCACAAGCCATGTGCTCCTGCCGTCGGAACGTGCGTTTCGCGCCCCAAACCATGCGTTCCAAACCAAAAACCACGCGGCGCACGGCGTGGAACACCCCACCGGCTCGTCCCCTTGACCGGCCCCTCACCCTCTCCCCGCGCCCTCCGGCCCCCCCTCCCGCAGACCCTACGAGCACCCCGCACACCCACCTCCACGCCCCGCCGCACGCCCCTCCCCGCGCTCCGCCCGACCCCGCTGACGCGCAACTTATTCACATCCTCACACACCACCACCCCCACGCACCCACCCCGCGGCGTGTTCTGGTACACTCGGCCGTATGCGTGACTCGGCGCGGCGGGGGAACGGCGACGGTGCCGGGTTCGACGGCGGGGAGGAGCGTGCGTGGGGGCGGCGGGATGGGCGCGGAACTCAATCGAAGAAAGGGTGGACCATGGCGATCTTGAAGAACGCGGCGCGGCGTGCGATCGGCGGGTGTGTGGCCATGATGACGATGCTGGCGGCGCTCGCGCTGACGGCAACGAGTGCAAAAGCGCAGCCATGCCCCGATGCAGGGACGGTCTTCACGCAGCAGCGGATCACGCAGTACGCGGGCGGGTTCACGGGGCAACTGGATCCCAGCAATGCATTCGGTGAGGCTGTCGCAAACATTGGAGACCTCGACGGTGACGGAGTGGTTGACCTTGCCGTGGGCGTCGGGCGCGACGATGACGGCGGGCCAAATCGAGGTGCCGTGTGGATTCTCTTTATGAACAACAACGGCACCGTCCGCGCTCAGCAAAAGATCTCTTCGACACAAGGGGGGTTTGCAGGTCCACTCGATAATGGTGATCGGTTTGGAGTCTCGCTGGCCAATATTGGTGACATCGACAATGACGGGGTCTCAGACCTTGCCGTTGGTGCTCACTTGGACGACGATGGCGGTACCGACCGCGGCGCGTTCTGGATTCTCTTCTTGAATGCCAATGGGACCGTCCGTGCTCACCAGAAAATATCTGACACACAAGGCGGCTTTGCGGGTGTGTTGGCCGACAGCGATATCTTTGGTTTTTCCCTCTCGAATATCGGCGACTTGGACGGCGACGGAGTCGCAGACATGGCCGTTGGCGCGCCACAAACCGCCGACGGCGGGTTGAATCGTGGTGCCGTGTGGATCCTCTTCATGAACTCGAGCGGTACTGTTCGAGACGAACAGAAAATCTCTAGCACTCAAGGTGGCTTCACAGGTGCGCTCGACAACAGTGACTTATTCGGTTTCTCAGCAACAAGTATGGGTGATCTGGACGAGAACGGCGTCGCCGACTTGGCCATTGGCGCGGTACAAGACGACGACGGTGGGCCGGATCGCGGCGCGGTGTGGATACTCTTTATGAACTCCACTGGCACTGTTCTCTCGCATCAAAAGATTTCCGACACTCAGGGAGGATTCTCAGGCACGCTTGATGACACGGACTTGATCGGCATCTCCGTTGCGTGCTTGGGCGACCTAGACAACAACGGCGTGAATGATCTCGTAATGGGAAGTGAACGGGACGACGACGGTGGTATCGACCGCGGTGCCCTGTGGTTCCTGTACATGAACTCAAACGGTACAGTTGCTTCTCATCTGAAGATCTCTCAGACGAGTGGCGGATTCGGCGACAGCCTATTGGACGGCGGCAACCTGAGCCGCAGCGTTGCGTCTCTCGGCGATATCAACGGTGACGGGCGAATCGAACTCGCAGTAGGGGCACACGCAAACAGCGCGCAAGCTAATCGCGGCGAGGTCTGGATCTTCTCCCTCAACGACTGCTCGATCCCGCCGGTCATCACGCAGCAGCCCGCCTCTGTTCTCCTGGGCCTCATGGGCGGGCTGACGCAGTTCGCCGTCGCCGCCGACGGCTCGCCGACGCTCGCGTACCAGTGGCGGCGCGACGGCGTGAATCTCGTCAACAGCGCGTCGTTCCTCGGCGTGAACACGCCGACGCTTACCGTCGTCGCCGCCGACGCCCAGATCGGCGCCTACGACTGCGTGGTGAGCAACGCCTTCGGCAGCGCGACGACCTCGCCCGCCATCCTGGGCCTTCGCGCCCCCTGCCCCGCCGACTTCAACCGCGACGGCGTCGCCAACTCGCAGGACTTCTTCAACTTCCTCACCGCCTTCTTCGCGGGGTGCCCGTAACTGCTTCACGTCCTGCAGCGCGCCGGTCGGGTGGCACCCCCTGCCTCCTGTAGGGCAATCGCATTCTCGGCAAGAAGGAGCCGAACGCTTCCAGTTTCGACGGCTCGGATCATTCGGCAACACATGTAGTTCCCACACACCCCGAAGCCCGGCGGGGACCGTCGGACCACCCAAGAGCGATAATACGGTTGCCCTGCGGGTCGTATGAACGCCGCCCCCTTGCCGGGCTATGCTCTGGGCTTGCCTGTGCGTGCGTGACGCACGGGCATCGGGCCGGAGGCAATGGCTGGCATGCTGATTTTCGCGGTCTACGACAACAACGGTCATCCGCTCCCGGCACGCGAACTAGCGACGCGGAGCGCGTGCCTGCTCGGGCCGGACGATGTGCCGGTTCAGGCCGACATCCGTACGGTCGATGGCTTGATCCGTTGTGAAAAGCGGGGATCCGACGCCGCGGCGATCTGCCTGCAACTCCCCATCGATCCGTCTCCCGAAAGCCCCGGCGGGGTAAGCATGGGTGTCATCACCCTCCAGACCTGCCTGCTCCCTGAGCGAGAGAAGCCGTACTTGCTCAGCATCGAACTCGCCCGGCATCGCTTGATGCTGGTGCTGAACAAACTCGAGGACTGGGCGATGTTTGATCTTTCGCCCGATGACCCGGTGATGCGGGTGTTTGAAACGGCGCGACAGGCGTTCACTCGTGCTCTGGTGACTGCGGAGGGTGGTGCCAGCGGATCACCCGGCGGCGGGCGCGATGCCCACGCGGACCTGCTCGGGCGGCAGGCGCTCTCACTCGCGCTGGAAGCCGGCGAACTCTTGGCCATTAAACAGGCCGGGGTGCAGCACGCTAAGCGTATGAGCGGCGAACTGGTGCGGGCCGCGATGGCGATCGCTACACCGTCGTCCGCACTGACCGAGCACGAGGCGGCCGAGAGCCGCAACGCATTGATTGGCAACGCGGGGGTGATACTCCCCAGCCCGCCGCAGGTGGGATGCGTAGCGAATCAGGATCAGTTCTCGCCGCAACTGCAAAAGATCGTCGGATCGTGCTGTGACTTTCTGGCGATGCCGATGCGATGGGTGGACATGGAGCCGACGGAGGGGAAGTACTCGTTCGCCAAGACCGATCGGTGGATCGAGTGGGCAGTGCGTAGCGCGCGACTGCCGATCGTCGGCGGGCCGATAGTCGATTTTCGTCCCCGTGCCGTACCGGAATGGCTGTATATCTGGGAACACGACTACGAAACCTTGCGAGAACTTGTCTACGAGCATGTCAAGACGATCGTAACGAGGTACCGCCGAACGGTCGGCACATGGGTCGTTGTTTCCGGGCTGCACGTCAACAGCAACTTCACATTTTCGTTCGAGCAGGTGATGGACCTGACGCGGATGAGCGTGGCGGTGGTGCGCAAACTGCAACCGAGCGCGAAGGTGATCATCGAAGTAGACCTCCCGTGGGGCGAGTATTACGCGGAGAACCCGCGGTCGATCCCGCCGATGTTGTATGCTGAAATGATCTCGCAGGCGGGGATTAACGCCGACTTGTTCGGGCTTCGGGTCGAAATGGGGATGCCCGAACTCGGGCGGTGGACACGCGACCTGATGTCTTTTTCAGCGGTGCTTGATCGCTTTGCGGCACTCGAAAAGCCGCTCTGCGTATCGTCGTTCTCAGCACCCAGCGAGCCGCTCCCCGAAGCGGCACCCGGTGTGACGAAGGGCGGGCTGAGTGCTGTGCCGCCGGGATATTGGCGGTCAAACTGGGATCCCCAGTCTCAGTGCCGCTGGCTCACACACATGGCGGCGGTAGCGACCAGCAAGCCGTACCTTCACAGCATCTGCTGGCAAGAACTGTTCGATACCGTTCGGGGGCCGATGTATCGTGCCGATGGTTTGATTACGGCCCAAGGCCAGCCCAAGCCTTCGATGTTCAGGCTCGCCGAGATTCGGCAGGCGCTACGCGATAAGCGGTCGCCGTTGTCGCTGCCGGCGCTGCCGAATCTGCAAGTGCTCTGAACCTGTTGCGTGTTACCTGTTGTGGGCGAAGCGATTGCTCTGGAAGTTGTTCACTCGCTTCGCTACCATGGGACCGATCCGTTGCTGTGTATACGCGACGGCCTTCAGGCGGGTGTTGCCCGCCGCACTTCTGGAGAGGTGGCCGAGCGGCTGAAGGCGACGGTTTGCTAAACCGTTATAGGGCCCTAAAGCCTTATCGGGGGTTCGAATCCCCCCCTCTCCGTTGACGCGGGAGACTCACGACACCGGAGTCTCCCGCGTGTCGTTTTGCATGAATTTCCACACGATCGGCGAGAACGACCCCGCGGTTTGTATACAGCAAGGCCTTGCGTTGTCAAAAAACATGACCCCCCATCCGCAAACCGCTGTTTATGGCAGTGGCTGCGAACGAGGGGTCAATCGAAACGGGGTTGACAGGACGCCAGTCGAACACTTTCTCGCCGGAATCGGGGGGTGGACGGCAGCGGTACGGCGGATGTTTGAAGGCCACTCCGAGTAGACTGCCCGGCATGCACCCGCTCCTCCACGCCCTCGCTGTCCTGCTCGCGGGCTGGCTCAACGAGCAGCAGCAACGGACCATTCAGTATCTCCGCGAGGAAAACCTCGTGCTCAGGGAGCAACTTGGTCATCGACGACTCGTGCTCGAAGACCGTCAGCGTCGCCGAATCACGCACGGAGCCACGCCGATCCGAGCACGACCAAGCTCTACGAGCGCCGAGGGCACAACCCGGAACGGTTGGCACCATTTTTGTCACATATTGAAAAGAACTCAGTTCTGCACTCATCGCTTTGCCCGCGAGCCGGGGGATCGCATTTGTCCGAACGAAAAACTTGCACATCGGTGAACGGGTGGTTTCTGAAGCGTCTGACCCACGTCGGCGGAGTTATCGCCCTATAGAGCGCACCTGACATGCGGCTGCTAACTCGGCCACGATTTCGCGGTAACCGCGTCGGGCAGCCATATCCGCCGGGGTTCTGCCATACGCATCCCGCGGCGCAGGCTTTGCTCCTGCATGCAGAAGAATCTGAACCTTTTCGAGACTGCCGATCATCGCTGCAATATGTAGCGGGCTGCGACCGAGTTGATCTGTCGCCTCTACATCGCCACGCTCAGCGACGCACGCTCGAAGCGTTTCCACGCTCCCATCTGCCACAACCTCATGAAGTGTGGATTGCTCCCGTCCATTCGCCTCTCTGTCATCGGTCATCGCTTCGCCATCTTTACGCAGCTCCGAACCTATCAGATCCGAGACCCGATGTAAAGCAAAAACTTGCGATTCAGGTGCCTTCATGGGTGACCGCTAGCCCCGTCTTCGCCGCGATTCCGTCGCTGCGCGCCCGCAAGTGGTTGCGGGGGATTCAACCTCGCCATACACTTTGAGACATGAATCCGCGGAAAGCTTACTACGTCAGGGATGACGCCAGCCTCTTGAAAGTCATGACTCATCTCGACAAGAGATCTGGGTCTGGTGGTGACATCAAGAATCAATCAGTCACGTTTGCTTCGCGAGATGGCGTTCTTGATAGGGCTGGCGTCCGACATGTGGTGTTTCGCGCAGAGACGATCCACCTGCTCCTGTCGATCGCGTGCGACCATAAGGACTACTACGACAAGTGTCGGCAAATCGGGCAAACGGCGGCCAACGACTTGTGGCAATTGTTTCTGAATGCAGGAGAGGAGGTTGTCGTGATTCCCCGGGATCTCGAATGGCTCGTTCGAGTATGGGGAGAATGGGATACAAGTGGTGGGTGGGGAAAATTTACGTTTCACCGGGCGACAAGATCAAGAGACCATGTGGATCGAATGGACTACCACGCTTCTGTCGAGAACAACTTCTTGCGCAGAGCAAGGGGCGAGAGCGTCATAGTCGGAGCAGCCGATATGCATCAGTTTTGGTGCGGTTACATACACGGATTTCTTGAGGATGCAATTGTCCACGCATACGAACCGATCTACGAGACAGAGTGTCCCGATGCCGCACATCGTCGTATCGCGCTGTACCCAACGGTTCTCAACGTGACACCCATGAACCCCGACGATGTCATGTCGACGACAGAGCGATTTGTCGTCCGTCTGGTAAGGGACCCGTTGCTGCCCTTATGGGATCATCTCGGCCGAGCGCACGCAGCTCGGTTCGCACGCAATCCGATCCTCACGCTACTGCAATGCCAAACTGCGGCGCTGTGGGCAAAGGAGCATGCCACCACCCGAGCCGCGTTCCAAAAGGCGCTGCAAGAGGATCAAGATGGGATTTCTCTATCTTCGCTCCACCAAGAAGTTGTCACCAAGCTCACGCGAGGCGAACACCGCAACGATGAAGCGTTCGCGGAAGCGGCGTATCTCGCCACTAAAGCGATGGCGGTGCTCCTGCGGGAGCTTTCGGAGGAGGTGGGTGTATGATCCACAACTTGGCTTCATTGCGAGGGGCTGTTGCAAGAGGCTGTCGCCCCCTGCTTCTGTTTAGCGGTGGGCTCGACGGAGCGTACCTGATTGCGACTCTTCGGTGCAAAGGCCTCGTCGCCCTTACCGTGGATCTAGCAGCCCGTTGAAGAAGCCGAGTTTCCAGCCAGAGCGTGATTTCGAGCCAACCGTAGCATTTGCGAGCGGAGAATCGCGATCGATACACCGATCGGCCGCGGTTCGAGC
>JBGSIF010000024.1:0-5263 GCA_041742635.1 Phycisphaerales bacterium
GCTCCCAATACCCGTCCGCGCCGACCCGCTCGAAGAGAGTGCCGACCCAACGTGTGGCCTGTGGTGAGTTCATGCACCATCCAATCGGCATCCAACGCCGAACGCCTGCAAGATGTCTACAGAGCAGTTTCCAACTCGCACACACGCCTCCGCTCAAGTCACAAGCCCTGCCCGGACTTCATGCGGATTACGAGCGTATCAGCCTGTTAGAAATGACGTTCGAGGCGTCATGCCTCAAAAACGCGGCCCCAACCCGCCGCCGTCGGCACCGCTCTCCAAAGCCGTCGCCGATCGCATTCTGATCGGATTCGCTCCGCAAGAAACCGAGACGGCCCCCCGCCGCGGTGCTCGCCGGCCAACCGGCATCGCCCAGGCCCAATCCACACGATCGGCACCATACGACCCACAATCGAGGCACGATCAACGCAAAACGCGAACAAACAAACCACAATCACGCATTGTCATCGCCGCAAACGCACCCCTTCTGCGCACAAATCGCGCTGATACGCGGTGAAAACGCGCGTGCTTTTTGCAGATTTGCAGTGCCGTTTTGATAATAAGCAGGTTCATATCGAGGATTCCCAGTGCCAAACGGCTCAAACGCAGTGCCAGACTGATAAAACGCAGGTTCGTTGTGAACATTTGCAGTGCCATTGTGTCGAAACGCATGTGCGTCTTGAGCGTACGAGGTGCCAAACTGGCCGAACGCCGTGCCGCGCGGCGCATCCGCAAGCCCGAGCCGACCATCCGCCGATCGGAAACTGCCGAGCAAAACAAACCCGCCCCAAGCCGATCGCGGCGTGGGGTGGGCTCAAGGTGACCAGATCGGGCCGCGATCGCGCCCGTCGTTACCGATCGCAGAGCATCGCACGAATCAGCACGGCGAGAAGAACGCCGTGATGAAGTCGAAAAAATCCTGGGAGTTGACAAAGCCGTCGAGGTTGAAGTCTGCGCCCGGGCATCCCGGCGTGAAGAAGCACGAGAGGAAGTCAAAGAAGTCTTGCGAGTTCACGGCGCAGTCGCTGTTGAAGTTCGCGCGGCATGCCGGGCGGTTCGAGCAACTGTTCAGGAGAATGGCGAAGCTGTCGTCGTCTTTGTTAATCGCAACAACGTCAACCCCGCCGTCGTCGTTCATGTCGGCGGTAACAACATACACGGGGTTGTTTCCGCTGGCATACGCACTGTGGCACGCGAAGACGCCAGCACCGCTGTTGATCCACGCGTCAATATCGTCGCTCAGTTCGCTCGCCAACACCACGTCCAGGTCCGCGTCCTGATCGATGTCAACGAGTGCCATATGCTCAGAACCATCGGGGTCTGAGTACGTGCCACATGGAGCGAACGACCCCATGCCGTTACCACAGAACACCACGAAGAGAGCGGAGTTCTGGAGCACATCGACCTGCGACATCACGACATCAATCTGATCGTCGCCGTTAATGTCGCCCGCGCGAACGCAGCATGTCGCGAAGGTGGCCGGCGGGGCATCGAAGTCCGCCCGGTTGCCAAAGAGCCCGGCACCGTTATTGAGATACCGCGAGAGAGTTCCATTCGAGCACCCCACCAGCAGATCCAGGTGGCCGTCCTGATTGATATCTGCGATGGCAATATCTCGCGGCGATGAACTCACGGGGTACGTCGTCACCGAGAGCACGCGGTTGCCGGTGTTCCGGAGAACACTCACACTATTCGCACCTGTGGCGGTGTTCAGCACGACGACATCGATCGACTGATTGCCGTCCAGTTGGGCACATGCGATGCTTTCCGGCTCGTTGCCGACCGTGAACTGCGTAAGAGTTCCGAAGGTTCCATTCCCGTTGCCGTAGAGCAGGCTCACATTGTCCGTATCGAAGTTGCTTGTGATGATGTCGATTCGACCGTCGGCGTCAACGTGCTCCAACTCCACCCACGTCGGGTTCGTGTTGGTGCCGGTGGAGAAGTCGGCCTTCGGACCAAATGTACCGTTCCCATTGTTGCGAAACACGCTCACGGTGTCGCCGAGGGAGTTGCAGGTAACGAGATCGAGATCGTTGTCGCCGTCGATATCCCCTGCTGCAATGCGGACGGGGCCGTTCCCAGCGGTGTAGTTCGTGGTAGAGCCGAAGGTTCCATCGCCGTTGTTTCGCGCGACGCCGATGTTGTCGCCGATACGGTTCGCGGTGGCCACATCAAGGTCGCCGTCTCCATCAATATCGACGACGACCATATGTGCCGGCTCGTTCCCGGCCGGGTACTGGAGCGTGAGGTCGAAGATCTGACACTGTGCGTTCGCAAGCCCGTGAACGGCGCCCAAGGCGGCCAATCCCACGATCCGGCTGTCGAGCAGGCCGCGGAGAGAAGTTCCAAACAACAACGCGGACTTGACACGGCGAATCATGTGCATCTCCTTGAAGGGTGCCGACCCCGCCCCGAGTTCAAGGAGAGAGACGAGAAAGCGTAAGGGCGCGGCCGATGATGGATCGATTTTTCTTGCGGGCGGCAACCTGATCGCAAAATAATTGCCTGTGCCCGTAACTCAATCCGGCTTCGGCGCGGCACCTTTTTCGGCCAGTTCTTTCAATCGGCCAAGGTTCCTCGCAAATACCGGCTTGACTGGGTGGCCGTCCGGCAGCACGCGATCAGACACTTCGACCGCTTGGGTGGCATACGCGACGGCGGATTCCATCTCGTTGCGGCGTGAGCAGCAGAAGGCCAACCCGAGCAGGGCACCGGCTTCATCGAGATGCCCGCGTGGGTAGAGCCGCCGGCTCATGTCGATCGCTTCGCGGTAGTGTGATTCGGCTTCCGATATCAAGTTGCGTGCGCGGCAGGATCGTGCCGCGGCATTGAGCGCGGTAACAATCTTTGGATGATCTTCGCGATGCAGACGACGGAACGTCGCAAGGTTCCGCATGTAGAACACCGCGGCCTCATCGTACTTCTGAAATGAATCAAGGATGTTCGCGTACGTGTTGTAGCACTCGACGGTGCGGTCATGCTCCAGCCCAAAGATCCGCTCGCACATCTCAGCGCCTTCCTTGGCAAGCGGGAGCGCTTCCTCTGAGCGACGGGTGTTGTCGAGGAACTGCGCCAGGTTGTTGAGCGAGTTGGCAAGGTCATAATGATCGCTCTTGTAGACGCTTCGGCGGATGGAAAGGGCTTCTCGCAAGAGCGGCTCGGCGTCACCGGCCTTTCCAAGGTTCTCGTACACACGCCCCAGCGTAGCAAGTGTGGTTCCAATCGATGGGTGATTCGGCTCTAACCACTTTCGCCGAGTCGCAAGGCAGCGCTCAAGGTGCCAAAGCGCGTCCTGTGAGCGGCCTTGTTCGGCCAGCGCGGTGCCGAGTGATTGTTGCGGGTAGGCGATACTAATCGCGTGGGCTTCGGCGTCAGGCAATCGTTCATACATCGCGATCGCCGACTCGGCGTTCTTGATCGCCGCGTCGTATTGCCCAAGGCGGATCTCAATCAACGCAACAGTCTGACGACTGAGCGCGCGGTCCATGTGATCGCCAGCGTAAATCCGGTCGAAGAGTTCCACCGCCTCGGTCTGGTGAGCAAGGGCTTCTTGGAACCGTGCCCGCTCCATATCGATGAGTGCGAGTCCTTGAAGCGCTCGCGCGAGTTGAAACTGGTTATTATCGGCAGAACCGGAACTTGCCTTGCGGGCGTCGGCGACTGCGGTTTCAAGCAGTTCCGATGCGCGCGCGTGCTCACCCGCTTTGAGGTACGCCATGCCCAGCGAAATACGGATATGCGCATCGGCAGATGCTCCCGTCGTCGATTCGGTCGAGAGCCGAAAAAACATATTGCCTGCGATCTCCAGGATGACGGTGTTATCACGTCCAAGCGATTCCCCAGGCTCGGCAGCCGCCATGATGTTGTCGAAGAGTTGTGCAAATCGGTCGGCGGTCGCTCGCTGTTTCTCCGCGCGATCGGCATTTGCGATGGCCGCGGTCGTTTGTTTTCGTAGTTCCTTGTTGGCTTCTGTCAAGTCTTGTTTCGCCCAACTTGCTCGTACAAATCCGATCGTGGTCCCGACTGTCCCGGCGAGCAGAGCAACTGAAGCGACGGCACCGCCGATCACCGCGGCCCGGTTCCTGTTCACGAACTTCCTCGCCCGGTACACCCGGCTCGGCCTCGCCGCCTGCACCGCTTCGCCCGCGAGGTGGCGTTTGATGTCCGCCTCGAGTTCTTTGGCGGACTCATAGCGTCGATCGCGGTTCTTCTCCAGTGCCCTGAGCGTGATCCAGTCGAGTTCGCCGCGGAGTGAGCGCGACAGGCGTGCCGGGTCGGTGGAGCGGCGGCCGGCTGTTTCGCTGAGCCAAGCATCGGTTCGATTGTGATTCCCGCCGACCGGTGATCGATTCGGCTCGACCGCCGCGCTCGGTGCCAGCGGCTCCTTCGTCCGGATCGCCGCCAGCGCCTGATCGAGTGGCGCGGCACAGAGCCATTCCTGATCGATGGGCGTCCGACCCGTGAGCAGTTCGTACAACACCGCACCCAAGCCGTACACATCCGCTCGCGTATCCACGTCCGCTCCGCCCGTCTCTCCCCCCACGCCGCCGGGCTGATCCGTGGCGTTCGTTGGCTGCCACTCGCTCCCGCACTGCTCCGGGCTCATGTACGCCAGCGTGCCTACCGGCACGAACGTGCGGCTGATGCTCCGATCAACCTGTTGCCCTTGCACCGCCTTCGCCACGCCGAAGTCGATCAGTTTCACATGAACCGCCCCCCTCTCGTCGCGCCACGCGAGGATGTTCCCCGGCTTGATGTCCCGGTGGATGATCCCTTTGAAGTGCGCGTGCTGCACGGCGTCGCACACCTTGATGAACAGTTCCAGCCGCTCGCGGATCGTCAGCCGCTCCTTGTCCGCGAACTTCGTGATCGGCGTGCCTTCCACATACTCCATGACGAAGTACGGGTGCGCGAACGGCGTGACGCCCGCTGCGTGGATCTTGGCGATCCCTTCGTGCTCCATCACCGCCAGCGTCTGGCGCTCCTGCTCGAAACGGCGCAGCACGTCGCGCGTGTCCAGCCCGGGCTTCACCACCTTGATCGCTACTCGGCGCTGCACCGGGCGTTCTTGCTGCGCCTCGAAGACGACGCCGAAGCCCCCTTCGCCGATCTCTCGCACCAGCGTGTACCCATCGAACCCGAGCCCCACGCGCTCCAGCGGCTTGCCCTCGATCATCGAATCGCGCAGCCGTCGCGCGGTCTCCGGCCCCGCGCCAACCGCATCAAGCGGCAGCTCGCCCGGCTTGGGGCTGAGGAAGTGGCTGTC
>JBGSIF010000025.1:0-5475 GCA_041742635.1 Phycisphaerales bacterium
CCGGCCGGCGCGAGCCGGCAGAGGGGGGGCGGGAGGGGGGGCGGGAGGGGGCGGGAGGGGGCGTGCGGCTGGTGCGGCTGGAATCGAAACACGTAGGCAACCCACCCCGAAGACCGACCGCTCGCGCGGTTCGGCTCAGATGGAGTACGTTCTGATCACACCCGATGTGCCCAGAGAGATGAACCACGGGGGATGGTTCCCCATGGTTCAACGCTTTCGTCGCCCGGCCATGCAAAGGAGTCCGGCGAGCATCAGCCCCGCCGTGCCGGGACCGGGGACAGCCGGGAAGTCCGCGGATGTGAAACTCACGCGGTAACTGCCCCGTTCACCGATCCCTTGCCACCCGCTCAGGGGGTTCAGCCCGCCGGTACCGTCCGGCCCGCTGACTTCCGTCGTGGTAGCCAGTGAAAAGATCGGCCCGGTTCGGCTGATCGGCACCCGCCCCGCACCCGTCACCGCGATGAGATAATCCCCCGGCTGCGTGATCAGCACGCCCGTCCCGTCGTTCGACGCCGTGCCCAAACGAGGGAGGTTCGTTTCCCCCACACCGTTGTCGTTGCCCAGCCGTCCGTAGAGTTCGTTGTTCACCGTGACATCGAAAAGGTAGAGCACCGCGTTGAAGTCGGCAAACTCCAGCGACACCTCGAAAAGAGACGGATCAACGACGCGGAAGAAATACAAGTCCTCGAAATCGCCGCCGATGACCGACGAGTTGAGTACCCCTTCGATCCGGTTGAGCGTAACCGCGCCCGCGGGTCGCCTGGGCGACTGCGCCGAGAAGAATGACGACCCGGCGTCACCGATCTCGACCCAGTCCGGCCCGGCATACGCCGCCGTGCTGACCGTCGCCACCGCGAACAACCCAGCCAGACGGCACGCATTTGGCACAACTCCACGAGAAAGCATGTCGCACTCCAATCGCAAGGACTAACGTCCTGCGGGGGAAATAGGCGAACACACAAACTCGACCTGGCGATTCCGAACTGCCCGAACGGGTTCTCCATGAGCCGAGTCGGTGCGACAATTGCAACAACGGCTCTCTCTCCACCGGGCAGTCGCGGTCAGTATAGCAGAACTCTTGCCCGCGGCCCGTTTTTCTACTTTATCCACCCTCTTTCGGGTGAAGTTTGAATACTTCTTTGCACTTCACCCGGGTGGGCGTCCAAGAATCCCAGATGCCTACCCCCGAACCTTATCCTGATCCGCACGTCATCCAGCGAATGCAGGAGCACGCCGCCCACACTGAACGCACGGTCGATGAACTCAGCGGGGAAATCACGGAACTGAACGAGCGGATGCGCCAACTCGCCGATCGGCTTGTATCCGTCGAACGTCGCTTTATGAAACTGATTGAGGATGCGCCGGAAAAACTCGGCTCGTAACTCCGAAATACACACTTCAGCTTTCTAGGTCGGACGCATGGCACTGAGTCACGCGATCGGGTGGTGGCATGACGCACGTAGGCGTCGAAGCACGATAAAAAAAGTGAGCAAAAATAGAAGAGGGCCCGCAGCACAATGCCGACGGGCCCTCGGGGGGGGGGGCTGAGTGAGTTATCTGCACAAAGAATACATCGGTTCCCAATCTCTGTCAAGCACTTTCAATCTAATTTTGAAAGTTTCTAGCACAAACCTAAGCGAAAAATGGCCAATCAGAACCACTTTTATGAAAAACTGGCCAAATACCACTCAAAAACGTGGTTGGCTGTTATCTCGGGGCCGGCCAGCCGGAGCCGCATCGTCGTCACCACCGCCCATCATGCCTCCAGCCTGCTGGGCTGCGGACATGATTGTTTTGATGACGGGAGTGGGCATGAAGATTCCCAACTGAGCCCCGGCTTTACCGCCTGCGAGGCCGACACCGACGGGCGGCATGTTGGGCGGGAGGTCGAGTTCCACATTCACGCCACCCATCGCCGCCAGGGGCAACGCGGCCTCGAGAATCGACCGCACACCGATGAACAACTCCATCATGCGGTCCTTGGGCAGCCGCTCGGCGACTTGGGCCATCGCACGGTCGCCTGCCAGGCTTTCACCGCCGGCTGTGGCGCGCATCGCCGCACCCATGAGCAGCGAGTTCTTGCTGTACGTCTGGAGCACACCGCCGTCTACCTTGGCGACGTATCCCCCCGGGCCGCCCGCCGACCCGAAGATAATCTGCATGGCCATACCCATCTGGGGGTCGGCTTCGTCTTCATCGCTGGGGGTGAACTTGACCGCGTAGGTGTCTACCTTTTTCCCATCGACGTCGCCGCTGTCCGCTGAGTATGACGAGGCCATCTTCATCGGCCCCATCGCCTGACCATTGAGTTCGCCCATCCCCTTCTGCATCGCGGCGGTGTATCCTTCGGGCTTCGCCGTGCGGATGTAACTCACCGTGCTCGTCAGCACCCCGCCCATCAACCCGCCCTGAGGCGAGCCGACGGTGAATGCCGCGCCATCGCTGGCTTTGAGTTGATCCGCCAGCATCGCCGGCAAACCGCCCATGCCATCTTCGACCATCTGCTTCGACATCCGATCCACCACCATCTTCATCCCTGGGGTGGACATATCCATCGCCATGGCAAAGAAGTAGGGCTGATTGGGCAACTTGGTCATCAACGAACCCGTCGTGCCCTTCCCATCAAACGCTTTGGCCAAGTCGGACTCCGGCTTGAACGCCCACGCCATGTCCAGCGCTACCCCCATTGCGTCGGGGCGCAGCCCGATGACCATCGTCTTGGCCTGCTCGCTCAACTGTTTGACGATGTCGCCCATGGGGCCGTCGTTGACCCCGCCGAGGGCAAGCCCCGCCGGGTTGCCTTCCATCTGGTCCTCGATCTGATCCATGATCATCGGCTGGAAGACCCGGGCCTCGTCCAGGTTCACCATAACGAACAGGTCCGACCCGTCCACGACGTTCACCCCGTTCGCGCCGAGCGCGGCGTCGATCGCCGCCTTGCTTCCGCCCTTGATATCCAGCGACATCATCACGTCCTTCGACGGGCTCATCGCGGCGTACCCATTCCCCAGGTCTTTGAAGAACGCATCGTCCCCTTCAATCTGCCCGGCGTCGATCGCGCCGTCCTTCTTCGCCTCGAAGTTACCGATGAACGCCGCGTAGTCCGTCGTGGGCATGAGGATGTACATGCTCTGTTCCATGACTTCGCCCAGTTCATCCGAGGAGAGCATCTCGCCCTTCTCGTTCTTGCCACCATTGGGCGGGGGCATGATCACCAGGGCGATCGACTTGCCCTTGTCCACACCCTTTTCGGCCCCCATCTGTGCCAGCAAGTCGTCCACCGCGGGGATGGGGATCGGGAAGTTGATCGCCTCGCCCAACGCCGCGAAGTTCTTTTGCAACTTGTCGGGGTTGGATACGCCGATGACGATCATCGCGTTCGTGGGAACCTTGTCGAGCACCGGGGGCGTCGCGTCCGCGGCAGACACCAAAAACCCGAACAACCCAAACGCCGCGCCCGCCGACATCACGAGGCCTGTGGCCAGTTTCATGCAAGTCCTTTCAGTTCAAGTAAGGGCTTCGCGCCCAATCCGCGTAGAGTATATGGATACCGACCACGCTGGTTTCGCATGACACGAATCGACGGGTTCTGGCTTCCGCACGTTGGTCCTGCTACTTGTTCCCGACGTCGTTGGCCGTTTCCGCGGATACGTTCCTGAGTTCTTCGACGATCGCCGTGGCGGCTTCGTTTCCCAGCATCGCCGCCGTCTTGGCGTAATACAACGCACGCTCGGCGTTGCCCGCCCTTTGGTGCCATCGCGCCGTGGCCAGCGCGGCCTCGGCGTTCTTGGGGTTTGCGCGGTAGACCTCTTCATACAGCGCCGCGGCGTCCTGGGGTTTGCCAAGCAGCCCGTAGCACTCAGCCAGCGTCCCCGCCGCCTCGGGCTTGACCAACTCTGACCGGTCCATCGCCAGCAGCAACTGCGCCGCGAACTCCACATCCCCTTGTTCCTGACGTCGCTTGAGCGCCTTGGCCTGCACCAGTCGCCACCGCGGGGTCTGCGATTCGATCGCTCTCGCTTTTTCGATGTGCTGGAGCGAGAGCGCGAGTTGGTTGTTTTTCAGCGACAACTCCGCGAGCGTGCCCCACGCCGCGGCTTGCCCCGAATCGAGCGTTACCGCTCGGACGAGCGACGCCTGAGCGGCGTCCGATTTGTTCAGGCGCAACTGGACCATTCCCAAAAAGAGTGGGTAGCGAGCATCCCCAGGATCCCCACTCTGCGCCATCGCGTAGTGTTCTTCGGCACGCTCGAGCAGCCCGGCTTTGCTGGCGACCGTCCCGGCCTCGAAATGCAGCGCGGGATTGCCCAGCAGCCGCTTCGCCGCGGGCGTGTTCGACGAGTTCGTCGCTCCCGTCGTCGTCGGCCATTCGGGCACCGGTTCGCCACTGCTCGTCCGGCCCGCGTCCAGCGCGATCGCCGCCTGGTATTCCGAGTACGCCGCTTCAAACTGCTGCTGCGCGACGAGCACGCGCGCGAACTCCAGCCTGAGCGGTTGATCTTGGGGGTAGTGCTCCGCCGCTTTGGCTAACACGGCTTGTGCTTTGGCATATTCCTGATTCCGCGAATACTGCGAAGCGGCCTCGATCGCGGCTTCGATCGCTTCCGCTCGGCGCGGCGCCGGGGGGCGCGGCGCGATCGTTCCGCCCTGCCTTCCATCTTCCTGTGCCGGCTCGACAAAGGTCCGTGCCACCAGCACTCCACCTGCCACCAGCGCGGCCAACAACACCACGACGACTCCGCCCAGCAGCGGCGTCCGCACCGCGCCGCGTCGCGTCGCGTAAGTTATCCGTGTTCGAGTCGTGCTCATCGGCCCGCTTTCATCGCTTATCGCATCGCCCATCATCAAGAGTATCGACCGCTCCGGCCTTACGTTGCGACATTCCCGCGCGTTATGTATATCCCGATTGCTCGTTCGGCCGGCCGCGCAAACACAGCAGCACCAGGATCCACATCAGTGCCGAAGTTTGCGCGTTCACGGGCACGACATCGAACGGGAACACCAGCACCAACCCAACCAGCGCGAACCCCGGCCCCGCCGCGTACCCGCATACCGCTCCCCCGCGCATCGCCCCCCCGATGGGTACCCCATCGCGCCGAGCCAGTCCCCCGTATATCCCGGCCACAATCGTGACCACAAACAGCCCCGCCCCGACCGCTCCCAGCGTCGCGGCGAGATGCAGTAGTGTGTTGTGGGCGTGATTGTGCAATCGCTCGGCGTCGCCGTCGCGCCCGTGTGTTTGCAGCCACGCCCGGCCCCAGGTCCGGTACCCACCCGCGCCCACTCCAACGATCGGCTCGGCCATCGCCGCCCGCACCGCCACCTCCGCCATCAAGACCCTAGCCCCCGTGTCCGTCGAATAGTCGCGTCGTTCGATCGCTCGTCGAACCTCACTCACGCCCGCTTCGCCGCGCTCGCGGAGCGTCGGCCAGAGGGTTTGATGCGCCGCGACGCCGACCAGGAACACCACCGCCG
>JBGSIF010000026.1:0-9065 GCA_041742635.1 Phycisphaerales bacterium
CGCGGGCGAGCGCGGCGTGCGTGGGGACGGCGTTGGGCGACGACTCGCCGTGGACTTCCATGTCGTCGGCGCCTTCGCGTTTGCGTCCGCGGATGATGATCTTGATGGGCACCTCGGGGAAGGGGAGTTCTTCGCGGAAGCGGTTGATGAGGAAACGCTGGTAGCCGACGGTGAAGAGTTCCGGTCGGTTGACGACCGCGACGATGGTCGGGGGGCAGGTGGCGACCTGCGCGACGAAGAGAACCTTGGCGAAGGTGCCGAGTTTGCTGCTGGGGCCTTGGGTGTCCAGGATGTGCCGCAGGATGCGGTTGAGGGAGCCGGTGGTGGCGCGCTGGCGGGCCTGGCCGAAGAGTTCCTGCGCGAGGGCGATGGTGGCGCGGACGTTCTCGCCGGTGTGGCCGGAGACGAAGGAGATGGGCGCCCAGTCCAGCCCGCGGAACTCGCGGCGGAGGTACGCCTCGAAGTGGTCGGTGGTGATCGGGCGGCCGTCCTTGCCGGCCTGCCCATCGACCATGTCCCATTTGTTCACGACGAGGACCACGGGCTTGTACGCCTTCTGCGCGAGCATGGCGAGTTGCTGATCGACCTGCGAGATGGAAACGGTCGCGTCGATGAGCAGCATGACCACGTCGGCGCGGTCGATGGACTTCTGGACACGGTCGTAGGCCCACCACTCGATGCGGTTCTCGAAGGACTTCTTCTTGCGCAGCCCGGCGGTGTCGATGGCGACGAAGGCGTGCCCGTCGATGTTGAAGCGGACATCGACCGCGTCGCGCGTCGTGCCGGCGATCTCGCTGACGATCACACGCTCTTCGCCCGCCAGGGCGTTGACCAGCGTGGACTTGCCGGCGTTGCGCTTGCCGATGATGGCGATCTTCATCTCGTCGCGCTGCTCCGCGTTCGCTCCCCCGTCCTCAGGCTCCGGGAGCGCCTCGATGATCTCGTACAGCGCATCGATGAAGTCCCGGCGGCAGTAGTTGTTCAGGGCCGAGACCATGATCGGCTCGCCGAAGCCCATCGAGGCGGCGTCGATCGCGTGGGCTTCCCACTTGGGGCCGTCGGTCTTGTTCGCCACGACGCGGATGGGCAGGTTCGTGCGGTTCTTGCCCCCCAGCCCGCGCTCGCGGAGCAACTTGGCGATCCGCTCGTCCTGCGGCGTCACGCCCGACTGTGCATCGATCACGAAGAGGACCACATCGGCGTGCTCGACGGCCTGGGCGATCTGGCGCTCGATGTCCTTCGTCAGACGGTTGAGATCCTCGCCGATATCGTTGTACCGCCCACCCTCGGCGACGTAGACGCCGTACCCGCCGGTGTCGGTGAGTTCGATCTCCAGCGGCGGGCGGCCGGGGGAGTTGTCGGGGGATTCCAGTTCGGCGATGATCGAGACGCGGTCGCGCGTGGTGCCCGGCGTCGGATCGACGATGGAGACCTGACGCTTGCCGATCATGTTGAGAAGGGAGGACTTGCCGACGTTAGGCCGGCCGACGATAGCGACGCGAGGGAGGGACATGTAGGGGTAGTTTAGGTGCGTGAAAGGGCCGGGGGACGGGGCGAAGGGGAGAAGAGGCCAACAATCCGCGGAGGTTTGCTGGGTCATGGTGGTATTTCAGCACGCCACCACGGCATTTCACCGCGCAACCATGGTTTTTCACCGCGCAACGGCCATATTTCACCGCGCAACGGAGACATTTCACCGCGCAACCACGCCGTTTCACCGCGCAACGGCCGTGTTCCACCGCGCAACCACCATATTTCACCGCGCAATCGCGCCGTTTCACCGCGCAACCGTTGCTTTTCACCGTGCCACCGTCGCGGCGCAGGGGCGCGGCGCGGTCAGCCGGGCTTGGTTGAGGACACGCACGCGCGGAACCTGCGCGGCGTGCCGCGGCGGAGTTTGGGTTCAGCAGCCGCTGAAGAGGCAGAGGATGAAGTCGAAGAAGTCTTGGGAGTTGGTGGCGGCGTCGTTGTTGAAGTCGGCGTCGCCGTTGAAAAAGTCGGTGATGAAGTCGAAGAAGTCCTGCGAGTTGATCGCCTGGTCGTCGTTCCAGTCGCAGGGGCAGTCGGTCTCGCAGGAGTCGAGGATGCCGTTGCCATTGGGCAGCGGGCTGCGGTCGCGGAGCGGGCTATTAATAATATCGCAGGCGTCGTCGATGCCGTTGGCGTCGCAGTCGATGAGGGGGTTCCAGAGGCCCACGGGCTGGAAGTCGGCCCCGGTGAGCGTGCCGGAGTTGTTGCAGTCGAACGCAACGGTGAAATGATAATCGCCGCTGTCGATCACATATGGCGCTTCGTTCACACCGGCGGAGATAAGTGTGTTCTCTTCGATTCGCACGCGGTAGAAGCCCGGGGAGAGTTTGCCCGGGGTGGACGTGTAGCGAACCCGCAAGGTACGGGCGGCCGCGGGGGTGTTGAAGGCGTTTGTATTAACCGAGAACATCGGGGTCACGTCGGCCCAGACGCCGATGCGGTAGGGGTCGCGCATCTCGACGATCGGGTCCGGGCCGTCGCCGCGGGCGATGGGGCCGTAGTAGCGGATGAGCGCGCCGCCGGCCTCGAACTCCGCGCGGGAAACAAAGGAGTTATTAAGCGGGATGCAGTCGGCGTCGTAGCGAATAAAGGGAGCCAGCCCAACTGCACCGCCCCCGAGTGAATCACTGGGGTTTGTATACAGCGGGCCTGACAAGGTATCGCCGTTCACAGTAACCGTGCCGAGCCACTCGCCGTTCCTGTTAAATTGATTCATGATGACTTGGCCTTGAAGGCTGTCCGCTCCGCCAAAGGTAGCCAGACCAATATTGAGTGTGCCGTCGGCGTAGATGCCCCCATCCATCTGAACTTGGCCGCTTGGGTTCAGCGCACCATCGATGTCCAGGCTTCCTTCGATCCAACCAAACTGAGGAAGAAATTCAGACGGGGCACCATCCCGCAGGTGAATCAACCCGTTCACATCACCCCGCACACGCAACTGGCCCCGCAGATCACCGCCGATCGAGACCGCTTGGCCGGTCAGGACCGTGCCGTTCAAGTCCCCGTGAATATCCAGAACTGCGGGTGGGGAAATATTGCGTGCAACGCTGATGAGCGTGCCGGATGCAACATCGCCCAACACTTCGATGTCGCCATCAAGCCGGGATGTCAACAAGATTTTTCCGTCGCCGATCAGGTTGCCGATGGTGATCTTATCTTCGAGCGTCGCCGGGACGGTGAGCGTGGCGGACAAATCGCCTTCCACAACCAGATCGCCGAGAACTGTTGACGGTGCGGTTAGATTTCCTTGAATCACGAAACTTGAGACTTGCGAACTCCATGACATCGGCGCGGTGACATCTCCGGTGATAGTAACGAGTGTCGAGGAGATCACGCCGCCGATGGTGAACTCACCTGCGCCGCCCGCGATGGGAGCGAGGCTGCCGGCGGTCAGGCTGCCGATGAAACTTGGGAGCGTTGGGGACGCGCTTGTTGTGCGGAATGTTTGGATCGAACCAGTAACATCAATGTCGCTATAGATCGCGTTAGCCTGCAATCGCAGCACGTCGCCCTGCACGCTGATCGCCACGGGCGCGAAGCCGATGCCGATGTCGCCGGTGACGGTGAGGTCGAGTTGGCCGCCGCTCGTCACGGTGATCGGGGCGAGGACGGAGCCGAGGATCACGGTGTCACGAATATCGCCAGAGATTTCGGCGGGTGATGCCAGGTTGCCACCGACTCGTGCAAATCTGATTTCGTTGAGAACAAGTGATCGTTCGCCAGACGCCAAGTTGTTCCCAATGTCTCCTGCACTTCGGAGCACATCAAGGACCACACGTCCTGTGCCGGTGGCGCGGATCGCATCGACGAACGGAATCGCATCTTCTGATGTTGATCCACGGATTTGGACACGGGTCTCTTCGCTCGTCGTCGTTTCGACAAGAATACGCCCCGCTCCGATCCCATCCGCAATACTTCCCGTCACAACAAACGTGACAGTTCCAGAAACTGCGGTGTTGCGTTCGATGTCGACTGCACGCCTGCCATTCACAAGAGGGCCGATCGTCCATGTGCCTCCGTTGCTAGGAAGCACACCGACAGCGATATCAGCGCTCGCCGCTGCGAGTGGCAGAACCACAACCAAGAACGCCAGAATTTTGCTGAGCATGACGATACCTCCGATTGAAAGTGATGAGGACCGCAAACATGAACGCAACACTAGTATAAGGACTCGGCACTGATGATGCAAGTCGGAATCCAGAACCCCCAATGTAGGGGGGGCTTCCTACGAACCAGTCCAAGCGATCAACAGGATCCGGAGGGCCACCAAACTGCTGGCTGCCCTTTACACCTCGGTCTCGGCGGCTTGGCGACAAATCCCCCAGCCACTCATCTTCCCCCCCCGACGCATCAAGCAAACCCCACGGGCTTTGGACATTCGGATATGAACCGACATCGAGGAAGCGTGCGCCGGGGTCGCCGAAACGCAGGCCGGCGCTGGTTTCGCCGCCGTTTTCGGGGTATCCGATGATCAATGGTTCGTTCCCGCCGTCGGGGTAGAGCCAGTATCCTTCCTGCCCGTCGCCGTAGCGGTCGGGATCATAATACATCCCTTTGATCCACTCGTCGGCGATGGGGATCCAATAGCGCGCACTGGGGTTATGTGTGGCTTGATCGTTAATAGTTCCATCTGGGTTTGTTATGAAGGTCGATGTGTCGTACACGCCGTTCTCGAACGCCGGTCGGTCGAGGCGTGTGTTATTTTCAAGGCAGTTGCAGTACCGCGCCGCCAAGCGCCAACTAAAATCCCCCGGCAGGTGCTCCGCGCCACTGAGGATCCGGTACGACGCGGGCTGGTTCGGATCGAGCGTGTTCGGCACGATCCACTGACTGGTGAAGGCAGGGTCGAGGCGCGAGCCTTCCCAGAAGGGGGCGTACGCCTGCACGAACTCGAACCACTGCGTGACATCGACCTCGGTGCGCGCGAGGCGGTACTCATAGTCCACCGCGCCCACGACGAACGCGGGCGTCGAGAACGGCGGGAAGAAGAGGGGCGCCTCCTCCTGCGTCGCGGATCGGTTGCCCGGGGCGCCGACGGTGCGGAACTCGAAGCCGTGGTCGGGGGGAGGGGACTGGGCGAGGGTGGGGGAGAGCGATGGAAGCGAGAAAATCATCGCGGCGAACGCGAGGGCGCGCGTGAGTACACAGGCCATGCGGCCCGGGGTGCGGGGCGTGCGGGGGTACATGTCAGGCTCCAGCAGATGAGAAACTGGAAACACAACGAGAGAGAGAGATCTTTACCAGTTTACCACGCCGTGCGATCGACGCAAGGGGTATGTTGCTACTTTATCATCAAGTTTGGCTACGCACCCCGCTCGGGCGGGTGGCCCCGAAGTCGTCGTGCCCCCCCATTTGACGGCGACTTCGGTGGCACATTCAGTCCTCCGCCCATCCATCACGTTCAGACTTCCGGGCCACCCGCCACCCGCCCACCCGCCGACCCACTCACCCCCCACCCCCTGTCACCCGGTGACTTTTCGCCACGACCCCGCTACGCTTTGCCCCTTCCAGTCCCCTCCTTCCTCAAACGGACGAACGAAGACCGGCGGGGACCGCCGGGCCACCCAGACGCCCCACTCGGAGAGTGGGGCTACCCAAGAATCCCACTCGGAGAGTGGGGCTACCTAGGACGACACCGTGAAGATCAAGACCGACGAGATTACGAGCGTTATCAAGCAGGAAATCGCACAGTTCGCGGCCGAACTCGAAGTCTCCGAGGTCGGCAAGGTCGTCGAGGTCGGCGACGGGATCGCCCGCATCTACGGCCTCTCCAAAGCGATGGCGGGCGAGATGCTCGAGTTCCAGACCAGCGCGGGTGCGGTCATGGGGCAGGTCTTCAACCTCGAACAGGACACCGTCGGCGCGGTCATCTACGGCGACTACCTCGTCGTCAAAGAAGGGGACATGGTCAAGGCGACCGGCCGCCTGCTGGAAGTGCCCGTCGGCGAAGCACTCCTCGGGCGCGTGGTGGATCCGCTCGGTGCGCCGATCGACAACGGCCCGGCGATCCAGACGACCGAGTTCCGCAAGGTGGACATCATCGCCCCCGGCATCGCCGAGCGGCAGCCGGTGCATGAGCCGCTGCAAACGGGGATCAAGGCCGTGGACTCGATGATCCCGATCGGGCGTGGGCAGCGCGAACTGATCATCGGCGACCGCAAGACGGGGAAGACGGCCGTCGCCATCGACACGATCATCAACCAGAAACAGTACTGGGGCACGCCCGAGGCGGTGGTGTGCGTGTACGTCGCGGTCGGGCAGAAGGAATCGACCGTCGCCGCCGTCGTGGAGACGCTGCGTAAATACGGCGCGATGGAGTACACGATCGTGGTGAACGCGGGCGCGTCCGCCGCGGCCCCGATGCAGTACATCGCCCCGTACTCCGGGTGCACGATGGCCGAGTACTTCATGTGGAACGGGGCGAAGGGCAAGACGCCCAAGCACGCGCTGTGCATTTATGACGACTTGTCGAAGCAGGCCGTGGCGTACCGGCAGTTGTCGCTCTTGCTGCGTCGCCCGCCGGGGCGTGAGGCGTACCCGGGTGACGTGTTCTATCTGCACTCCCGCTTGCTCGAACGCGCGACCAAACTGTCGAACGAGAACGGCGCGGGGTCGCTGACCGCGCTGCCCGTGATCGAAACACAGGAAGGCGACGTCTCGGCGTACATCCCGACCAACGTGATCTCGATTACCGACGGGCAGATTTATCTGGAGCCGGAGTTGTTCTTCGCCGGCGTGCGGCCCGCCATCAACGTCGGCATCTCGGTGTCGCGCGTCGGTGGTAACGCGCAGATCAAGGCGATGAAGAAGATCGCCGGATCGCTGCGACTCGACCTCGCGGCGTACCGCGAACTCGAAGCCTTCGCCCAACTCGGGACAGAACTGGATAAGGCGACGCAGCGGCAGTTGGATCGCGGGGCGCGGATGGTGGAACTGCTCAAGCAGCCGCAGTATGTGCCGTACACCGTGGCGGATCAGGTGATCTCGATCTACGCCGGGAGCAAGGGGTTCATGGACAACGTCGAGGTGAAGCACGTCGCGCAGTTCGAGAAGGACATGCTGGCGTTCTTCCGCACGACGGGCAAGGCGGCGTGGGACGAACTGAACACCAAGAAGGCGCTGGACGCGGACATCGAAAAGAAACTCGAAGCCGCGATCAACCAGTTCAAGGCGGGTTGGAAGGCGAAGTAGGAAGGGGAGGGTCGAAGGGGGAAAGGGTGGGTGGCCCAACGGTCAGGTCGGACGTTCAGTGGCATGACTTACAGAAGCCCCGCTCTTTGAGTAGGGCTTTTTTGATGTCAATCGGACGCCCGAGCGCAGTAACTGTCCTGTGCGTGGGGCGGGTGAGAGATTAGGCGGCGTTTGAAGGCACGGAGTTGAACATCCAGGGCACATCGGTCAGGTTGGAGGGCACGTCGGTCAAGTTGGAGGGCACATCGGTCAAGTTGGAGGGCACGTCGGTCAGGTTGGAGGGCACCGAAACACTGAAATTCGCCACAAACGGTGTAAAAACGAGCCTTCAACCCCCACATTGGGGTGCTTTTGGGGTTGTCCGGGGTCATTGGGCGTATTGCCGGGGCGGCCCACTCGCCGTTGGGGCTTGACACATCCGATAACGTGTGGTAGATTGGGCGGACCGGCTGGTGAGACAAACGGCCCATTCGGGCCGGTGCCACTCGGGGACGCAGACGCGGGAGTGGGCGTGGACCGGCTACCCAGAGTTGGTCGCCGCGCGGTGTCGTGTGGCATTAGGTTCCGGTTCCCTTCCGCAAAGGCTGGTGTGTGATGAAACGCGGGAAAATCGCTCGGGTGTGTGCGTGCGCCGTCGTCGGTGCGTTCGGCGGCGCGGCGTGCGCGCAGGTGACCGTGGTGAGCCAGTTCAATGCGTCCGGCTCGGTGGTCGGGCTGGGGTACGACGCCACAACCGACACGGTGTGGGTGTATCCGTCGTTCGGCGCGGTGCTGCAGCGGTACTCAACGACCGGGACGCTTTTAGGGACGGTGCCGCGGCCCGGAGAAGGAGCGAACGACGCGGATGTCGAGTTCGCGCCGGTATCGCTTCAGGTCGGCTCAATAACGGTGCCGGCGGGGACGCTGTTACTGATCAATGGCGAGACGGGGCCGGCGGAGATCTACGCCATCGACACATCGAGCGGAGCGGTGCTGGGCACGCTCCCGACGGCATTCGGCACGAGCCATGTCGTCGGTGGTGCGTATCACCCGGTGCGGCAGACATTTTTTCTGGTGCAAGACGGCGTGCCGGGGGGGACGGTGGCGCACCGGGTGGCGGAGATCAACCGCGTGTCCGGAGCGGTCATCAACTCGTTCCGCGTTGTAGACGCGGATCCGACGTTTACGGTGGACTTCGGGGATCTTGATATAGGCCCGAACGGGAACCTCTACATCGTGTCGAGTGACGAATCGCGGATCATCGAACTGACGCCGACCGGCGGGCTTGTGACGACGCACACGCTCCCGACGGGTACCACGAATCTGTGCGGGCTGGGGATCAATGCACGCGGTTGCCAAACGTGGGTAACGTCAACAAACGGGACCGTGCGACGACTCGCGGGCGTGCTGCCGATGTGCGTGCCGTGCCTGGCCGACTTCAACCGAGACGGCGAAGTGAACAGCCAGGATTTATTTGATTTTGTGGCGGCGTTCTTTGAGAGCCTGCCGAGCGCGGATTTCAACATGGACGGAGAACCAAACTCCCAGGACTTCTTCGATTTCATCGGGGCGTTCTTCAGCGGGTGTTAGAAGTAGGATCTTTCAACTGCTCTGGAGGCCAGTTCCACCGAAGCCGAATCCACTGCGGCAACGCGAATACTCGGGGAATTGCTACTGGGTCATCCATTGTTCGATCTGCGCCGGATCGAAGCGGCTATCCATGCGCAGCGGCGGGTCGATCGGCCCGGCGGCGTGTTCGGGGAGCCACATGGCCTCGGGGGGAAGGTCGGCGTTGGCGCGTGTGAGGACCAACGCGGCGGAATCGGAGAGCGCGAGGCGCCCGACGCCCGACGCCCGGCAGGACC
>JBGSIF010000027.1:0-5614 GCA_041742635.1 Phycisphaerales bacterium
GGGTCGCCGACGGCGTGCGGGCCATTGAAGATCGGAT
Organism: Phycisphaerales bacterium; assembly: GCA_041742635.1. GTDB lineage: Bacteria > Planctomycetota > Phycisphaerae > Phycisphaerales > UBA1924 > JTS-AC122. The sequence goes on from JBGSIF010000027.1 coordinate 38, forward strand.
TGAAGTTGCCGTCCCCGATCCCCCCCGGCCACGCACCCCCACCGCGACTTGAGGATCGGATCCCAGGCGTTGGGGACGTCGATCACGAAGCAGATCGCAAAGACCGCGCCCGGCGGCGGCGGGGGCGGCGAGAACGCCGGGATCAGCCCGCCGAAGCCAAACCAGTTGTAATCCCGCCCCGCGGGGTACTGCGCGTCGTCGTTCAGCCCTGTCGTCGAGTTCGCGTTCAGACCGAGCGGGTTGAACTCCGGCACCTGCCCGACGACCTCCTCAGCGATCGGATCCCAAGTGACCACGCTCGTGCCCATCGGCACAAGCCCGGGGATCGCTCCACCGCTGTAACCGAAGCCGCAGACGCACGGCGTGCCGTCGGGGTTGGTCGGGGGGAAGATCCCGACGGTCATGTAGAACTGCTGGCGAACGAACCCCTCGACCGGGCTCGGCCCCTTGATGGACCACCACGACGGCGGGGGGGGCGTCACGGGCGGCGGCTGCATAATGCACCCCTGCGCGGCCGGCGCGATCAGGGCGAGCAGGCCGATCGCGGGCACGAACACTGTTGCACGAGTCATACTTCTACTCCTTTGTGCGTGCATACTTCGCCGCTGCCGGAGTATGTTGGGCACTAGAAGTGATTCTAGAGCAAGGCGGCTCGGTATCCAACAAGGAAGTTTCCCTGATCCATCCCCCCCTCTCCCCGTCCCCCCCGTCCCCCCTGTCCCCCCGCCCCGCTCGCCCACCCCGCCCGCCCCTTCCTACCGGAAGCATCCTAGTACTCCACTCGATCGGGGCGCACACACCGGGGAGATGGAGTGGCCTGCGGCCCGCTTTTGGGGAGAGGGGGGGGAGGCCGATGCGTCCGGCCCTGTGCCCCACGCTCTATACTCATGCTTCCGCGTACCGCCCCGCCCGCCCCGCCATCCACACCTCCGCCCTCCCATCCACACCCAACAAGATCGATCCGTGTCTGCGACCAAGGGAACCGCCGTATGAGCACGTCGAAACCATCGTCCCCCCTCCCCCCCGCGTCGAACCTCGCCGGGTCAACCCCCGCCGCCGCGAGTGGCAGCATCGCCGGATCTCCTGCGAACACGGCCGCGGCCCCCACCCAACCCCGCGCCATCGACCCCCACGCCGTCACGATCTCGGGCGTTGTGCTCGACGCGGTGTATGGGCCGGACGGATCCGGGACTGGTGCATCCATCACCGGCCCAGGCTTGCCCGCGTCCCTTCGCTACTTCGACCGCGACATCAACGCCCCGGGGCGGTTCCCCTACACCCGCGGCCTCTTTCCCGAAGGGTACCGCACCCGCCTCTGGACCATGCGCCAGTTCGCCGGCTTCGGGTCCGCCGACGACACCAACAACCGCTTCAAGTACCTGCTTGAAAACGCCAAAGCCACCGGCGGGGCCGCCCGCACCAACACTGGCCTCTCGACCGCCTTCGACCTGCCGACCCTCATGGGCCGCGACTCCGACGATGAACTCTCCTGCGGCGAAGTGGGCCGCTGCGGCGTGGCGATCGACACCATCGAGGACATGCACCGCCTCTACGCTGATATTCCCGTGGACAAGGTGACGGTGTCGCAGACCATCAACGGCCCCGCCGCCGTGATCTGGGCCATGTACCTCGCCATGGCCAAGCAGCGCGGCATCTCCTGGGACCAACTCGGCGGCACGCTGCAGAACGATATCCTCAAAGAGTTCCACTCGCAGAACGAGTTCATCTACCCGCCCGAAGCGAGCACCAAACTCGTCGTCGATACCATCGAGTTCCAGAGCAAGATGGTGCCGAAGTGGAACTCGGTTTCGATTTCAGGCTACCACATCCGCGAAGCCGGCGCCACCGCGCTCCAGGACCTCGCCTTCACCCTCCGCGACGGCATGGAGTACGTCGAAGCCTGCCTCGAACGGGGCATGAACATCGACGAGTTCGCCCCGCGCCTCTCGTTCTTCTTCAACTCGCACAACGAGTTCTTCGAGGAGATCTGCAAACTCCGCGCGGCACGCCGCATCTGGGCCCGCATGATGAAGACCCGCTACGGCGCGAAGAACGAGCGCTCGTGGTACATGAAGACGCACGTGCAGACCGCCGGGTGCTCGCTGACGGAGCAGCAGCCACTGAACAACATCGTCCGCGTGGCCTATCAAGCGATGGCGGGCGTGCTGGGCGGGTGCCAATCGCTGCATACCGATTCGATGGACGAGACGCTGGGCTTGCCGACGGAGCAGGCCGTCACCGTCGCCCTCCGCACCCAGCAGATCCTCGCCTACGAAACCGGCGTCACCCGCACCGTCGATCCCCTCGGCGGCTCCTGGTTCGTCGAACAACTCACCGACACCATCGAACAGGGTGCCCTCGACATCATCCACGAGATCGACCTGATGGGCGACTATGCGGATTGGAAGTGCAAAGGTGGTCCTGCCTTTGGTGGAACTGCTCTCCAGAGCAGTTTCTCTTCCAAAGGCTCCTCAAGAACTGCTCAGGAGAGCAGTTCCACCAACCTCACCGACCATCCCGCCTACCAGCCCCGCCGAACGTTCGGGCAGTCCGTCATCGCCGGCATCAACCGCGGCTACTTCCGCCGCCAGATCGCCGAGGCGAGTTACCGCTTCAGCGAAGAGTGCGAGGCCCACGACCGCATCATCGTCGGCCTCAACGCCTTCACCGAAGGTTCCGAAGACCGCCCCATCGACATCCTCCAGATCTCGCACGCGGTCGAGACCGATCAGTGCGAGCGGCTGGCGAAGTTCAAGCAGAAGCGCGACGCGGCGGGCGTGAAGCAGTCGCTGGACCGCATCCGGGCAACCTGCCGAAGCGGCGACCCCGGCTCTTCTCCCAACAGTGGACCGGGCGTCCCGCCCGGCTCGGAGACCTTCCCCCAAGCCGCCGCTTCCCTCGGCCTCAACCCCCACAACATCATGCCCGCGCTGGTGGACGCCGCCCTCGCCAACTGCACGCTGGGCGAAATGGTGCAGGCGATGGCGGATGTGTACGGGCGGTACAGCGGGGGGCCGGAGTGGTGATGCCAGAGAACCCGTCGGGTGCTCCGATGAACGCTACGCCAAAGAACAAGTGCCCGGTTGATTTCGGACATTTGACGATGACCTTTCTCGATTCAGTTTTTCGTGCGTCCGCAATCCTAGAAGTCTTTGAAGCGACAAAGCCACACTCGCTCACTGCGATCGTTGAACGAATGCGCGGGCAAGTATCGGCGATTCAGAGTCGCATTGAGTCAGGCGACCTTGCAACGACGCATCCTGCCAATCACGTAGCACTTGCAGAGGCTTTCGCAAAGCAGATGTCCGGTCGAGAGGCGCAACACGGCAACGACACAGTCAATGCCGCTGAAACGGCGTCGATCGTCGGAGCACTCGTAATCCTTCATTCTGGGCTGGATCACCTTTTTCATTTGCTGGCCAAAGCTGCCTGTTGGATGCACCCACGGGGAAGTGTCAAATTTATTAAAACCCGCAAGGTCACCTTGGAGTCGCTACTTAATAGCGATATCAGCACAGTGCTTACAGCAAACACGGACCAATGGCTTGCTCAACTTGAACGAGAGTCGATTAATCAGAAACTCAATGCCGTCGTCGGCGTGTGCGACGAGTCGGTGATCGACCACCTGCTCGAAACGTATGACATGCGTCGGCGGATCAATATCATCGATGCCGCGCGACATCAATGGGTTCACGGAACGATCGGGCACGAAATGACATACGCAGAGTTGCAAGAACATATTGTTCAGTGCGGTAACGGCGGTTACATGCTCATCATCCTATTCGAAAAATGGAACACGTTTCTGCCGCTAAGCGTCACCGACGACGAGGAGTGAATACATCTCTTCTCCGTACTGATGCTTCCGCCGGAACGAGAATGATGGGCATGCTCCGACTGCCGCACAGATACATTCTCACACTGTAATGCCACCAAGCAGCAGACGCGGCCATGTTTAACGTAAACGAGGAACCGAATTTCACAAATGCTGTTGGTCATCCCCCCGATCTCCGAACGTGGCCTCATCGATGCCCCCGACGCACTCCTCCGAGTTCTGCGGATCGTTCTCGATTCCCCACAGTTCGTTCCTCGAACCGAAGCGGAACAGTCCCTCCGCGTCCAGCAAGTCGTCCCCTACGGCGTCCTCCGCAACGCCGAAGGTAAATACCTCTGCGCGAAGCGTCGAACCGACGAACGCCCGCAACTCGCCGGCAAGACAACCATGCTTTTCGGCGGCCACGCCGAAGTTCGCGACTGGAATGCCGGGAATCCAGAAGGTGTATTTGAACGTTGTCTTCGCCGTGAACTCCACGAAGAACTGATCGGCGTCACCGTGAACTCCGCCCGTCTGATTGCGATCGTCAATGACCGAAGCAGCGAAATGGGAAAGAAGCACCTTGCTTTCGTTCACGAAGTGCTAGTCGGTGGACGTATCACGATCCGTCGTCAGACGGCTGATCGTGAGTTCGGACGGGACGGGCCGGAATGGAAATCCCGAGACGAAATCGTCGCGATTATGGCGAAGCTCGATCCGTGGTCGCAGCTTATCGCGGCTAACCTGTTTGGCGTTGCTCCGTCGCGAGATGCTCAATCGTTGCTCTTCGGTAGCGACTGAATGCATGGCGGCAGTCTCACGTTTCGCAGAGTTGATTCGCATGATCTCTCCCGACGATGCAAGCGGCTTGAATCATCGCCGGCCTCCTTCTCATGTCCTCCCTCCCCTACCCCCTCGAAATCCTCCACCGCACCCCCGCCACACTCCGCGCGCTCCTCCTCGGCCTCTCCGAGCACTGGACCCACTTCAACTACGGCCCCGGCACCTGGAGCGCGTACCACGTCCTCGGGCACCTCATCGTCGGCGAGCGCGACGACTGGATCCCGCGCCTCCGCATCATCCTCCAGCACGGCGAGTCGCGACCCTTCGACCCCTTCCCGCACGATGCCAGCATCGCACCCGCCCCACCGGGTGCCGCCACCCCGCTCTCACAACTCCTCGATGAGTTCGACCGCCTGCGCACCACCAACCTGCGCGACCTGCTCGCGCTGAGCCTCTCGCCCGCCGACCTGGATCGCACCGGCACGCACCCGTACCTCGGCCGCGTCACCGCCGGTCAGTTGCTCGCAACCTGGGCCGTGCATGACCTGCACCACATCCGCCAGACGTGCCTCGCGATGGCCTGGCAGCACCGCGACGAAGTCGGCCCCTGGCGTGCGTACCTGAACACACTAACCCGACCGAACGCGGGCACGTAACGCTCGTACGGATTCGGTCTAACTTCGGCGCTCGCACGCCGACGATGAGCGGAGTCTGGGGGGGGCGGAGCGAATCGTCGCGCTTCTTCGAGGTACCAGAAACCGTCGAGCGCACGACTTACACCGAATCCGTATTACTCCCCGCGGCACCTGCTGTCGTTCTGCCCGGCCGCGTCGGTTCCTCGCCGGCCCCGCTCACGAACGGCTCCCCTGAACTTCACGGCTTCGGGTTTTCCATCACGATGTTGATCCCCCGCGCCACCGCGAGTTCCAGGTCCGGGCACGCGTTCGACTCATCCAGCAGGTCCCCCGCCCCTCCCGCCCGCA
>JBGSIF010000028.1:0-4092 GCA_041742635.1 Phycisphaerales bacterium
CGGCGACCAATCCTACGACAACAACCCCAGGAACAACCCCCGGCACCACTCCAGCGGCTGACCCTTCGGCTACGCCTCCGGGGTCGGATACCCCTGTGCAGACCCCGCCCGTTCCGGTCACGCCTGCACCCGTTCCCGCACCAACTCCAGTTGATCTGCCCGCAGCCCCGACTCCGTCGCCTGCCCCTGCACCGGCTCCCGCGAATCCCCCTGCGGGCAATCCGCCGCCCTTCTAACTTACCGCAGGTTCGGGTTGTGCTTGATCAACCGGTTCTAGTAGTGCCAGCCACTCGGTGTTACCGCTTTTTTTCTCGGCGCTGCCCTCGATCGGCGAGCGGACCCACCCGTTGACGCGCAAGCCGTATGCGGGGATCGCATCGAGTACGCGATGGGTGATACGCTCGGCGTGTTCGGTGTTCAGGACGCCGCGGTGCAGGAGCGATTGCTCACCCGGGATGAGTTCATAGTGCGGCTTGATGAGCGTGATGATGAATCGTGGCGTGGTCGCACCGGTAGCGATCGTGATCGGCGATGGGGTGCGGAGCCACTTCTTCGCGGCGGGCAGGCACAGACGCTGCGGGGTCCAGCCCATGTCGATCACCACCAGATCGATGTGTTCATCAACAGATGTCGGAACAGCGTGCATCGCGTTGGTGCGTTCGAGCAGTCGAACGCGCGGATCGTTGCGGAGTTTCCACGCGAACTGCCCGTAGGCAGTGTCGATGGAAGTGACATGGGCCGCGCCAGCTTGCAGGAGGCAATCCGTGAACCCGCCGGTGGAGCAGCCAAGGTCGGCGGCGCGGAGCCCGGCAACGGCAAGCCCGAAGTGGTCCAGCGCGTGCCGGAGTTTGACCCCGCCGCGGGAGACGAAGGGATGCGGTGCGTCGCGTCGGGGTTTCATGCGAAAGAAACGTAGAGCAGGCGAAGTGCCCGGACCCACTCAGGCGCGCTCGACCGTAACTTTGAACTCATCGACGCTGGTGATGCGCACCTTGGTGCCGGCGTCGATGAATCCCAAATCGCCGACGACATCGACGATGTGATCCCCGACCTGCACGCGACCGGCGGGCCGCAGGGGCGTGATGGCGACGCCCAGGTCGCCGGGGGACACCAGCAAGTCGCCCGCCGGGTCCATCGCGGCGAGCAGCCCGGCATTGTCCGCCGAAGAAGTATCGGCGTTCAGCACCAGTTTATTGAAGATGGGGATCGACCCCAGGTGCTTGGCGAGGAAATAGATGGCAACACCGGCGGTGCTGATACTTAGCAGCAGAGTGGTCACGGCAGAGAGCATCTCGCCCCGCTGACCTTGGGAACCGGGGAACAAGGTAGCCGACCCGCTCACGAAGATCCCGACCAGCCCGAAGAGGAGCAGTCCAAGCCCCGTTACGCCGGCCACCCCGAACCCAGGGAGCACGAACAGTTCGACCGCGATGAGCACAATGCCGAGGAGGATCGCCGCGATTTCCCACCACGACGCGAGGTTGTTGAGGTACGGGGGGATGATGAGCGCCAGCAGTGCGCACGCGGCGACGACGCCGGGCAACACCGCCCCGGGGTGCGTCAGTTCGACGAACAAGGCCAGCAGAAAGACAACGATGAGCAGCCCACGTACCAACTGGTTGCTCAGGAACAGCACCAGGTACTCGGACCAGGATTCATCAAGATGCACGGCGTTGGTCGCGCCGAAGAAGGATTTGAGTTCGCCGTCGTTGCGGACGGTCTGCACAGCGACTCCGAAACGCTTGAGTTGGGCTTCGGTGAATGTGAATATGCTCGATCCGTCCGAGACCTTTTCGAGTTTGTTCCATTTGCCGCGGTCGGCGTCGGTGAGGACCGGTCTGCGTGACGACCGGTCGAGGTTCATGGAGACTTGGCGTGCGAGGTCTTCAGTGACCTGCGGGGAAGCGGGCGCGAGGTCTTTCTCGGTTCGCGGCGCGGGCACTGTAGAAGCAGGCGGGGCCGGCGCGGACGCGGGATCGACGGTGGGCACGACCGGGGCGGTCGTTCCTGCGCTGCCGGACGAGACAGACAGCGGCTCTGTCGCTGGTGGATCGCCGAAGAGGAGTTGATGCTCAGTGCGGTCGATGAAGAGTTTCTCGCCCGTGGCGGGATTCTCAACCAGCCAGAGTTCCACGCCGAGCATCACAAGGCCTTGGACGAGTTTCTCGTCGTACCCGCGCCGGCGGGCCGAGTCGGTGAGTTCAGTCAGCAGTGGGGCGAGGATCTTCTGCCGTTCGGTCTCGGACATCGTGACGAGTTGCCGTCCACCAGGTCCGCGCCCGATCTGGATCGGAGCAGCGTCTCCGAAGCGGGCCACTTCGGAGACGACAACCTCGCGGCACGCCAGCGCGACGAGCGCACCCCCGGAGTAGGCGTCTGAGTGGATCCACGCGACCGTGTTGGGCACGGGGGAATCCTTGATCATCTTGCAGATCTCGATGACCGCGCCGACCTCGCCCCCAGGGGTATCGAGTTCAAACACCAGGGCGTCGGCCCCGGCCGCGCCAGCGGCATCGATCCGCCGTCGCACGCTGCGCTCCATCGTCGCGTCGATCTCACGGTCGATGGTAATGATCGCGATGTTCTTGGCCTGGCGAGCCGCGGGTACGATCAGACTGTCCGGTGCGGCGGTGGTGGTGCCGGTTGTGGTGGGGGGGACGACGGGCTGAGACTGCGCGATGGACTGCGCGGTGCCGAGCACCGCGCTGCTCGCTAGCGCGATCAGCGAGATCATCCCCGCCGTGCGGCGGAGCCACAACCACATCCGTTGGCTGGCGGGGCGGGGGTTCCGTATGCTGCTCTTCATGAAGTGATCATAGTTCATCGGTGTTCGACCGCTCCCTTCGCACTGTACCCGGAGGCTTGCCTAGATGTCCCCGCGTCAACTCGTCTTGCTGCTGCTGGCTGGTGCCTTGGGCACGTTGGCACGGTACGGGCTTATTCTGCTGATCGGGCGTGCGGTTTCGTTGAAGTTCCCATTAGGCACCCTGATCATCAATATCATCGGCTGTTTTCTGTTCGGGGTGGTGTGGATGCTCGCGACGGACCCCGCGGCGCAGAGTGGACTCATGGACGGACTTGATGCCGGGATGGATCCTCGCAGTGCGGGGGTGTGGCGGCTTACGGCGGGCACTCGCGACATCATCCTCATCGGCTTCATGGGTGCGTTCACGACCTTTTCAACCTTCGCCTTCGACGCGCAGCACCTCTGGCGGAGCGGTTCGTATGGGGCCGCCGTCGGTTACGTCCTCGCGAGCAACGTGGTGGGGATCGGCGGGCTGCTGGCCGGGATGTGGATCGGCGGCCGCGTGGCGCGATTCATGTAGTTGGTTTGCCCGAGGCGGCATTACGCCATCAGTTTCCGCAGCCGGCGGAGGTTGAGCGTGTCGTGCGGCGTGCCCGCGTCGGTGGTCCCTTTGGGTGTTTCCAGGATCATCGGGCGGGGAGTATCGACAAACGCCGGGCAGTTCACCACCGCACGGAAGCCTTCGAGGCCGATCGTTCCCTCGCCGATGTGTTCGTGTCGGTCGAGTTTGGAGCCGCACGCGCCTTTGCTGTCGTTGAGGTGCAGCACCCGGACGTGCTCAAGCCCGCACACACGGCCCAGTTCATCCAATGCCGTCCGCGCGGTGTCGAACGAGCCCATGTCGTACCCCGCGGCGTGCGCGTGGCAGGTGTCGAAGCAGAACCCGATGCGGGTGGCCGCGGCCTTCCCGGCGTGCTTCACGATCAGTTCGCGCAGCCGCGCGAGTTCGGCGAAGTCGCGTCCGATCGTCGAACCACCCCCGGCGGTGTTTTCCAGGCACGACACGGTGGCAAACCCCGGGGTGCGTGCAAACAGATCCTTGTACGCCAGCGCGATGCGTGCAAGCCCCTCGTCGAGGGTGGACGTTGTGTACGCACCGGGATGATGGACCAGGAACGCGACGCCGAGCGCCTCGCACCGCCGGACCTCTTCTTCCATCAGGTCGATGGATTTGTTCCACAGTTCATCGTCCGGGGACGCCAGGTTGATCAGGTACGAAGCGTGCGCGACGGTGCGACCGGCGGGCTGCGTGCCGCCGCTCTTTTCCCCCGCCCCCCAGCCCAGCC
>JBGSIF010000029.1:0-9193 GCA_041742635.1 Phycisphaerales bacterium
CGCGGGTGCTGGTGCGGTCCCCGCGCGGCGCAAGGGCAAGAGCGACGATACATCGAGCAGCGCTTGGCGAGCGCAGGATTTGATCGAGCGAGAAGCAAGGCTTCAGCGCGCGGGCGGGTTCCTGAAGAAACGACGGCACGAGCAGAAACTCCGCACCACCGGCGAGCGATCGCAGGCCGCGGCGGTCACGGGCGGGGTCGTGAAGATCCCCGCGCCGTTCACGATCAAGGACCTGTCGGCGGCGACGGGCGTGAAGGGCGCGGACATCGTCAAGAAACTCTTCATGCAAGGGATCATGACGACGATCAACGCGGGTATCGACACGGCCAAGGCGCAGGAGATCATGATCGACTTCAACATCGAACTCGAGGTTGAAGAATCGCGGTCTGCGGAAGAAGTGGTGTCGCAGCAGTTTGTGGACCGCAAGACGAGCGACGAGCGCCCACGCGGGCCGGTGGTGACGATCCTGGGCCACGTCGACCACGGCAAAACGTCGCTGCTGGACAACATCCGCAAGGCGAACGTGGCGGCGGGCGAAGCGGGCGGCATCACACAAGCCACCAGCGCGTTCCGCGTGCCGGTGGACATTGCCGGCGAGGAAAAGCACATCGTCTTCCTCGATACGCCCGGTCACAAGGCGTTCACCGAGATGCGAGCGCGCGGCGCGAGCATCACCGACGTGGTCGTACTGGTCGTGTCGGCACCCGAAGGCGTCGCGCCGCAGACGATCGAATCGATCAACCACGCCAAGGCGGCGAAAGTGCCGATCGTGGTAGCCCTCAACAAGATCGACCGACCCGATGCGACCGAGGCCCGTATCAATCAAACGCTTGGGCAACTCGCCGAGCATGGGCTGAACCCGGTCGAGTGGGGCGGCACGACGGAAATCGTGCGCACTTCGGCGACCAAGGGCACGGGTGTCGAGCAGTTGCTGGAGATCCTGGACCTGCAAGGGCAGATGCTGGAACTCAAGGCCGACTTCGGCGGGCCGGCGCGCGGCACCGTGGTCGAAGCCAAGATGGAAGAGGGCCGTGGCGCGGTCGCCAACGTCCTGGTGCAGGACGGGCAACTCAACGTCGGTGATTTCGTCGTCATCGGGCGTGCGTATGGGCGCATACGCGACATCATCGACGACCGCGGCGCGCGGCACAAGTCGATCGGCCCTGGCAACCCGGTGCAGATCTCGGGCTTTGACATGCTGCCGGATGCGGGCGATAAGTTCTACATCGTCGATACGCTGCGGCACGCGCTGGAGGCCGCGGAGCAGCGGCGTGACCGCGAGCGGCACGACGCGCTGGCGCAGCCGAAGGTCACGCTGGACACGCTGTTCAGCCAGATGGCGACGAGCACGGTGAAGGAGATCGTGATCGTACTGAAGGCCGACGTGCAGGGGTCGGTGGACGTCTTGAAGAACGAGATCGAGACGATCAAGACGACGGAGGTGAAGGCACGCGTGATCCACTCCGCCGTGGGTGGGATCAACGAGAGCGACGTGCTGCTGGCGGATGCGTCCAAGGCGATCATCGTCGGGTTCAACGTCATCGCGTCGGGCAAGGCCCGCTCGCTGGCGGAGAACAAGGGCGTGGAGATCCGCACGTACGACGTGATCTACGACCTGACGGACGACATCAAGAAGGCCGCCGAGGGGTTGCTGGCGCCGGAACTGCGTCAGGAAGTGCTCGGGCACGCCGAGGTTCGCAAGGTATTCAAGGTCAGCAAGGTCGGCACGATCGCCGGGTGCTACGTCACCGACGGCACCGTCGAGCGCGACGCGCTCATCCGCGTCACCCGCAACGGCGTCATCATCGAGAAGGAACGCAAACTCGAACAACTCAAGCGCGTCAAGGACGATGCCAAGGAAGTGCGTGCCGGCATGGAGTGCGGCATGAAGATCGTCGGCTACGACGACATCCGCGAGGGCGACGTGCTGGAGTGCTACAAGCAGATCGAGGTGAAGCGGACGCTGTGAGCAAGGCTCCGGCGTATCGGGCTATCTCTCGAATCAATATGTGAAAACAAGAGCGCGCCTGTCGGGCGTGCTTTTTGTCGCGGGATGAGGTAATGCGTGCCGTTGTGCGGTGTTGTCTCCCCAAGACGCCGCGTGGAGCGTGAGGGTCGACTTCCGCGTGATGTTCAGATTCTCGGTGCCGGCTCGTTCGCGGCGGCGTGGTACGCTCGCCTGAGCAGCGCGACGCCGATCACGATGCCGATGAGCAGCGCGATCCACCACACCAGCCCGGCGAGCAGGTTTTCCAGGATGAACGAGGCTGAGTTGGCCAGCCCTTTGAGGCCCGACGACCAGGCACGCGACATCTTCTGGCCGAAGTAGTCGCCGAGGCCCGGGCCAGTCGGGGCCGGATCGGTTCCCGTTCCGTCGGCGCGGATGATGACGAGTATGGTGGCGAGCGAGACAGCGCGCCCGAGGTGCTGCCGCTGGGCGTCGAGTTGCTCGATCCCGAGGCGGACTCGTGACAACTCGGTGCGGAGTTTCAGCACGTCTTCGAGCGGTGCGTCGGGGCGGGCGTCGAAGAGTTTCAGGAGTTCGTCTTCGATGCGTCGCTCGTTGCGCAGGCGGGCGTCGAGGTCGATGAGTCGGTCGGTGACATCATCGCCGCGGGCGTGCTCGGAGGTGACGACGCCGAGTGCGCGGAGTTGCGTGAGCACGGTTGCGAGGCGTGACGCGGCGACGCGCAGAACCACCTCGGCGGAGTGGGCTGGTGCGTTGCCGGAGAGAGATGAACGCTCGATGAACTCGCCGAGGGGTTCGCTGACGATGAGCGACGCCTTGGCGAAGGCGGCGGGGACATCGCCGGAGCGGAGTTCGATGGTGGCGTTGCGGATGACGTGGCGCGGGGAGTCAGATGAAACGGGCTGTTGGTTGGCGAAAACAACGGAAGCGGCGGCGGGAGTGGCGAGCGACTCGCCCGATTTCGAGAGCCGGGCGCGATCCGCGCTTGCTGCGGCGAAACTCGGTTCGACGGCGAGTTTCTGCTCTTCGGCCATGATCCCGGCCATGGCGGGTGCGTGCCGGGCGCTTGATCGGGCTTTCCCGAGCGAAGGGAGCAGGAGCATCACGGCGGCGATGACAATCACGAGCATCGCGGCGAGCGCGAGTAGGGGTGAGGAACGAAGCCGGATCGGCTGGCGTGCGAGCGAAGCGAGGGGGCGTCGGGCGGGCCGCCGAGCGAGTGCTTCGCGCCAGATGGGGACCGTCGGCTGGAGCGGCTCGCAGAGGGCTTCGAGCGACGATCGGATGCTCGGGTCAAGCGGGAAGTCTGTATCGAGCCTGGGGAGTGTCCCGTCACCGGCGGGTTCCGTCGGGATGCCGAGAGATCGGCGAGAGGCGTTTGTGTTCGGCTTCATGTGGTTTTCTCCGGCGTCAGCGATTCACGGAGGCGGTTCAGCGCGGCGTGCAGCCGGGTTTTGAGCGTGCCTACCGGGATGCCCAGCACCTCGGCGGACTGCTGGTGCGTCAGCCCGCGGTGGTAACAGAGAATCAGTACGACGCGCATGGGTTCGGGCAGCGATTGCACGATGTGCGCGACCTGCGTGCCAAGATCAGCCGAGGTGGCCGCGTCGGCAGGATCGAGGAAGTCTTGGTCAAACCCGAGGGCCTCGGCGTTCGCGGCGTTGTGCGCGGATCGTGCTTCTCTCGCTCGTGCATCGAGGCAGCGGTTGACCAAGATCCGGTAGATCCAGGTGCGAACCGCGGAGTCGCCGCGGAACCGTTCGGCGTGGCGGATGACCCGGACCCAGCACTCTTGGACGGCTTCGCGTGCCAGGTCGTCGTTCCCGTTGAGCAATCCGCGAGCAAGCCCGAACAGGGATGCTTCGTATCGAGCCGCGAGGATGCCGAGGGCTTCGGGGTCGCCGCGCGTGAAGCGAGAGAGCACCGAAGCATCGCTGGGGTCGTGGTTCATAGTCGATTGTCCAGTCCATGATTAGACCGGGTCGGCGATCGGTGGGTTTTCATGCAAGAGAGAATTATCCGAGATGATTTGAAGTACCGACGGTTCGTTCGTTACGGAAGTGCGTGATATTGCTTGGGTCTGTGCCGATGGGGCCTGACAGCATTATCATGCCGGATGTACCTCGGCATCATCCAGTTCGATCTCTTGATCCCCGGCTCGTCGTCGTTGAAGGACAAGCGTCGGGTGGTGCGGTCGGTGAAGGACCGGTTGCACCGGGAGCACATGGTGGCGGTCGCGGAAGTGGGGGGGATGGATGTGTGGAACGTGGCGCGGATGGGGCTTGCCGCCGTGTCGAGCGATGGGAAGCACCTGTCGGATGTCCTGGACCGGGTACTGGCGAAACTCCACTCGCTGCCGGACTGGGCGAGCGGGGCGGCGGAGGCGAGCCTGGGGGACTTCTCGAAGCAGATCATCAGCGCGGGGCAGGTTGAATCGGACGAGGCCGGAGGGGATGGCGAGCCGCTGTGGACTCCGGACGAACGGCGGGGGGAATGAGGGGTGGATGGATCTGGCGGAGTATTGAAGTCAGGAAGTCAGTGAGTTGGCGAGTTGGGGATGGGGAACCGAATTTCGGCGTGGGCAGTCTGGCACGACTATCCTGATGAACATGAGTCACCGAGTCGAGAAAGTGGCGTCGACCCTTCGTTACGCGATCCAGCAGGTGCTGGCGCGCGGGCTTCACGATCCGCGCGTATCGGGGTTGGTCACGGTACTCAGCGTCGAGGTGACGCAAGACTTGCGGAACGCGACGGTGCGTGTGTCGGTGTTGCCAGCTGAGAAGCAGCAGATGGTGTACTACGGGCTGCGAGACGCGGCGCGGCATATACGGCACGAAGTGAGCGAGATGGTGGACATGCGGTCGGTGCCGCAGTTGGCGTTCAAGGTCGATTCAACGCTGAAGAAAGAAGCGCAGACGCTTGCGGCGATCGCCAAGATCGCCGAGGAACGGGCGGCCAGCGGGCTGCCGGCGGCGACGGAAGCACCCGCCGGCGATCGTGAAGGCGCAGACGCCGAGGGGGCCGAGGAAGGGAGAGGAGACGGGGGTGCGGATCGGGGGCGTGAGTGAGCGTGGACCATGCGGCCAAACTGGGTGTGTTGCTGGAACGGCTGGCGAAGGAGCATCCGGACGTGCAGCCGCCGGTGATTGAGCCGTCGATCGATCCGGACGAGCCGATGCTGGCGGAGTTCGTGCGTTCGATGCTGCTGTGGGAATGTACACAGGCACGCGCGGCGGCGGCGATGAAACGGATCGAGGCCGGGGTGGTCGATTTCAACGAACTGCGTGTGTGCCTGCCGCGTGACCTGGTGCGGCTGTTCGGGGATGGGTACCCGCAGGCGCTCGTGCGGGCTGAGCGGCTGCGGGCGGCGCTGAACGACGTATACCGTCAGCGGCACGCCGTCACGCTCCAGCATGTCCAGCAACTGGGCAAGCGAGAGGCGAAGCAGTATCTGGAGTCGCTCAGCGGGGTGCCGGGGTTTGTATCGTCTCGGCTGGCGATGCTGGGGCACGGGAACCACTCGATGCCGATGGACTCGCGTCTCATGGGGGTATTGCTTGATGCGAAAGCGATTGAGCCCGATGAAACTATCGACGGTGCGGCGGGGTGGGTCGAGCGGAAGGTGCGGGCCGGGGAGTTGACGCAGGTATACCTACGGCTACAGAGCCGCTCGGACGAGCGGCCTGTCGTGGCCGACACGTTGCCGCCGGGGATACGGATCGCTGGGCGGGTGGATGGGCCGGATGCTGCGCCACCGGGCATACCGGTTGCCCCACCGGCCATGCCGCCGGGCGCACGGGGGACCAAGTCGCAGGGGCGTGCGAGCGATCGGGCCAAGCCGACGTGATGGGGAGCGTTGTAAACTGAGTTTGACCGCATCGGAGCGTCGCATGACATGGCGACCAAGTCCCGGCGAGGGACGAGAGCGAGCCGCACGAACAGCAGCGAGGGATCGAGCGTGGCCGGACACAGTAAATGGCACAACATCAAGCACCGCAAGGCCGCCGTTGACAAGAAACGTGGCAAGGCGTGGACGAAGTGCGCGAAGGCGATCATGGTCGCGGCGAAGATGGGCGGGGCTGATCCGGACTCCAATCTGTCGCTGCGATACGCGATCGACGAGGCGCGGTATGCCAACATGCCGCGAGACACGATCGAGCGGGCGATCAAGAAAGGCGCGGGGCTGCTCGGCACGGACCACTTCGAGAACGTGCGATACGAAGGCTACGGCCCGGGTGGGGTCGCCGTCATCGTCGATGCGCTGACGGACAACCGCACCCGCACGGCGGGGGACGTTCGGCTGATCTTCAGCACCCACGCGGGGAATCTGGGCACGAGCGGGAGCGTTGCGTTCATGTTCGAGTGCAAGGGGCGGATCGTGGTAGACGGGATGCAGCCGGTGGCGACGAACGCGAACAATCCGGCGAGCCGCAAGGGGCTTGATGAACTCCTGCCGGTTGCGGAAGACCGATTGATGGAACTGGCGATCAGCGCGGGGGCGGAGGACGTCGCGCCGCCGGAGGACGGGGCTGATACTGGGGCCGATGCCCGGACGTGGACGGTGTACACGTCGCCGACCGCGTTTCATGCGGTGAAGAATGTGATCGAGGGGGGTGGGATGCACATCGCCGAGGCCGCGGTGGACATGATCCCGACGAACTCCGTCACCCTCACCGGCGACGCGGCCAAGGCCATGCTTGCGATGGTCGACGAACTCGAAGACAACGACGATGTGCAGAAGGTCTATGCGAACTTTGAGGTGTCCGAAGAAGAACTGGCGAAGATGGGCTGAGCGATGAGAGGGGCTCGGTGCTCGGGTGGTTTGGGGCGATGGGCGAAACATCCGGCTCAATCGGGAGGCATGTTTATGGTGCGGGCAATCATCGCGGTGGTGGTTTCGTACATCATCATGAACATCTTGGTCATGGCGATGTTCCTGGGCGCGACCTTCGCGCTAGGGATCGAAGGGACGCTGCGTTCCGGTGAGTACTGGACGTCGAGGACGTTCAACACCATTGTGCTGGTCGGGAGCGTTGGGATCGCGTTTGTGAGCGGGTCGCTGTGCGGGCTGATCGCACGCTCGTGGAGGCCGGGCGTGGTTGTCGCGGGCATCATGCTGGTGGTCGGGCTGGGGGGAGCGGTGATGAACAACAACAAGCCCGACCCGCCGGTGCGTGCGCCGGCGGGCGAGGGCGAAACGTCAACGGAATACGCGATGAAAGTGCTCAAGGAACTCGCCGACGTCGGGAAGGAGCCGGCTTGGTTCGCGTTCAGCGTGCCGGTGCTGAGCGCTGGTGTCTTCCTGCTGGGTGCGAGCGTGGCGACTCGACGTGGGCGATCCGCGAAGTACGCTACGCTCGCCGAGCGAAGCGAAGTGTAATCCGGGGTTCTCAGCATGATCATCTACCGTTGCCCGAACTGCGAGATGCAAGCGACTTCGCCGCCCGAACTCGGCGGCCAAACGATCACCTGCCCGCGGTGCGGGGCAGTAGTTCGCGTGCCGTTCGAGGCGGTGGCGAACGAACAGCGTGCCCCTTCAGTCCCCCCGCACCCCCCGCACCCCCCGATGCACGCGATGCCCCCGACGCGGTCGCCGGTGGATTGGTCGGTGGCACGGGTGCCGAAGTGCAGCCGATTGGTCTATATCCTGCTCGCGCTCTTCCTGGGCGGATTTGGGGTACACAACTTTGTCGCCGGGCATACCGGATCGGCGGTCGCCCAGGTCTGCATCACTGTCAGCTGCGCGGCATTGATTTTCTGCACGTTCGGGTTGTCCGCGATCGGCCTCGTTGCGGTTGGGATCTGGGTGCTCGTGGAGATCGTCGTGATCACGAGCGATGGCAACGGCGTGCCGCTCAACTGAATCCTGTCGGCGTGTGGGCCTCTGGTCTTGACGCGACTGGGCCGATACACTTACCCGAGTTGCCAGCGTAGCTCAGTTGGTAGAGCGCTTGATTGTGGATCAAGAGGTAGTGGGTTCAATCCCCACCGCTGGTATTTGATGAACATGCAGCGGCACCACTCTGCACACGCCTTGCCGCACGCCTGAACGTGCGTGCGGCGGTACCCTTCGTCATACTCACCATCCGACCGACTCACGAGTCAACCGGGCATTCCGCCCGGCCGAGCCACCTTCTCCGAGTCCGCGAAGCCCGCTCGCCTACGCTGGCGTTCGGCCCTTCGATCGCACGCTCACTCTCACGCCCGAGGCTGATCCATGCCCGACCAAGTCGTACCCCGCCTGTATCGCGGCCTCCGCGATTTCCTCCCCGATCAGATGGCCGCGCGCCAGCGCCTGATCGACACCATCCGCGGCGTCTACGAAAACTATGGGTTCGTCCCCCTGGGCACGCCCGCCATCGAGCACCTCGATGTGCTTGTGGGTACCGGCGGCAGTGAAGCCAACTCGTCGATCTTCGGCGTCAAGGGGCCGGAAGACGAACGGCTCGGGCTGCGCTTCGACCTGACGGTGCCGCTGGCGCGGGTGGTGTCGCAGTACCCCGACCTCCCGCGGCCGTTCCGCCGCTATCAGGTGTCTCCCGTCTGGCGTGCCGACAAGCCCGACCGCGGGCGCTACCGCGAGTTCACCCAGTTCGATATCGATTCCGTCGGCGTCGAGAATGACCTGGCCGATACCGAGATCATCGCTGCCCTCGCCGACACCCTCTCGGCACTGAACGTGGGGCGGTACTGCATCAAGTTCTCCAGCCGCAAGGTGCTCGAACTGCTCCTGAAGTTCGCCGAGGTGCCCGCGGTGCTGCGGGTGAAAAGGACAGTGGGGGGCGGGCGTGTGACCGTCGAGACCACCGAGGAAGAACGCCCCGCTACCGATGTCTTCCGTGTGCTGGATAAACTCGACAAGATCGGCATCGAAAAGGTCCGCCTCGAACTCTCCACCGGCTACACCGACGACTCGGGGGACAAGATCCCCGGCCTGGGGCTGGATGCCTCGCAGGTCCGGCGCATCGAGGAGTTCCTCAATATCAAGGGGGACACGCGCGCGGGCGTGCTGGATCAACTCATGCGCACCTTTGCAAAGATCGAGAGTTCAGAAGCCGAGATCGCCGTGCTACGGCGGATCTCCGACACGCTCGGCTCGCTCGGCTACGCCGACGACCGCGTCGCGGTGGACCTGAGCATCGCCCGCGGGCTGGCGTATTACACCGGGCCGGTCTTCGAGGCCGCGCTGCTCGACGCACCGCAGTTCGGCTCCGTCGCCGCCGG
>JBGSIF010000030.1:0-14655 GCA_041742635.1 Phycisphaerales bacterium
CGCCGCCGTCTGCCGCGTTCCGCCCGCCGCGGGGGCATCCGCAGGTCCGCTCCCCACCTCGGCTCGGAACACATACGGCATCAAGTTCACAAGCGTGGTGCCCGTCCCCTGCGCCCCCTTCACCGCGGCGACTTCCAGCCTCACCAGTTCCGCCAACGCGCGCGCATTCTCTTCCGCCACGACCCCAGACGATTCCGCTCCGCTCTCGATGTCGTCTTTGAGCCGCAGCCTCGCCGCCTCGATCACCGGCCTCAGCACGCTTTCTTCCACAATCACCCCCGCCGCCTTCTGCCTGCCTTCCGATGCAAAGTTCAAACTCCCGCGCCCCGCCACCACTCCCCACGCCGAGAACACGAACGGCGTCTTGATCTTCGCCCCAGCCTGCTCCTTCACTTCCAACGGGAACCGCCCCGGCGTCGCGTTCTTCTCCTCCGCCGCGATCTTCACGAGGTCCGCCTTCTGCCGTCCGCCTTCATACGAAAACGGCGGCGCCTTGCTGCTCTGCGCCCACACCAGCGGGTTGAAATAATCCCCACCGGGAAAGTTCGTCTTGTTCTCGATCCGCTCCGTCTTCATGTACACCTGCCCCGTCGATTCCCAAAACTTCGACGGCTCCTCCACGCTCGACGACAAGTTCTTCCCCGCCACGACCGTGAAGCCAAGCAGCAGCAGAAATCCTACGATCGCGCTCCCGTAGATCATCCCGCGCCGTTGCTTCATGTGCGCGCTCGTATTCGACGCCTGCGTCACCAGACCCCGCTCGCGGAACACCTTCTGCAAAAACAAGTCCCGCAGGAAGTACGCCCGGTCCCGCTCCCACACCTTCCCCTCCGGTAGCGCCTCCACCGGCATACCCAGCGCATCCGCAAGGTCAGCGTCCAGCGCGGTTCCTTCTCGCATCGACGACGTAAAGTAAATCCCACGCAAAAACAGCGGCTTGGACGACCATTCTCCCGCCACGAAGATCATCTCCAGATACCGCCGCAGCCGCGGCCCGATCTTCATCAGACTCTCTGGGAACGCATACATCGCGTCCACCTGGCTCGTCCGGCTCGCGCTCGCGTTCTCCGTATTCACCGGATCCTGCATCAGCGCCATCCGCCGACGCACCAGCCGCTCCTGCACCGTCTTGAGGTGCTGATCGATCAGTTCAGGATTGAACGCGGTATCCAACGGATTCGGGTTCGACCAGCCCATGATCTGGTGCTGGAGCGACGGATCGGTCACTTCATCGAAAAACTCTCGGAAACCGTTGATCAGGTCGCACTTGGTGATCACCACGAACACCGGGAAGCGAACCCCCAGCACCCGCTGGATCTGATCCAGTTGGGCCGCGATTTTCCCCGCTTTGCGCTCGATCGCGTCCGCCGTATCTCGTATCAGGCTCTCCGCGGGCACGACCAGCAACATCCCGTTGATCGGGCAGTTTGGTCGAACCTTCTTGAGCAGTTTCAAAAACTCATGCCATTCATTCGTCGCGCCGGGATCGACCTCCTCGAACATCAACCGCCCCGCCGTATCCAGAATCACCGCGTGGTTCGTGAACCACCAGTTCATGTTCACCGTCCCGCCGGAACCCTGCAACTGATCCTGCAAACCCGGCGGAAACCCCACATTGCAGTGCCGAATCGCTTCGGTCTTCCCCGACCCCGGCTCCCCCACCAGCGCGTACCACGGCAGGCTGTACAAGTTCTTCCCCGCAGCCCGGAACTTCTCGACCCCGGTATCGAAGTTCTTCCGCAGGTCATCGAGCCGCGCTCGCTTCGCCGGCTCGGCGATCCCCGTCGGCGTCGCCGCCGCGCTCGTCCGGATCGCTTTCTCCATCGGAGATGCCTTGCGCTTCTCCCACCACTTGATCGCAAACTTGTACGCCAGCAGCAAAAGCCCTACCAGAACAACGCCGCCCGCGATGATCGGCAGCGATTCTCGACCAATGATCGAACCAATCACCCCGATCAGCCCGCCGCCCGCACCAAGTGCCACGACCGCCTTCATCGGCGGCTTGAGTTCACCAAATGATTCCAGCATCTTCATGCTCTACTCCACAGCGACCATCTTCCACCGCCCATTCCGTTCCAAAACACCCACTGGGGCAACCGCCCTTCGCTTACTTCCCGGCTTCCTGCCCCTTATTCACGATCAACTCCACCGCTTGATTCATCCGTTTGTCCGCCTTGTAGTACAGCGAGATATTCAGCCCCACCACAAGGATGAACAGCCCCACAAGCGCGATACCCACGCCGATGAGTTTCTTCCCGGGCGGTTCGATGAAGTTCGACGTATTCACATGTTCATACGCCTCGGGGCATATCTTCGAGTTCTGGTCCGTGTCCATCATCGCGCGAGTCCGCGCCGAGATCTCCAGCATTTTCTTCCGCAAGTATTCCGGTTGCCCGGCGTACCACCCCGTGAACCCAAGCCCCATGCAGGTGTAAAACACCGCCAGACGCTCGGTCGCCGCGTCGCCCGATTCCTTGAGCGTCTCTTCAAGCAGGTCAAAGAACCTCTCGTCACCCGCGAGTTCCTTGCGCTCCGCCGCGAGTTCCTGCCAGCGTTCGCCCCCCCCGCCGGTCCCGCGGACACACTCTCGTACCATGAAGTCCACAAAGAACAGCAACACCAGTTCGATCTTGTCGAACTGCGCCACGAGATTGCGATCCAACCCCGCCTTGGCCTTGATATCGGCCAAGATCGCTTTCACTTCACTCCGCACCGTCGTGAGTTCGATCCGGATCCCCTTCCGTGTCGATCGGCTCAGTCGGCAGATGTACTGAAATAGGGGTTCGCACAGTTCGACCAGCGTCATGCCTTGCTCCATGCGTACAACTCAATCCCGCCCACCCACACGCTCCATGCACACTCCACGCACCCCGATCGAGTACCCCCGAACACACCCACGGCCTACCCGCACCGTCCGACTCCATTAAAGTAGCATACCCGCAACAATCACCTTGTGCATTCTCACAACGCCCAACAAAAATCCCCGCACTGACCGCGGGGATTTGTGTGTATTGACTTGATTCGCGCGCCAATCTCGTGACACCGCGGTTCCGATTTACTTCTTCACCGGGTTGGGCTTGGGTGAATAATCGATGGCCGAGCGGCGAAGGGTCACTTTCAACTTGCTCTGACCGTCCCATCGGTCGGTCCCCAGTGGAATGATCACACGACGATTGTCGCTCGTCGGCGACCGATCGGCAGGTGCTTCGGGCAAGTCAGCAATCACAAACAGGTTCATCACCCCCGCCTTTGCCCACTCATCCCACATCGGAGCGTTCGCTGGGAGGGTTTTCGGTGCCGAGTTGCCCTGATTCAGGGTAAAAGTCGTCGTGGGGGACAGTTTACGGAGGTCTTCCTTGCGGATGAAATCGTCGACGCTCGTTGCCTGCATCTTGCCGAAGGTGCTTTCGTCGGACGCGACGCCGACGAGGTACACCGTGTAGGTGTCGCTGCCGGCACTGACATCATCGGCAAGCGCGACGGTGACATCGTGACGCTGCATGGAGGGGGTCGAACTGCACCCGACGATGAGCAGCCCGAAGGCCGCCGCGACGCACAGCGAGATCGTGTTTCGGAACGTTCGGTTCATCAATAAGCTCCTATATAGAAGAATATACCGGATCATGCGACTCTGAGAACGGGCCGGAGTGTGTATCACCCTATTTAGGGTGGCTTATGGACGACCGGTCTCTCAGAGCAAGACTATTCTCACCAATCACACGAGTTCATCGGCTTGTACTACCGATTTGCAGTACCACCAGCACCGCTCCCACCGGCACCACCTACTCCAGCCGCGTACTGCCTAACGACGGCGTGAATCTCACGGTTGTAGTTCCAATCAATCACGATCAAACTCCGAGTCTGACGGACGATGCGGTCGAAATCCTCCATGGCTTGATCGAATACCAAGTGCATGCCACCGAACGGGGCATCGCCAAGCCCACGGCTCGAACTGTCCGGGCCGACGCCGGGGAACATCCGGACGAGAGCCGCCAAAGTTTCCCACCACAGCGCGGCGGGAACGAGGTCAAATGCTTCGGTGGGCTGGATGGGATCGGCGGAGAGCCGGTGCGGCCCGAGTGCCTCCAGCCAACGCCCGTCACGGGCAAAGATCGCGCCAACCCGCTTGGTGAGGGAGACCGAAGCGTCGTACTCATGGGCCACTTGCCGGGCCAGACTGAGCAGTTCGTCCAATACGACTGGCAAACTGGTCTTCGAGTCGGTCAGGAGCGTCTTGGCCCCCAGGACAGCCAATGCGTAGAGGTCAACGGGCGTGGCGACCAGCGGGATGATCTCGAAGTGTGACCCGGAGAGCGGAACGCCGGTGGCGGATTGGATGAGCGCGACATCCGCCGGGGAGAAACGCTGGCCGATGGTACGAAATCGCCATTCGCCCCCGGCGAGCGCGGCGTCGGACTCCAAACGCCCGTACAGGTCGATCCGCCCGCCAGTGGCGGCCCCGGCAGTACCCCCGCCGAGCGACAGCCGGACCCAAACCAGGTCGGTGGGCTGGGCGAGTACGCGTTGATCCGTCGAGAGAGTCCCTTCGAGCACGAGGGAGTCGGCGGAGGGGTTGAGTATTTGCCGGATACGGAGTGTGGCGACGCCTCTCGTGGCAGTGCCGGCACCGGTGGGCCGGAAGATACTGAGTGCGCCTGCGGTGGGTGAGATGTAGTGCTGCGCGTCGCTGGCCTTGATCGCCAGCGCGATGGCATCCCCGGGATCCACGAGCGAAACGCGGGCCGACCAGACGTGCGGCAGCCCGCGAGCCGGGTCGGACAAATGAACCTGAAAACTCTCGGGCGAGAGGTTGAGCACGGGACGCTGGGAGGATTCGGTGATCGCGCGGACCGCCGCGATCGAATCCGCAACGGCGCGCACCTTGAGGTGGAGTGTCTCGATAAGGCGTCCCCACTTGCCCTGCTGGCCGAGGAACAGCCCGGCATCTTCTGCCCAGGCGACCGTATCCGCGTGAGCCGATCCCGCGGCGCCGAGGGCGAGGCCCGTACCAACCGTCGAGCGACCGTGCGCGACACCGCCGACGGCTTCGGTATTGGCAGGACGCACGCCCGAGACGACATCCAGGTAAGCGGAGTACGAGAGCGGCCCGGCGCGGCGGACCAGCAGCAGCCCGGCACCAGGGTTGAACGCGAGCAGCGGGGGACGCCCCGGAAACAAGTCGGCGAGTGGGCGAGTCCTGGCATTCGCCGGCGATCCACTCGACGCGGCCACAAAGTTCGATTCTGTACCTTTTTCCGGCAGGTACAAATAGCGGTGCAGCGTGGTGGAATACGGAGGAAGCCCGGCGGCGATCAGTACCGCGTCGTCCTCGCAGAGCACCCAAGGCTCGCCGCTGTGCTGATCGATCGGGTGCACGGGTGAAGGTTGCGGACCGGCATCGATAAAGGTGACAGGCGGGCGCGAGTTCGTACCCGAGCGGCCTTCAAACCCGGTATGGATGAGTATGGGACGCTCGAAACGTTCGTAGGCACGTACCTGCGATAGCCAGCGCTGGTCCATGGCGTGATTGGAGAGCGCGTCGCGGTACGCTGGGATCGAATCGACCAATCCCTCGGTACTCTGCACCCACACCTCGGCCCAATCGTGAAGATACCCCGCGGCGTCAACTACGCAGCCGAGATACACACGAGCGTCGATGTGTGAACGCAGCAAGACGAGCCCGCCGGTGCTTGGCGCACCGGTCGCGTTCACGCCGGCGGTCGTACCTGCAGGCTTGACGAGCGTGCAGACACGCAGCGGAGCGGCGGCTTGGGCCGCGGTGATCGGTACGGCGTGGTAGCCATCGGGAACCTTGCCGGGGGTGTATCGAAGGTCTGGGAGTGGCATATCGGTGTTGGGGGCTGTGCGGTGAGCCGGTTTGGATAGTACCGATAGATTCGGTGGGGCATCGTTGGAATGTCTGAATGACAGTTTAGCAACTTCTGCCGAGGCGTGTCGGGGCAGGCGAATTGGAACCGATGGGGAGTGTCGCCACGAATGCCGGACCCGGCGCGGCCTACCTACTCAGAAATCTTCACCGTGCTGGGCATCCGACCTTTGATGTGAGATGCGAGAGATTGGACCTCCGCCCGGCGTGAAGCACCGTGCCGGAAGCACAGACCAATGAGCCGGGAGGGCGCCCGCTCGTCGAAGTCACGCACGCCGACGAGCGGGCGGAGGGCCGGCACCAGGTCGCTGGCCAGGCGCGGGATGAGCGAATAGCCCTTGCTCGACGCGACGACATATTTGAGGGTCTCGAGGCTTGTGGCGATGAGGCGCGGGGTGGTGCCGCGGCGTTTCGCGCAGACGGCCAATGCCTGGTCGCGCAGGCAATGCCCTTCGTCGAGCAGCACCATGTCACGAACACAGAGGCGGGAAGGCGACAACCGAGATTGCGAAAGCAGTTCACAGCCTTTGGGGGCGATGAGAAGAAACGGCTCGACGAAGAGGGGCACCGTGTCGAGCGATTCGGTGCGAACAGGGAGCGAAAGCAGTGCCGCGTCGATGGTGCCATCAATGAGCGCGCGGACGAGGCTGGGGGTGGTCTGTTCGGTGACATCGAAGGCCGGTGCGGGCAGGGCGGCTCGGTGTCGCACAAGGGTTGCTCGACCAGCCGGAACACCCGACGAAGGGTTCGTACTGTTTGAAATCAGTAAATAGGGCATGATGTACGGGGCGAGAGTCGGGATGATGCCGACGCGCAGAGGGGATGAGGTGTCGGAGGTTTCGGCGGCGGAGGAGCGGAGCCGCTCGGCACCTGCGATCAGGTCGCGGACGATGGGCATCAGCCGCTGACCTTCGGGTGTCACGATGAAGCGGCGACCGCTGCGCTCGAAGAGCCGGACGCCCAGGGAGCGTTCTATTTTTTGGATTTGGGCCGTAAGCGTTGGCTGCGCGATTCGGAGGGCTTCGGCGGCCCGTCCGAAGTGGCGATGCTCGGCGACGGCGCGTGCGGCGGCAAGATCACGAAACGAAAGATCGGTGAGATTCATAGGTATTTCCGATCAGTGGATTTGAAATGATCGGTTGGACAAATGATATGCTGTATGGGACAATCCACCATTAGAGATGTCATCTTTCTGATCCGGCGTGATCCATGACTTCGCTTCAGGAGCCTTCAATGTCCAGTAATCACGAACACACAAACACGGGTGAATGCCCGGTACTCACGACACTCAACGGCGCGCCGATCGGTGTGCAGCAAGCGCTCACCGCTGGGCCGCGTGGGCCGCTCTTGATGCAGGACGTGCAACTGCTCGAGCAGATGCAGCACTTCAACCGCGAGCGGATCCCGGAACGGGTCGTTCACGCCAAAGGGTCCGGCGCGTACGGCACGTTCACGGTCACGCACGACGTGACGAAGTACACACGGGCGAGTCTGTTCGGGAAAGTGGGGAAGAAGACCGAGGCGTTCCTGCGATTCTCGACGGTCGCGGGCGAGCGCGGGGCCGCCGACGCGGAGCGTGACGTGCGTGGGTTCGCGCTGAAGTTCTACACCGATCAGGGCAACTGGGATCTTGTGGGGAACAACACGCCGGTGTTCTTCGTGCGTGATCCGTACAAGTTTCAGATGTTCATCCACACGCAGAAGCGTCATCCGCAAACGAACGTGCGCGACATGGACATGCAGTGGGATTTCTGGTCGCTGTGCCCGGAGTCGTTGCACCAGGTCACGATTCTGTTTTCGGACCGCGGGATCCCGGCGTCGTACCGGCACCTGCACGGGTTCGGCAGCCACACGTATTCGCTGATCAATATTGCGGGCGAGCGGGTGTGGTGCAAGTTCCACTTCCGCTCGATGCAGGGGATCAAGAACCTGAGCGACGAAGAGTCGGCGTCGACGATCGCCGGGGACCGCGAGAGCCACCAGCGCGACCTGTTCAGCGCGATCGAGCGGGGCGAGTTCCCGAAGTGGCGGGTGCATATCCAGGTGATGACGCAGCAGCAGGCGACGACGTTCCGCTGGAATCCGTTTGACCTGACCAAAGTGTGGCCACACAAGGAGTTCCCGCTCATCCAGGTGGGTGAACTGGAACTGAACCGCAACCCGCTGAACTACTTTGCGGAGGTCGAGCAGGCGGCGTTCAAACCGAGTTCCTTCGTGCCGGGAATCGGCCCCAGCCCGGACAAGATGTTGCAGGCCCGATTGATGTCCTACGCCGACACACACCTGCACCGATTGGGCGCGAACCATCACCAGATCCCAGTGAACCAGCCGCGGTGCCCGGTGATGCATTACATGCGGGACGGCGCGCTCGACAACGGCGCGGAAGGCGCCGCGCCGAACTATTGGCCGAACTCGATCGCATCGGCCCCGAAGCCGTCACCGGCATTCGTGGATCCGGCGTGGACAATCGGCGAAACCATCGTCGATCGGTTCGACAGCACAGTCGATCACGACGACTACACGCAAGCGGGCAATCTGTACCGCATGTTTGATCAGTCGCACCGGGATCGGCTGACTCGGCGGATCGCCGGTGCGCTCGGGCAAGCCCGGCACGAAGTGCAGGTGCGTCAACTGTGCCACTTCTTCCGTGCGGACGAGGACTACGGCAAGCGTGTGGCGCAGCACCTCAAGATCGACGTGAGCGCGATGATGAGTTTGCACGGCGCGGCGGCGTCGGGACGATAATCTGTACGGCCTCCGCCGCGCCGCCATGACTTGCGGCGTGTTCGGAGACTACGCGATCACCTAAAGCACCAACTCCGTGGATCGGCTCGCTGTGCCGTGACGGCATCGAGCCGGATAGGTTGTGGCGTGCGGTATTCTGACCGCGCGAAAAGAAGACTTTCCCCCGGTGTCGCCGCGGGAGTTTATGTTTGCTAGGCTCTGACACGCATACGGCACTGGCCTATCGAGGTTGTCGATCCCATCAGGCCGATCCGTGTGCGGCGTCGTGTGTACGTACGCCCGCGTCGGCTGCCCGTGTATATCAACGTATGCACGCACACGATAAACGAGAACCCTCTTCGTGAGGACATCGGCATGAAGAACCGATTCACCGTGCTTGCCCATTCGGCACGGCTGCTGATAGCAACGGACTTTGACGGCACACTCGCGGCGATCGCTGAGCGGCCTCACATGGTGGCGCCGCCGAGATCAACGATCGACCTCTTGCGCCGCGCGATTGCCTTGCCTCAGACGTGCGTTGCGATCGTGTCGGGGCGAGGCTTGTCGGATCTTCGCGCGAGGCTGGGCGTGCTCGAAGGCGCGTGGATGGTCGGTGGGCACGGAGCGGAAATCGCCGGGCCGCACATGGAGCTTTTTCCGGACGATGTCACGGCCGTGCTGGACCGAATCGCCGAGCCGATACGAGCGGCGGCACCGACCACGCTTGGATTCTGGCACGAACGGAAGTTGACGAGCATCGCCGTCCACTATCGGCAGGTGGACACGGCGGTCGCCGGCGCGGCGGTGCGGGCCTTGGTGGCATTGGCGGCGGAGTGGAGCGGCGTGCGGGTATGCCATGGCAAGAAAGTCGTCGAACTGCTCGCGGTTGACGCCGACAAAGGGCGGGCACTGCGGAAGATCCGGCACGCAACGGGCGCGACTCGCGTGCTGTATCTCGGAGACGATGTCACCGATGAAGACGCCTTCAGAGCGCTCGGAGACGACGACATCGCGATCAAGGTGGGTGAGCCGCCGACCGACGCCGACGAATGCGTGCGGTCGATCGAAGAAGCACACGCGATTCTGCTCGACGTGATCGGCCAGCGAGAGGCGTGGCTGCGGGATACCGCGCCCGTCGCGCTTCACAATCATTCGGTGCTCTCCGATCAACGAACCCTGGCGGTCATCGGCCCGGACTCCAATATCCGCTGGCTGTGCCTGCCGCGGGCCGATTCGGGCGCGGTGTTTGCATCACTCGTCGATGGTCCAGCGGCGGGGGAGTGGTTCGTGCGTCCAGTGGATGGCGCTCCCCCCACATCGCAGCGGTATCTGGGCGACACGTTTACGCTCGAAACGGCGTGGCCGACCTTCCGAGTAACGGACTACCTCGACGGCTCCGCCGGGCGGACGTTCCAGCGTGCCGGCCGTAGCGATCTCGTGCGGGTCATCGAAGGAACGGGCACGGTGCGTATCGTGTTCTCGCCTCGGCTGGACTTTGGCCGGGTGCGGACGCGACTGATACCGGTGGACGGGGGCTTGATCGTCGAAGGAGTTGCGGACCCACTCGTGCTTCACTCACCAGGCACGAAGTGGAACCTGATAGACTATGAAAACGGGCACACCGCGGAAGCCACGTTCACGCTCAACGGCACGCCCGTGGTACACGAACTGCGCGCAGGAACCCGGTCTCTGGGTGAATCGCGTGTCCGCGAAGCCGAGCGGCGGGGTATGACGGATCGTACATGGAGCGCGTGGGCCGGGTCGCTCAGGCTGCCCGGCGTGGCGACCGACCTGTGCCGCAGGAGCGCGCTCATGCTGCGGGCACTGACCTACGGCCCGACGGGCGCGATCCTCGCGGCGGGCACGACGAGTTTGCCGGAAAACCCCGGTGGCGTGCGGAACTGGGACTATCGATTCTGCTGGCCGCGTGACGCCGCAGTGGCCGCGTCGGCGCTCGTGCGGCTTGGCAACACGGGCATTGCCATGAAGTACTTGGACTGGCTGCTGGGCATTTTGGATCGGTGCGCCGGCCCGGAGCGTCTGCACCCAATCTACACGGTGTCTGGGCGCGAACTCGGCGCGGAGGCCGATCTATCGCACCTCGCCGGGTACCGCAAGAGCGCGCCGGTTCGGATCGGGAACGCCGCGGCGCAGCAGGTTCAACTGGACGTCTTCGGGCCGATTGTCGGGCTGATCCACGATCTCGCCGAAGCCGGGGCAGCGATGTCGCCGGACCATTGGAGGCTCGTCGAAGCGATGGCAACGGCCGTCGAACGAACGTGGCACGAGCCGGACCACGGGATCTGGGAGATTCGCGCGGAGCGCCGGCACCATGTACACTCCAAGGTGATGTGCTGGCTCGCGCTTGACCGCGCGGTGAAAGTCGCTGAGCAGTTCATCGGAGTCGCCCGCGAGAGTTGGGTGACGCTCCGCGACCGGATCCGGCAGGATGTGCTCGACCGCGGGTTCGATGCACGGCTCAACTCCTTTGTCGCGGCGTATGACTGGCCTCAGGCCGATGCCTCTTCCCTCAGCGTGGGTCTCAGCGGGATGCTCGACGCGACGGAGCCTCGCTTTGTAGGCACCGTCGATCTGGTCAAGCGAGAACTGCTCGAAGGGGGCGCTGTGTACCGATACCGATACGAGGACGGGTTGGCCGGGCCGGAAGGTGCCTTCACACTCTGCACCGGCTGGCTGGTGGAATCGCTGGCGCGCATGGGGCGAGTGCTGGAGGCGCGGGAACTGTTCGATCAACTCTGCCGGTGCGCGGGACCGACCGGGGTCATGCCCGAGCAGTGGTGCCCGTCGGAAGGAACGTCGCTGGGCAATCTGCCGCAGGCGTACTCGCACGCCGCGCTGATCAACGCGGCGGTTGTTCTCTCGCAGATCGAGGAGAAAGCGGGTTGACGCAAGGCTAAACTACGGGCCACTCATAGGAGAGGTGTCCGAGTGGTTGAAGGAGCAGCACTGGAAATGCTGTATACGGGTAACCGTATCGGGGGTTCGAATCCCCCCCTCTCCGCTTTGGTGGTGGGTCCTGCCGGCTGGTGTGGCTGGGGACCCGGAGATCCGGGCGGAAGTGTCGCGGAACTGCGCGAGTTTCGGGCGCGGGGTCTGAAGGGGCGGGGCGCAGAGATCCGGTAGGAAGCCCGAATGGGGCCCTGGATCTCTCGGGGCGATTTCGGCGGTCTGGTTGGGGCTGACAGAGATCTTTGTATCGGGGCAGGCGGGCAGTTCGGTGGTTCGATCCAAGGATGCGTTCTGCGACTGACCAGTTGCCGAGCGTTGCAACCCGCGTGAGCACCCAACCCACCCGAGTGCACACCATGTTCAACCTGACAACCGACCCCTTTGACACGCTTCGCTTGTGGAAGGGTGAGGGTACCTACTTCGATCTCCCGACGATGCGCGTGCCTCTGGAGGTACAAGAAAGATGGCGTGCCAGCCGGTTCGATGTCGTCGGACTCGTGCAGGAGTGGTTTCAAGAATTCGGCCCCGGCACTGAGGCAAGCCTCTTTGACCAGGAGGACATGCGCGCTGCGCTAAACCGGACCAAGAACAACCAATCGCACTACTTTGTGGAGGCTGCTGTGGCAGTAGCCTTCTGGACGAACTTCCGCATTCGCTCCATCGGCGAAACACTGCGGCGCAACCGAAATTGCGAGTTGAAGGCTGCAGTGCTGGACCAAATTCTCTCGCCGGAGCTTGCCGAGGCGATTCGCGGGCAGGCCTTCAGCCACATCAACGAACGGGGTGAACGCTATGGAGGCGAGCCCGACCTCTTGCTCTACCGCGACGACGAGTGGGTTTGGTGCGAAGTAAAACGGCGACGGGAGCGACCCACGGAGTCCCAAGTCGTGTACAACCCACGCCTCGTTGCTGCAACGGGCAAGCCGGTGCTCGTGCAACGCGTGGTCATCCGCTGAAGCACTCACCGCTGTGTGATTCCAAGCGCGGCCTCCTGCACGGACCAGTCCAAGTGCTTGGCAGCCCGGTAGAGCGCCACCAGCGACACGCTCGACGGCGCGTGTCCGGTCAGTACCGCTCGGATGATCGCCGGGCTGAGGCGCGTCAGTTGGAGCAAGAAGGCGACCCGGGCAGGGGTGATCCCCGCAGCCTTCGCAATCGACTCCATGGTGGTCCGGTTGCGGAGCAGTTCAGCATGCCACGCGAACGCTTGGCCGATGGCGCGGACGAGGTGCGGCCGAGGGATCGGCGCGCCGTCGGTTGCGAGCGCGAGGGTGAGATCGGAGCCATCTGGGGCGACCAGCACTCGCCTGTTGTCGTGCCGCTTCAGGGCGATGTCGATGCTCAGGACCGTGTGGCCGTCCCTCACGGTCACCGTGGGTGTGAACATGCACCGATGATTCGCCGGCGCTGGCGGGCGTCGGCCTTCGTTGCATCCATCTTCGGCACCAGGGTGCAGCCTGAGGCTCGTGCGACACGCTGCGATGGCAGCATCCTCCAGCTCGATGACGATCTGCTTCGGCGCGAGAACGACGCGATGGATCAGTTCGCGGATCCAACGGTCGCGTTCGGGTGGTGGCAGCACTCGGAGGCTCAATCGGTGCTTCGAGATCATGTGGTCGGCGACGGCAGCCCGCACGAGGTCATCGAGGTGCGTGGCGTTGATGGTCTTGATGGGGCAGGTCCTGTAGCCGCGTTTCGCGGCCTTCTGGGAGCAGTAGTAGAGCGTTCGAGACGCGGGCCGCGTGCCATCGCACTTCGCTCCCGATTTCCCACTCGAGCTGGGGCTCATCGCCCAGCCCTCGAACGTCCGGAGCTTGCCCTTCAGCAAGTGCATCTCTGTCCAGCGAGTGGCGATGGTCCGCTTCTCGGCGTGCATCGACTCGTGGACGCGGTCCCAGAGGTCCTGGGGGATGATCGGGTCGTGCTGCCCAGGGTACGTCGCGGTCTGCTTGCCTCGTCGATGGGCGATGAGCCCGATGTAGACGGGGTTGCGCAGGATGTGATCCACGTTGGTCGCATTGAACCGACGGCCGCCGTGCTTCAACCCCTTGCTGCTCGTCCAGACCCGGGTGGTGTGGCCCGCGGCGTTCATGCGCTCGGCTGCAGCCAGCAGGGACTTGGTCTCGGCGTAGGTGGTGAAGATGGAGCGCACGATCGCGGCCTCGGACTTCACGATGCGGAGCACACGCTCGCCGTTGGCGTAGTCGGGATCGCCCTCGCGAGGGACGCGGTAGCCGAGCGGCGGCTGGCCGCACACCCAGAATCCCTTCCGCTTGGTGGCAGCGATCTTGTCGCGGATACGCTCACCGGTGACCTCGCGCTCGAACTGGGCGAACGACAGCAGCATGTTCAGCGTGAGCCGTCCCATCGAGGTGGTGGTGTTGAACTGCTGGGTCACGGAGACGAACGAGACGCCCTTCTCGTCGAAGAGCTGCATGAGCCGCGCGAAGTCGGCGAGCGATCGGGACAGCCGGTCCACTTTGTAGACCAAGACGACATCGATGCGCCCGTGGTTGATGTCCTCCAGCAGCCGTTTGAGCCCGGGCCGCTCGACGTTGCCGCCGGAGTAGCCGCCGTCGTCGTACTTTGCCGCGACCACAGCCCAACCCGTGTGCTTCTGGCTGCGGATGTAGTCCAGGCCCGCTTCCCGCTGGGCGTCGAGAGAGTTGAAGGCCTGCTCGAGTCCTTCCTCGTTCGACTTGCGCGTGTACACGGCGCACCGGACGATGGGTGTGCTCACCGGGCACCTCCCGTCGCCGGTGCTGGCGCTTCGGGCTTCCTGGCGCGGGTGGTGATGCCGAAGAACCGGGGGCCAGACTGGTGCGTGCCCGTGATCGCTTTGGCGACCTCGGTCAGGCTGCGGTAGGTGCGTCCAGCGTGCTGGTAGGCACGGCCGCTCTCGACGACGATCACCTCGTGCCGCTGGCCGCGCCACGTGCGGATGATGCGTGCTGCGGGCGGGAGCTTCGGCGGCGTGCGCGGCTTGCCCTTGGGGCGTGTGCGGATGGCAGCGGCCTTCCCGTTGCCAGCGGCGCGGATCGCGTCTTGGAGGAGCCGATGTGTCTGCGCGTCGA
>JBGSIF010000031.1:0-44881 GCA_041742635.1 Phycisphaerales bacterium
GCCACCCGAGCCGGGCCTATCGACACGGCCCACCCCCCTCCCTTTGACGTCGCCGCTCGGAACCTCGCGCGTGGGATTGGGCTTCTTCTGCTCGGTGTCTTTGCCGCCGGAATCCTGCTCGGAATGATTCTGCGGAGCCTGCTCGTACCCAGCGGCACCCGCGCCGACGCGCCCGCCAGCATCCTCATTCAGCGTGATGTTCCCGTTCGCGTCGATCTCGCCGTGTTCGAGGAGTTTGATCCGCTCGTCGATCTCGGCGATGGCCTGCTTGCGGGCCGCGTCGCTGGGTGCGACCCCGGCCTTGCTGCGGGCTGGCTTGGCGGTCTTGGCGCGGGGTGGGGTGCTGGCGGGGCGGTGGGGGCGGGGGGTGCGAGTAGCCACCTTGGGACCTTTGGTCTTCGTCGTCATGGAAATCTCCAATCTATGGATGCGAACGCCCTCGGCACAGCGCCTCGGGCAAACGCCACCGGCGCGGTTCCCCGCGCCGAGGCGTGCGTGGTTGGTAACTCAGTCCGCGTCGTTCAGGAACGCCTCGACCGCTTCGGGATCCATGTTGCTCATGAACGCGACGGTGCTGATCAGGTCATTGCGGACCTTGCCGAGGCTCCCCGCGAAGCCCCAGTCGCCCGGGTTGGCCTTGGCGTTCTCGGCGTGCTTGTCGAGTTCCATCTGAAGAACGTCGAGCAGGCGGGCGATGTCGCTCCGGCGTGCGGCGTAGGCCTCGGCGGCGGTGGGTTGGGCGGGGTTCTTGGCGGGGGTGTTCATGATTGTCCTGCTGGTGGTTTGGGGCGTTTGTTGGCGTGCGGGTGTGGGGGGGCGATCCCGCTGGCGACGACACATGAGTGCCATGCGACGTGCAGATTGCAAGGTGAATTCCATGCTTTTCCAGCAGATTCGCCTGGTTCACCGGACATGTTCAGCCACGCGCGCCGAGTTCATCCCGAACGGGACGTTCCCGACTGAGTAGAACCCGCGTCTTTCCTTCACGCAGCCCCAGCCAGTGACCCGCCATGTGCTTCGACGAACCGACCAACCCCGCGCTGAGTGAGATGCCCGACGATGGCACGGACGCGCTGTCGAAGCCGCAGCACGAAGCCATCGTGGCGCTGCTGAACGAAGCGACGGTTGCGAAGGCCGCCGAGGTGTGCGGCGTCTCGGAACGCACCCTCTACCGCTGGCTCAGCGAACCCGTGTTCGCGTCCGCGTTCCGGCGCGCGCGGCGAGAGGCGTTCAGCCACGCCGTGGGCCTCTGCCAGCGCTACAGCGCCGGTGCCGTCAACGCGCTGGCGAAGATCGCGATGGACACCACCGCCCCGCACGCCTCTCGCGTCAGCGCCGCTACCAACATCCTGAAGTTCGGGCGCGAAAGCATGGAACTCGACGACCTCGCGGCCCGCGTCGATGCCCTCGAAGCGGCGCGATCGGACGTGGAGGGCTGGAGACCCGCGCCGTGAACAACGCCCGGCTCGTTTGCAAGCAGGCACACCGTCAGATACACCGGTCCGGCCCGCTTCCTCATTGGCACGGCAACGGCTCGCGGCCACCCTGGATAAGGGATCACGCCGAAGCACCGCTGTAACCAGCGATCCGAATGAGCGGCGCGCAGCCATTCCCCGGGGCAACAAGCGACTATATGAGGTAAAAGCCTACAAATTGCTGCCCCAACCGCCCCGGGGCAACTCCGGGGTAACTGGGGCAGCAAAGGGAATCGTGCCGAGTTGCCCCAGTTGCCCCAATGCTGCCCCGCGCGATCCGGGGCCGCAAAACAAGGCTTTTCACTCACAAAGTACGTTGCTGCCCTGCAAACCCGTCGAGCGGCCAAGCACACCCATCGGATCCGCTTCGGCCCGCCGTTGCGATGGCCTCCGCTGCCTCGCCCGATACCGGGTTGCCCTCTTTTGGCATGACAAAACATGACATTTTCTGCCACGGTGTGCGCTACGAGTTGAGTGGGAAAGGTAGCGAGCAGGGAACAACGCTTACTCACGTTGCCTTGCAAAAGTGCATCGAGCCTTCGTGGATGTCCCCACACACCTCGCATGGCTTGGGCACCGGGCATCCCAGTCTCTTACAACTCATCTCGATCCGACCGTAGACGTTCTGCATCGTCTTTCGAGCAAATGTCTTGTGATGGTCCAGAGCGTAGATCTTCGATTTGTGATTGTGTTCGTTGTACGACGCGATATGACTTTCCAGCTTTTGGCGTTCGTCCTTGTTGGCACCCATCTGGTTCTCCTTTGGCCATCGAACACTGAGAGTCCCGGAGCCGAGCGAATCCGTTGTGGCGGCGAACCGTCACCTCTTGAGTGATGTCCCATCGCAATCAACCTTTGACACACCGTCAGAGTCATCATCGTGTCAGGATTTCACAATGTGACCGTTGCAGCCACAGGCGTTCATGACGAACCATATTCCCGTCCCGCGACGGCACGCCGCCGACTCGGCCCTGGCGATCGACCGGCCTTCCCCCAATAGCCCCCCTGCCCGTTGACAGATAAAGGCGTCACAGAACTTGGGGGAAAAAGTGCAGCCAATTCTGCTGCACGACCTTGCACCGTCAACTGCTTTCTGGTAGTTCGGATGCAAGGGGGTAGGCATGCAAAGGTGAATTCGTATGAAAGTAACCGGCCATTGCTCATTGTCGTTGGTGATCACGCTTGTAGTTGCCGCTCTCGCACAGGCGCAACCGAGTTTTCAGGGACTTGGTTTTCGATCGGGCAACCAAGGAAATTACGCAACCCACGTATCCGACGATGGCAGAGTGGTCATCGGTAATGCTGATTTCGTCCAGCGTGTAGATTCGTTCCGTTGGACCGAATCAAACGGGTTTGAGTTCTTCGGCGACGTCGTCGGAGGATTCATCGGTAGTTTCGCATTCGGCGTGTCTTCGAATGGAAGTGTGGCCGTCGGCTTCTCGTACACCGCTTTAGGAGAACGCGCTATGCGGTGGACAAGCCAGTACGGGATTCAAGAGATCCCCCTGTTTCCAGGCCCCGCCGAATCTGCCGCGTTCGCGTGCAGTGGCAATGGCGCGGTGATCGTGGGCCATTGGGGCGAAAACGCATTCCGATGGAATGCGAACACGGGGGTTGACAGGACGCCAGTTGAACTTTTCCTCGCCGGAATCGAGGAATGGGCTGAGCCGAATCGAAGAATGGTGGCCGGTCGTACGTTCGGTGCCGTCGTCCAATGGCGTAGTGCGTAGCGACCGTCCAGGAACACTTGCGATCAAGCTCCGCCGGCATACGACGGTCCGGCGGCAGTCGCTCTCCACAGATTCGTGTGGCGGCACTCCCGTGTAGGTGGATCGGTGGGGCGAAGGCCGTCGAGTATCAAGTATTTACGCCACCGTACGAGTTGACGCCGCAGAACGGCGCCGCCGTCGCCGAGATTAAAGAACCCCAGAGCCGATTAACAATGTCGGACGAAGCGGTCGGGTTCACGGCTCGCGCCAAAGCACAAAACATGTATCAGCCATCCACGATCGATGGCTGGTTCGTGTTTCATAGACACGCCCCTCGCCGCGAACGTTGTTTTGGGCGGCACTCGGTTGTGCTGCACGATCGCCATCCCACACAGGTGCGTTGAGCGATTGAGCGTGCTGTTCGTGCGGTCCCGATCAGCCGCAATACATCGTGGCGAAACGAGTTAGTTACGCACAGAATTGTGCATGGCGGCTTCGCCCGAACGACGCCCAACCGGATGAACCTATTTTTTCCGTCAGTTCGACTCACACTCGTCGTCGGCGAGCGTACATGGTCATGCTGGGGGAGGAGGGGTGGTTGCTCAATTAGCGACGGGTTCGCGCGAGCACGAAAGACAGAACTTTCGGTGGATGCAGTGGGGGTACGGGTTGATCAAGCACGCTCATGAAATCGGGATCGAAGAAGACCACGAGATCGTCTTCCTTGCCCGATTGGGCCAGAGATGTCATGCATCGTCTGAACCATGCGTGCGGGTCTGCGACGCTATCGGAAGTCGCCAAACGAACCGGATTCAACGCGGAGTCCACCCGGCGATATTTGAGGGGGCTTTCACCGAGCAGTCTGTTGTTTGTGCAGCGCGTCGGCAAGGCCTTCGGTTGCTCGGCGACATGGCTGCTTTTTACGGCGAAGGGCCGTCGGATCCTGAACTCGAGCGACAGCAGCGGCTCACGGAAGCATCGTTTCACGACCTGTTCCAAGCCATCGAGCGCCGACTGAACGAACAGTCGGACGAGGTCCATCGCTACAAACTCTCGGCAGAGCTGGTGCAGCGCCAAGCCGCCGCCCTGAACCCTTCCATCGAGCCGATAGCGATCAATTGTCATGCGGAACCCAAGCCGCCACGCGTGAAGGCCCGACCCATGCCCGTACCCGTACCCTTCGTTCCGTTAGCGAGCAGCCGAGGACAGAACGAGCCTGACTAGCCGCTCGATCGGGCCTTCCTGCTCTGCGCTATCTAAGTAGCGTCGAAGGAACGCTATCGATTCCGCTTGATCCGTATCGCTGCTGAGGTGGGTTCGATTCATCGCCACCGTGCACCGCTCGAGCAACTCGATCTGGCTCCAGATCGGGTCGTCCGGCGGCACGCGGCCAGTCCAACTGGCACGGATGTCTTCCAGTTGAAGCCGGGCCTCCGCTTCGTTGTTCTGTTCGATGAGAACAAACGCGAGCGCGTGCTTTGCAAAAAGCGTCTCCACCGCGGAGCCTCGCCCGGCGGCGATTTCGTCGGCTACGAGGCGCTGCAGGACGCGGGTGATCTCTTCAGGCGGGGCGTGCGTGCCGGCCTCGTCGATGATATTGACCTGCGTGAGCCAGTTGAGCCATACGAGCGATGCCGGAATGTTCGCAGGACTTCTGGCGAACATCGCGCTTGCGAAACCCTGGACCGACTTGCGAAAGTCCTTCTTGAGCCTATCCAGTTGCTCCTCGGCGAGTCGTCGCGAGTTCGATTCAGATTCCAGTTGCAGGCGTCGGTCACGCTCACGAACCCACCAGGCGGTCGCCACGCCCCCCGATCCTGCCAGCGTGACGACGAATAGCAGCGTTGAGAGGAGCGCGTTGCGGCGTACCCACAGGCAACCCACGCGCCTCGGTGAAGGCCGCAGCCACGCGATCGGACGATTGCCTGCCCACGCCGAGAGATCGTCAGCGAACTCGCCAGCAGAGTGGTGCCGCAGGGCGGGTTCCGGCGACAGTGCTCTTCGACAAATGGACGCGAGCGTCCGGTTCTCGCACGGGTCGGCGCGCGCGACATGCCCGGCATGTACCTTGGCAATCTCTTCCTCGGACTCTCCGTTGGGGTACCGACTACTGAGAAGCCAGTACAGCAACCCACCAAGCGCGTAAATATCGGCGGGTGGTGCGGTCGCGGTGTCGAGCCCCAGGTACTGCTCGGGGGCCATGAACGCTAGGTTGCCGCGTCCGGCCGTCGAGCTACTCCCATAGATCATCCCGCTGGCGGCGGGCGTCTCGATCGACGCGAGACCAAAGTCGGCGACCTTGGGCTGTCCCCCGCGTGAAATCAAGATATTCCCCGGTTTCAGGTCCAGGTGGCACACCCCGGCGGTGTGAGCCGCCTGGATGCCACGGGCGATCATTTCCATCATCTCGACGATGGCTCGCAGTGAAGCCGGGCGTTGCCATTCCGCCAGTGTCTCGCCCTCAATAAACTCGGTTACCACAAATGCCAGTTCACCATCGACCACGCCGCGGTCGATCACGTTGAGGACGTTGGGGTGGTTGATTCGACGCAGAATCGAGGCTTCGGACACCACCGAATCCGTCGGCTGCCGGCCGACCTTGATCGCCACCGTCGCGTCGAATCCTTCACTCGAGAGCCGCAAGTCCGTTGCCCGGTACAGAAGCGAATGCCGAGTCGCAGCAACAACCTCTTCAAGGCGGTAACGCTGGTCGAGCCCGAAAGGCGAAGGGCACGGCCACGGAACCAGAGTGGCCACGACGATGTCATCGGCCAACATATTCTTGATACGGCTCGCGGTCACCATGAAGCGTTCTCCCATTGCTTGACGCAGGAGTACAGGTACGCCATCGTGTCGCTCCATCGCTTACGAACCGCGGCCTCTTGAAGCCCGAGGAGTTGGGCCGTCACCTTGTGTGTCGTCCCGCGCAGCCGGAGACTCACGATCTGTCGATCTTTCTCGCTGGGGATCAAGAGCATGATCCGGGTCACAAGTGATGCGGCCTCGTCGTCACCTTGGCAGCGATTGAGACGTTCGACGAGCATGGTCGCATACACGCCGTCTTCCCGAACCAGCGCCCTGGCCCGTTCCATGAGCCGGACCTTGCTGACCGCCGTGTTGTGCGTTACCGCAGAAACGAGCGTCCATACGTCCTTGCCAGACGTAGGACTGAACCGTCCCTCTTGCACGAATCGGTCAAGCCGCCGCAGCACGGTCGAGACGATCTCATCACTGTCGTACACCGAGCGGGTGGTCATGCGGAGCTGAGAACGCGCGATGGCTCGGACCTCGTCGCGGTGCTCCAAGACAAACCTTGCGAGCATCGGGCGCACGTCGATCAATCCGCTGTTCAGATAGATGCGAGCAACCTCGTCGGCGGTAATCGCACCCGGCATCGAGCTCATCTTCGCCAGTATACATCAAGCTCGACATTCGCACACCCTGTGCACAATCAGACTCACGTTTGTGGAGTCGATGGCGTACATCATGCACAACCCAATCCGGGGGGGATTGGGTTAATGACCGTTCGTTGTGATTTGTGTCGATGCCGTCGCAAGCGAGGAGAGCAATATGACGTGGGAGCAGATTCTCTGGGATTTTCTCTGCGAGTTGTACCGCAAGATGGACGGCGATTGTGCCGATCTTCCGCCACGCCCGCCGAACCCCACCCCGAGCCCGAACAGCCTTCCCGCCACGATCAACAAGGTAGAGGCTGAGTTCAACTCGGTTGGGATTCCGGCATTCGGCTCGCCGGCCGAGAAACAAACCTTTCTGGACCTGCTCAAAGCCATCGAGGCCCACCTGAACAAACCGCAGAACTCGCTGCCCTCCGCTTCGGACACTCAACTCCGAAACCTGATCGCGGCAATGCGGGCGGCGGTGCCCTAACTCGACGCAACGCGGGGCGACCGGCGTAACGCTTCGCAACACAAGACTTTCACAACACCGCCGCTACAACCAATCGGTCACTACAGTCACGCCCGCCGCGACATCGGTGGCGATGCGCACGAACTGACCAAAGTCCGTGTCAGGGCATTGAATGGAAACCACGAACGCCCCGGGGCACGGGTAAACGGTGCTGAGCGCCTGCTCGTTCCGGTCGACGGTTTCGCCCGGCGTCAGGCTCCATTCGCACTGCTCGTGCCGCCGGAGCACGGCCTTGAGGCTGGTGAGTCGGGTGGCGCGCCGGTCGATCACATGGCCAACGAGCAATCGGCTCTGTGCTGGGCTCGCACTCGTGGCGCAAGGCCGCCCCATCTTCGGAACACCAGTGGGCCGTACGAGCGCTTCTCGCGCTGAACTTACGGCACTTATCCTGTTTCGAGGGGCTAGGTTTTTGGCTTGGCGCACACGGACCTCCACAATACTCACATCAGCCATCTTGCACGGCAAGCCAACGGCACGAGTGGAGATCGCACGCTCCAAACGTCGGCGAAATCATCATCGGGTGAATTCTCCACAGAGTTGTGTCTTGGTACCGCGAAACAACGCTTCCTTGTGTGTCAGTGTCGTGTTATCGGTCCTCGTATCGCCGTCCTCTCATTATCCCGGCATACCTCAACGTCGCCTGAGTATCACGGTTCTCCACCGTGTTGAAAGAATACGCCGAAAGATGATCGCGTCGATCGGAGCCAGATAGACTGCTCACATGCACCCGCTCCTCCAAGCCTTGGCCATTCTCCTTGTTGGGTGGCACAACGAGCGGCAGCAGCGGACCATCGAGTATCTCCGCGAGGAGAACCGCGTGCTACGCGAGCAACTAGGCGACCGGCGGCTCCGGCTCAACGACGATCAGCGTCGGCGGCTGGCTACCAAGGGGAAGGCACTCGGGCGTGCGCTGCTCGCCGAGGTCTGCACGATCGTCACGCCCGACACCATCCTGTGCTGGCACCGAGAGTTGATCGCCCGGAAGTACGACGGCAGCGCGAAGCGACGCTGGGAGGGCGGGCGACGTGGCGTCATGCGGACCATACGCGAGTTGTGCGTTCGCATGGCGACGGACAATCCGGGCTGGGGGTATTCGCGGATTCAGGGAACGCTCGCCAACCTCGGCCATCGAGTCGGGCGCTCGACGATCCGTCGGATTCTGATTCAGCACGGGCTTGATCCGGCCCCGCAGCGTCACATGCCCTGGCAGACCTTCCTGCGGGCGCACTGGGGCGCGATCGCCGCCACGGACTTCTTCACCGTTGAGGCATGGACACTCTACGGCCTGACGCGCTTCCACGTCTTCTTTATCATTGATCTGGCGACACGTCGCGTTCGCATCGCCGGCATGACCGACCAGCCCTGCGGCGAATGTGTGACGCGATGCGGCAGGCCGCTCATTGACGGCTTCGATGGATTCCTGCTCGGGCATCGCGTCCTGATTCACGACCGAGATCCGCTGTTCGCCGAGTCGTTCCGCGTGCTGATGAAATCGGCGGGCATCGAATGCGTGCGGCTGCCGCCTCGGAGTCCGAACCTCAACGCTTACGCCGAGCGGTTCGTGCGGTCGATCAAGGAAGAGTGCCTCTCGAAAATCATCCCGATCGGCGAGCGTCACCTGCGGCGTGCTATCGATGAGTACGTTGCCCATTACCATCTCGATCGCAATCATCAAGGGCTGGGGAACCGGCTGATCGATAGCGAGCCCAGCGAAGTTCCGGCGACGCGCGTCGAGAGTCGCGAGCGATTGGGCGGGATTCTCCGCTCCTATCACCGGGCGGCGTGACAAGGCGAAGCAATTTAATGCTCGTTGACGGGCCGCTCCATCCTGAAGGCCGGGTTGCTTGCTGCGCGTCATTGGAATCGGTGTCTTCACTTGCTGTCCATCGCACCTTCCAAAGCCCTTCCAGTTCATCGATTTTTCGCTCGGCTGACAAATGGAACACTACGCCCTCGCCAAAGGCGAAGTCCGACCCGCAATCACTGCGCGCTACGTTTACCCCACGCGCGGGAGTTAGGTCAAATCCGTATGCTACGGTGCAGCGGATTCTCGGGCGGCGAGTGCATGTATCAGGGAGCGGGAGTACGCTGTTTGTGTTGGGCGAAGCGCGTGGCGACGCGGCGGCGCTGGTGGCCGGTGCGGCGCGACTTCGCAATGAGCAACCTCAACTGAGTACGGTACTGACCCGATTGATATAGCGGACGCGCCGGTCTGATTCAAAAGTTGGAGTCGATAACACGCTCGTTGCCTATGAAGTGGCCGCACAACCGGCACAGAATTGCGGGCTCGCGACAACCGCGCTTGATCGTCACTTGACATGGTCCGATGAACATTCGCCGGGACGTGAGCCCTGGCGGATCGTGGGTCGATTTCCATTCAAGCGAGCAAGAATGGCGTTATCAACGAACAACAGGATTCGTCGTATCGCGTCGGCAGCGGGGTTGATGGTGGGGGTCGGTTTGCTTCCCGCGGTCGCGCTGGCGCAGGATGGGTTTGCGAGCGTTGAGACGGAAGCGGAGATGGGTCCGCTTGACCTGCCGGGGCGTGAGACGGGGCCGCGGAGTCGGCTTGATGTGAAGCCGCTGGAACTGAGGCCGGAGGAGGCGGAGGCGGTTGAACCGGCAGACTGGTTCGGCGGGAAGCCGTGGTGGGAATGGTCGAACGCGACGGGAAACTGGGGCGGAGCACGGACGTGGCTGGACGATCGCGGTCTCTCGTTCAACGGCTCGTACACACTCGAATGGAGCAGTGTGTGGGACGGCGGGATTCGCAATCGCGCATCGACGCGCTCGCTCACCGATTTCAACTTGACGGTGGACATGGAGAAGTTCGTCGGGCTCAAGGG
This sequence comes from Phycisphaerales bacterium, assembly GCA_041742635.1. Lineage (GTDB taxonomy): Bacteria > Planctomycetota > Phycisphaerae > Phycisphaerales > UBA1924 > JTS-AC122. The sequence goes on from JBGSIF010000031.1 coordinate 9,958, forward strand.
AGGCACGTTCTTTCTGGATTTCTATTCCACAGATGGTCGCGGCGGCTCGGAGGACTCTGGAGATTTCGTTGGGTACTCGAACATTGCGACTGGGCGGAACCTGGATCAGATCGCCGAGGTCTGGTACGAACACTGGTTCTTTGATCGACATGTGCGTGTGAAAGCGGGGAAAGTCGATGCAAACCTTGAGTTCGGGTTTGTGAGGTTGGCACCGGCGGGGATCAACTCCTCGATTGCGGTGCCGACGACAATTCAGGGATTTCCGACGTACCCGGACCCGGCGACGAGCGTGAATGTCTTTGTGTATCCGACGGACAACATCTATCTCGGATTCGGGGTGTACGACGGGGCGACGGTGGATGGGTTCGCAACTGGCCATCGCGGTCCGGCCACGTTTTTCAGCGATAGCGATTCGGATAGTTGGTTCTTTATCGGCGAGGCCGGGCTGACGTGGACGAAACTCGGCGGGCTTGGATCGGGGCGGCTGACGGCCGGGGGTTGGGGGCACTCGGCGGATTTCGCGCGATTCGACGGATCGGGGAACGAGGAGGGGACTGAAGGTTTCTACGTGATCGGTGAACAGCAGTTGATCGCTCGCGGCGAGTCGGAGGAACTTGCCGAGCAGGGGCTGTTTGCGTATGCGAAATATGCGTGGGCGGACGAGAAAGTCGCGCTCGCGGCGCAGCACATCGGGGGGGGGATTCTGCAGCGTGGGACGTTCGGCGACCGGAACGACGATGAGTTCGGGATCTACGTCGGGTGGGTGGACTTCAGCGATGAGGACGGAGCGGGCGTATCGGAGGACGAGACGACGGTCGAGGTGTATTACATGATTGCATTGACGCCGTTCATCTCGTTGACGCCGGACATTCAGTATATTTTCAGTCCGTCGGGTGATCCGAGTGTGGACGACGCGATCGTGGGGGCGCTGCGGGTGAAGATCGCGTTCTGAGTGGGTGAGTTGATGTAAACCTTCGCGAGCCAGGACTGCTCGTGTTCAGTGCAAGGCGAGGATCGGCGTGTAGCCGACGCGTCGCGCGGATTTGAATGAACACAAGCAAACTGGCGGCCGATCGGAACGATCGGGCGCGAAGGAGAGCGACAGTGACGATCAATGTGGCGACTCGGCTTATCGGTCAGGCAACGCTGGCGGTGGTGCTGTGCGTGCTGGTGGGGCTCAGCAGCGTGTTTGGCAAAGCGGCGGTATCGACGCATCGGGAGACGTTGTCGGCAACGACCGAGGCGCTGCGGAATCATCAAGACGGAGACATGATGCACGACGCGCTGCGCGGGGACGTGCTGTTCTCGCTGATCGCACAGTCGGATGAGGAGCGTTCACAGGTAGCGACGGAGCTTGCGGAGCACGCGGAGTGGTTCCGAGAGGTGCTCGGGAAGAACGAAGGCCTTGATCTTGGTGCGGAGGTACACGACGCGCTGGGGGGTGTGCGCCCGACGCTCGATGCGTATATCAAGGGGGCGGAATCGCTCGTGTCGATGGCGTCGAAGGACCAGGCGGGGGCACGGGAAGCGTTGCCGGGGTTCCTGGAGATGTTCGGCGAACTGGAAGAGAAGATGGAGGCCGTGAGCGACACGATCCAGGCACGGGCGAAGTCGGCGGAATCAGACTTAGCGGAGGCGGACGCGGCAACGCGGCACACGACGATCGGAATCGGCGTGGTGGCGGGCGGGATCATCATTGTGTTGTCAGTGTTGACGGTACGGAGCATTCTGAAGCCGCTGCGGGAGTGCATGAGTGTGCTGGAGGCGTGCGGGAAAGGCGACCTGACGGCGCGGGTGAAGTGGGCCGGGAAGGACGAGTTCGGCGCGCTCGCGAGCGCGACGAACACGCTGAGCCAGAACTTCGGGAGCATCATCAGCGAGGTGCAGCGCTCGGCGGTGGAGGTGGCGTCGGCGGCGACTGAGATCGCGTCATCGGCGAACGAGATGTCGGCGGCGGTGAGTGATGTGGCCAAGCAGACGACACGAACGGCGGAGTCGGCGTCGGCATCCGGCCAAACGGCGCAGGAGGGAGGATCGGTTGTTGAACAAACCATCGAAGGGATGGAGCAGATTAATACATCGGTGCTTGCCAGCGCGGCGAGCGTGACGGAACTCGGGGCCCGCGGGCGTGAGATCGGCGAGATCATCCGGGTGATCAATGACATCGCGGATCAAACGAACCTGCTGGCGCTCAATGCCGCGATCGAAGCCGCACGGGCCGGCGAGCATGGACGCGGGTTTGCGGTCGTGGCCGACGAAGTCCGAAAGTTGGCCGAACGGACCACCAAGGCGACGGAAGAGGTTGGAAGATCGATCCAGTCGATTCAGAAGGAGACGGAACAAGCCGTGACGCGGATGCACTCGGGAACGGAGCATGTCAAGGCAGGTGTGTTGCTGGCGAAGAAGGCGGGAGAGAGCCTGCGCGAGATCGTGAGTGGAGCGAGCGACGTCGCGGGGATGGTGCAGTCGATCTCGGCGGCGGCGGAAGAAGCCGGGGCCGGGGCGAATGAATCAGCGGGTGCCGCGGCGCAACTTTCGACCAAGGCGGAGCAACTGCAAGACCTTGTGAGGCAGTTCAAGATCGGTGCGTAATGAAGAGAGTGCGACGGGCGTTGGATCGTGGTTGCGCGAGACGCCCGTGGGAGCGTTCGTGGGCTATGAATCCTTCTCGAAGGAATGCCTGAGAGTCGGTACACTGAGTACATGATTCCACATGCAATCGCGGCGGCGGCGTTAGCGACGGTGATGGCGGAGGTCGGCGCGCCTCCAACGCGCGGTGATGTGCCCGGAGCGGAGCCGCCAGCGGCAGTGCGGGCGATCGTGTCGGCGGTCGACGCGGCGAAGACGAAAGAGTACGTCGAAGCGCTTGCGGCGTTCGGGACGCGGCACACACTGTCGGACGCGACAAGCCCGACGCGCGGGATCGGGGCGGCTCGGATGTGGATCAAGTCGAAGTTTGATGAGTTCAGCGCGGCGACCGGGGGGAGGCTGGAGTCGCGGCTGGAGACGTTCGAGCAGCCACCGGTGACAAGGGTGCCGCAGGGCGGGACGCTCGTGAACGTGGTCGCGGTGCTGCCCGGGACGATGCCGGAAGCGGCGGGGCGGCGGTATTACGTCGTCGGGCATTACGATTCTCGTAATGGAGAGACGATGGACGCGGCAGGGGACTCGCCGGGCGCGAACGACGCGAGTGGGGCGGCCGTCGTCATCGAACTCGCGCGAGTGCTTGCGGACAAGTGGCTGGACGCGACGGTTGTCTTCCTGGCCACGGCCGGGGAAGAGCAGGGGCTGCGGGGAGCGGCGTTCCACGCGAGCGACGCGGTGAAACGTGGCGAGGTGATCGCGGGGGTCTTGAGCAACGACATTGTGGGAGATCCGACGGGACGATGGCGGCGAACTGCGGGCCGAGGGTGTGGACATCGCCATCATCTCCCGGCAACTCGGGCATCGTTCCATTTCTACGACGGCGGCATACCTGGATCACCTCGCGCCGCTGGCCGTCGTCGAGGCGATGAGGAAGCGGGCGTGGCTCGGCGGCCCGGTTCTCGGCACTCAGGCACTCAGTTGATCGTGGTTTGAAGCAACCTGAATCGGGGGGGCGGGCTGTGTCATGCCATGCATGGTGGTCCGCATCGCCCGAGCGTGGAACATCACCGTCCGGCTCGCGTTCCGCGATGCCCGGCATTGGCGGATCGCGTCCAAGCGTGCCGCCCCGCCGCCGTGGAACATCACCCGGCACCCCGTGGAACATGACAAAACCTGCCATTTTCTGCCACGGCCCCTGCCCCAGGGCCCGTTCCCCGCCCCGTCCCGGCTGGGAACTCCGCGTTCGTAACCTCTTCTGTTCGCTACATTTACGACGAAAGGCGTAGCGAGCAGCGAAGTACCGCAAGCCGCACACAGCGCAAGGACGCGCGAGCATGGTGGTCAGCCCCCGCACCGCTCACGATACGAACCAAGACAGACGACGCCTGCCAATGCTGCGGCGTGCTGCCATGCACGTCGCATGCCTCCGGCTGCGATGTTGAGCATCCTGTGCAGAACTGGCTTGTTTCAACCGTGTTTCCTGATTCGCAGACGACGAACACGTCTCTGAGCGATCAACTCTCTCGGCGTGCCATTTGCAGATACAATTATCAGTTATTCATCGCTATGTGTGTGATCACAAGGAGTCATCTATGCGTCTGGTTCCCATGATTGCCGTCACGCTTGCTCTTCCCACGCTGGCTTCCGCTCAGATCATCGCGTCGTATCAACCCGTCAGCGGCGGGGGTGTTTCTCGCGCCTCTCAACTCTGGCAGGACCCAGGACCAAACGGGAATGATCTGGATGGCGACGCCGTGTGCTGGACGGAGTTCGTCCTCACCGCGCCTGCGTCGATCAATCACATCGAATGGTGGGGAACTGGCGCGAGCGAACTGGGGTTCCAGATCGAGTTCTGGCCGCAGGACCCCAACACCATAGCGTACCAACCGCTCGGGGTGTTCTACTACGGCGGCAACCACAACATTCGACCGACCGCCCGCTTCCAAACCACGTCGTACACAACCACCGCCGGGCCGGGCGGAATTCTGCATCACAGTCTTGACCTGGCGACGCCGGTGTTGCTGCCGCCCAACGACGCGGGAAACCGTGCGATGGTTCATCGCGATCATCGGGCTCACGCACCAGGCGTTCGTGAACTGGAATTGGTCGCAGAGCACGGCTGGCAATCACACCTACCAGTTCGTCCGCGGGGAAGGTCCCCAGTTCCGGGCACTCGGCGATGGGCGTGCACTCGTGCTGCAGAACACATCGTGCCTTGCGGACTGGAACAGCGATGCCGCGGTGAACAGTCAGGATTTCTTTGATTATCTTGGCGACTTCTTCGCGGGAAATGCCGACTTCAACTCTGATGGCTTGACCAACTCCCAGGATTTCTTCGATTTCATCACGGCGTTCTTCGTGGGATGCTGACGGCTGGCAGCCGAGTGTAATCGCCGCTAAAATGCAGCCTCAACTTCGCCCCCCCCCCGAGGGCCCGTCGGCATCGTGCCGCGGGTCCTCTTCAATTCATGACCGCTACAGGAAGTCTGTCGGAACGTAGCCGCTCGCAAGATGAATGCGAAACGACTACGCTGCAACCTTGGCGGCCCGTCAGCCCCCAGGAGTCTGAAGAATGGGAACTCCACCCAGAAAAAGCAAGCCTGATCGGGCGACCCGCCCGGCTATCGATGATGAGCGAACGAATAACCGCGAAAGTACGACCGCAGATCCGTTATACCCTTCGTCATTGCCGAGTTGGGAACAGGAACTGGCGGACATTCAGAAGGACGACCATGCGGAATTGCCGGTTGGCGTACAAATCGACCGTGTAATTCACGTGTTGGAGCGAGCGGAACTTCACCGAAAAGACCGGGAGCGGCGGGCGCGACTCGCCGTCACGGATGGCCGGGCTGACGAACTGAGATCCGATGAGAATCGACTTCTTGGCTTTCCTGTTCACGCGGCGTTGAAAGGGGTGTTCGACTCATTCGCAAGACCAATCGTCCAGGTTGCTTACGCACTGCAGATCGATGGTGCGGCATTGGACGATTTCATACGCACCGGCGATCCGGATCGCGTACCGAACGCCATTGGTGTTCTGCGTCGGGTGCAAGGGGAAGCCCTGCGCATTGACACGCGAGCGAAGATTCGAAACAAACGCGAAAGCGCCGTCGGTGTCCCAGAAGACACTGCGCACGCCCGCCAGCCAAGCGGAGCAGGAACTCCGGCGACGTCTTCTCCGCCGCCACCGATGGCACTGCCCGAGATCGCTCGCACACTACGCGCCATGGCGAGCGTGCCGCGGGTGCAAAGCGTCTATGAAACCGCCGGGTCGCTGCTGATCAACGCCGTGTTGCAGGGGGCTTTCGATGACTTCCCAGAAGCAGCCGGTGTGGTCCGTGTCCATGCGGCGAGGGTGGGAGGATCCCACTACTTTGGAGCGTGGTGCGATGGCTTGGCGGAGATTCGACGACAACGCGGTCTGCCCCGGGTCGCATACTCGGAGTGCTTTGCTGAGGATGTGCTGCTGATCGCTGAGATGGTGGAGAGACACGCGAAGTCAAAGTGTCAGAGAGGTCCTCGTTCGGAAGAAGCCCCGGCTACGCCGCCTGCACCGCACTCATTCAAACGTCCCATCCCCATCGCTCGTTTCAGTGAACAGATCGGAGGGGGTCGATCAGATTACTTGACCGAGAAACTCCGCCGGGCGAAAAAGCCGGTTGCGAAAGTTGGAGGGTGTCTCTCGGCGGAGTTGGACGATCTGCTTGAGTTCGCGGGCAAACACAAACGCAAGATGCGGGAGTGGGCGAACAAGAACTATCCCGCAGAGGACCAGCAGGAACCGCTTGAGTAAAAAAACTGCGGCCATTCATCCGTGGATTTCCGCGCCGATCCGCGCATATCCGCGCCGGATCCGCGTGACTTGCTGCAAAACCGAGGAAAAAACCTAGCGAAGTCGTCATTGGAACGGCGAAGCATGTCTGTCCGTTCAACGTTGTATCAGTCACGAATTGGCGTGACGGTGCATCAAGGACGATCATCATGCCCTCGAACAAAGTGAATCCAGCAGGTTCCGAACGTCTCGTGACCCTCCCACAAGCGGCCGCCGATCTCGCCATCTCCGTGCGATCTGCATGGCGGCTGCTCTCGCGAGGCGACCTTCAGAAGGTGCAGGTCGGCCGCGCCGTCCGCGTCACCCGCGAGTCGATCGATAGATTCATCGCAAAGGGGGGAGCGCGATGAAATTCACCGACCCCGCGCGTGCAGCGGGACCTCCCCAAAAAGACGACGCCCCGCTGGCAGGCGAGGCGCACGTCAACATCGATTCCGGCACAGATTCTACACGGCGTACCTTGCTTGAGTTCGCCTTGTTCTACGCCCAACGCGGTTGGCCGGTGTTCCCGCTGCAAACCCCGGTTCGCACTGGAACGCCAGGCGCAGTCTGTTCATGCAGGAAGGGAGCCTCCTGCGCCCAGATCGGAAAACACCCTCGCTACGACCAGAAGACGCTGAAGAACGGCCATCTGGACGCCACGCTCGATGAAACTCTGGTTCGTCAGTGGTGGAGAACATGGCCCGATGCCAACATCGGCATCGCTACCGGAAAGGGATCCGGAATCATCGTCATTGACACTGACCCACGCAACGGTGGTAACACGGCGTATGCCGAGATGATCGCGACGAACCAGCCTTTTCCTGTGACTCCTCAGGTTCTGACGGGCGGCGGGGGTACGCATGATTATTTTCGATACCCATATGACGTCATGTACATGAAGTGCAGCAAAGCCCTTCTTGGGGCCGGGTTGGACGTGAAGGCGGATGGAGGTTACGTCGTCGCACCACCATCGCTTCATCCCTCCGGGCATCGCTACACGTGGGAACTGTCGAACGATCCTGCCGACATCGCGGTTGCCGACATTCCTCCGTGGCTGTTCAGTATGTTGAGGAGGTCGGTGACAGAGGTACAGATGGATTCTCCAAACTCCTTCTGTGCCTCTGCATCTCTGTCTCTCTGTACCTCTGTCACAGCAGACATCCCTGCTGACGTGATGGACATGATCAACCAAACTCTTCCTCCTCGACCCGGCACTCGTCGGGATCACGTCCTCAAGTTCGTTCGCGGTCTCAAGATCGATCTGGGGTACACACGCATGCCGTTGCCTCAACTCAGGCCGTGGGTACGCGCGTGGCACGATCAGGCATGGCTACGTACCAGCCGCACCAAGACATTTGATGACACCTGGTTCGCCTTTGCGACCTTCTGGCCCGATGCCTGCATCCCTCTGAATGGCGATCTTGCTGATACCGCTTACCAGCAGGCGTTGACGATGTTGGTGCCGGAGTGCGCAAAGGGATACGAGAACCCAAGAGTCCGACTGCTTGTCAGCATGTGCAAGGCCTTGAAGAACATGCTCGGCACGATCCCGTTCTTGTTGTCGAGCCATCAAGCCGGAAGGCTTCTGGGTATTGGCAACTCGCTCGCGTCGAAATGGATGCACGGGTTATGCGCAGATGGCGTGCTGGAGTGCGTCAGTCGAGGCACGCCTGGTCCCGGAGGCCGGAAAGACTCCGCCGCGAAATGGCGGTACTTAGGTGATTGACACCGCACATGCATCTTTCCTTTCCGCTCCGCTTCCAATCGCGTTCATCCCAGCGTGTGATGGACGGGGGTTCACCGCGAGCGAGGCGCACGGACGGCGTCCCGAATGGAGACATTGAATGCCACGAGTCTGGAAGCGATCAAGCGACAAGAGCAAGCCCGGCAGCCGCTGGTACGTCACTTGGGCCGACTGGCGGTGCACCGGCGGGCAGTGGCGTGAGAAGCAGGTCACGCAACTCGCGTTCACCGACAAGGCCGAGTCGTACAAACTCGGCGTTGTTCTCGAGGAACGCGCCCTCAAGAAGCGAATGGGTCTCATTGACGAAGCACAGGAGCAACTCGCGGCCCAACTGCAGCGACCGATCACCGAACACCTCGACGGCTTCATCGAACACATCACCGCACGCGGGCGCGACGATCGGTACGTTCGGCAACTCCGGCCACGACTGGAGCGGTTCTTCGATCACGCGGGGATCGGGCGGCTCGCCGATGTCACAGCCGACGGACTGGACAAGTATGTCCTCCACCTCCGCCGCAGCGAACTGTCGGGGTACACCATCAACGAAGTCATCGGTACCGCGAGAGCGTTCACAAAATGGGCGGTGTACACGCGGCGTCTGGCCATCGACCCGCTGGCGTGTGTCCGCAAACTGGAGTCGAAGAAGTTGACGAAGAAGCGGCTCCGCCGAGCGATGACGACCAGCGAGATCGCGGAGTTGCTCAAGGCCGCCCGGCACCGCCCCGAGTATGAACTCCGGCTCGTCAGCGTCGGTTCCCGCAAGGGCGAACTCACGGCCAAGGTCAGCGACGACGCCGTCGCCGAGGCCCGACGGCTGGGCGACGAGCGTGCCTTGGCGTACCTGCTGGCGATCTGGACCGGCCTGCTCCGCTCGGAACTCGTCCAAATCCAGTGGGGAGACATCGAACTCGACACGCTTCCGCATTGCATCCGGCTCCGGGCTGCAACGACCAAATCCAAGCGTGCGGACACGGTCACGCTTCACCCCGAGATCGCCGAGGCGCTGCGAGTCACGCGGCCCGAAGATGCGACCTCCAGCGACACCGTCCTCACGACCGTCCCCGGCATGCGGACCCTCAAGGCCGATCTGAAAGCCGCGGGCGTGGAGTTCGAGACCGACGCTGGCCGCGCCGACCTGCACGCGATGCGCAAGTCGCTCGCAACCATGCTCGCCGCCCACGGCGTCGGCCAGCGCATCGCGCAGTCTCACCTCCGGCACACCGACCCCAGGCTCACCGCCAACATCTACACCGACGAATCGATCTTGCCGGTCGCGGCGAGCCTCGCCGCACTGCCCTACCTCGGAACGAAGGCGGGGTGATCGAACTAAGTTCAGTTTACCGCGGGAATGTTGGTGGCAAAGAGCGTGCCTTTCTGTGCCGTGCGAGCGGGAACATGTCTCTTGTTTGAACTTTCGCCATGCTCCGTGGCGACACCTGCTCGACTAAATCCAGAGGGGGTGAGTTTCCCAGTTCGCCGGGAAGCCCATGCGGCTCAGTGGATTGTTGCAAGCGGGCAGGGTGGCGATGTGGGCCGCGATGCGTCCGCGCCAGGTCGAGCGGAAGCCGTCGAGGCACGCACACTTCTTCATCAGTTGGTTTAGGATCAGCAGCGTGACGAAGAGGCGGTCGTTTCCGCGCAAGCCGGAGGCAACCCAGACGTTGGAAGACGGTAGGTCTGGCTTGATGGCCCATTGGCGGTCCCAGAGCCTGGCATGGTGAGCGCAGATGTTTCGGACGTAGACGAGGTGGTGAACCCAACTTACAAGGTAGAACGCCTGAACACCGTATCGACCGCCCACGGCCCGCTGGTCGGTCTTGTGCATGTGTTTGAACATCATCGACAGCGAACCGAACGACATGATCTCGGTGAGCATCCAAACAGGCAAGTCTGGGAACTCGCGGTAGGTTGCTGCGAAGTGCTTGACGAAGGTTTCGTTGGATTCCTCTGCCTGCTTGCGCAGCCGCTTCGCCCAGTTCTTGTGTTTGAAGGTGCCGTGGAAGTTTCGGGAATCGGCATGGCCGAAAGCCCCGTAGGTCTTGCCGAACGGGTACGCGATGGCGGTGCGAAGATCGACCTCGACGACTTCGATCGCCTCGTTGAGCAGGTCGCGGAGGTGCTGGTCAAACTCGTACGCAGCGCGGACCTGCTCAAAGGTCGCGCCAGGGACAAAGTCGTGACGGGACCGCTCGAACGCGAGGCAGAAGCCGCTGAAGCGGTAGTAGTTGATGTGGGCAAGGAAGGTCTCGGCGGCGGCATCGTCGCCGACAACCAGTCCGCGAGACTTGAGCATCGCCAACTGATCCCTGCAGGACTTCCACGGCTTGTTGAAGGCGATGAGCGCCGGGTTGGGCGTTGGGGCGCGACTCATGCGGCCTCCCCTCTAGCCGCGTCCTTGCGTGCGCATAAAAAAACGCGCCCTTGATGTGCATCACCCTTGCAGGCGAGTGGCACGGCGCGTATGTTACCCAAATCATACGGCACCACCGAGCCGTCGGCCAGAAAAAGGGTCAAGAATACAGGAAATGCGTCTTGAAACGAGATTGGATTCTGATCTAGAGGCAATGCGAGCATGGCCATTCTATGGGAACACGCGGAGTTCTGACCCGGGGGGGAAAGTCAGCTTGTAGACATGTTGAAAATACAACACGTACAGCAACGTCCGTCCAAAGAGAAATTTGCGTGACCCGTTTCGTGATCCCACCCCAGAAGGGCAGATGAATTAGGCATCCCACATCGCGCAGCGCCGGCGCAGCAGAATCCGGGCTTCAGGGGGCAACACCCGGCACAAACCGCGCTGCGCCGCATACTTCAATCTCAAAAACAAACCGCCCGAACCGACCGTAAGGTCCCGTCCGGGCAAGACTTGGCACGACTGTGCAACAACTATCTGAAAGCGGGCGAAGGGGCTTGAACCCTCGACCTACACGTTGGCAACGTGTCGCTCTACCGCTGAGCTACGCCCGCTTGTGTCGCGCCGACTCAACATCATCGCGACGGGACAGAGAAGATAGACGTCTTTACTGCCCGTGTCAAAGGCGGATTCAACTCGTGTACACATTATCCTCTTCATCACACAGTGAACTTTCTCTACACCGTCCGTCCGTTGTTCGGCTTCCGTCCGATTCGCCACGACTGGTTCGACTCTGATGCTGCCTTCATCGGCTGCGATCATGCTATCCTCATCACTCTGCACAGATATTGCCGTATTGCCATCCTGCCGATCCGTACAAACTCAACTGGTCCATCGTTTCGTGGTCCTTTCTCTCCGTTTCATTTACGCGGACGAACCAATCAATATCGGACCTCCACTCCGGCCCCATCCTTTCCGATCGAGTATAGTTTTCTGTGTTCACTGCGACTTTGCGTCAGTCCCTTTCTTCCGTACACGCCGCGTCAATCGTTGTCTGCGCCGCAGGCCTCGTTTCGTGTGCTTCCAACGATACCGGCCCGGTCCACGCCACTTTCTCCCCTTCCTCCCCGGACGGCCCGGCCCAGACTGATTTGTCCGCTGTCCGTTCGACCTCTGCGGACCACAACGCGCTTCTGCCAGTCCGCGTCCGAATCCATCCTCTTACCAGGCTTGAACGATCCCCAGACGCCGCCGCGGCGACCGCGCCCGACGCCACTGCGTGGCAGATCGCATGTCACATTGAACTCAGCGATGCCTACGGGCACACGACCAAAGGCCTCGGCAGGCTCCGCATCGAACTCTACCGGCCCCGCTCCGACCGCGCCGACGGCCCAGAGACTCAGGACGCCGTCTGGAACATCGACTTGCGGGATCCCAAAGAGAACGCCGGCGTCTACGACGACCTCGTCACACGCACCTACACGGTCTATCTCGCCTCGCTCCCTCGTTGGCTTGAAGATTGGGCTTCGCTCTCTGCCCAGCGACGTGCCGATACCAACAGCCCCATCGGCGACGATTCCGACTTCGTGACGATCAAGGCGTACTTCATTACCGACCGCAACGGCCGCGAGCGCGTCTACGAAAACACCTACCGGATGCCCGGCTGAACGAACTCCGCCGATGAAAGATCGACCTCACACGCTCACCCCCCGCTACCTGTACCAGGAGACGGAGCGGGAGGGTTAGTAGGGGGGGGAACCGGTGAGTTGGATGGACCACCCGCGGGGGCAGGCACCGCCGGCGCGTTCCCGATGAAGTCCGTGAGCACGACGCCCCCAGAGTTACTCATCGCTACCGCAACGTTGACCATCGACCCCGCCAACTTCGGCGACCCGAGGAAGTGGCTTGTCGGGTTCACTCGATCACTCACGACCACGATCCCACCGCCTCCGTTATCGAAACTCGCCGCGAACGTGATTGGTTCCATTCCTGTCGGCGTCTGCACTCGCTGCATCAGGTTCACATTCGTCGATATAGCGATTGTTGCGAACGCCGCCTGCGCATCCCGCGGCTCGCCCAGGCACGCGCCGTTTACTGCCAAGTACGCGTCCCGAAATGCAAAGATCTCGGCGTCCGTGATGTTCTGCTCGACGCTCGGCGCCAGTAACGCGCGGAATGCCGACGCATCGTCTTGCTCCAGTTTCCGGAGCGCGTCGTACATCGGTTGATGCACCATGCTCCGCTGCTTCAGCCCCCCGCGCATCAGCACGACCGACCCTCCGATGAGCACCGTGCTCGTCACAAGCCCGATCAGTATCGCCGCGAGCGCCAGCCCCTTCCCTTTCTTCCGCCCGCCTGAACCCGCGATCAGGATCATCGCCACGATCCCAAGTATAAACCCCAGGAATCCCAGGCACACCGTCAGCGACAGCACCAGCGACACGATCGCCAGCACGCTCGTCTTTGCTGGCTCCTGCGTCGTCCCCATCGACCCGTTCCCCATCGGTTCCGGCACCTGCGCGTATGGATTCTGGCTCATAGTCGGACACAGTAGACGCCGGTCGAGCGCACCGCCAGCATTCATAGACGCCGCATACCCTTCTCCGCTTTTTCGTCGTCGTTCATCCGTTCTGCCCCTGCTCCAGCAAATCTCGCAAGCCGGTCGAATCTGTCTTCACACCATGGCTCCTTCCAAGTCCAAGTCGCCGCTCTACCTCGCCGGCATGGTCTGTCTGGCCCTCGTGATCGCCCTCCTGCGATACCTCGGCGGCAACCCCGATCCTGCGATCACCCCCGCCGACACATCCCCAGTTCGCGCACCGATTCCCTCTGCTCGCACTCCCTCACCATCAGGTTCCAGTACACCGGTCGCTGATCGCGCACCCGCGGCCACCCCACCCCGGGGCGTCGGCCGTTCCGCCTCGACCGGCGAACACGCCATTCTCCGAGCTTTCAACCAGCAGCAATCCGACGTCTTGGTCCAAGCCGTGGGCATAATCAAAAAAATACTCCCCGATGATTCCGATGGCTCTCGCCACCAGCGCCTCATCGTTCGCCTCGCTTCCGGCCACACCGTCCTCATCGCGCACAACATCGACCTCGCCCCACGCGTCCCGGCACGAGAAGGCGATTCGATCGAGTTCAAAGGCGAGTACGAATACTCCGAACAAGGCGGCGTCATCCACTGGACCCACCACGATCCCGCCAATCGACGCCCCGGCGGCTGGCTCAAACTCGCCGGTGCCACCTACCAATAACCCCGTTCTTTCCCCCGCCGTACACCGCTCGTTCTTTCGGCCACTCTCCTATGCGATACAGAGTCTGCAAATCGTTCGAGGTCGAAAGCGGCCACATGCTCAGCAAGCACGCCGGCCTCTGCCGCTACCCCCACGGCCACTCGCGCCGCGTCGATGTCGTCCTCAGCGCGCCTTCGCTTGATGAACACGACATGCTCTGCGATTTCAAGACCATCAAACTCGCCCTCGCCGAATTCCTCAACCAGTTCGATCACGCGCTCGCTGTCAACAGCCTCGACCCCGCTCTCCCTTCCCTCCGTTCATCGCGTGCCGGCGAGCGCCTGGTTGTTTTCGACAATCAAGACCCCACCACCGAGGTTATGGCCCGCAGAGTCTTCGATTTTCTGGCTCACGAACTCATCGCCGGCAACGTCTACCGCGACGACCTCGGTGCCGAATACCGCTTTCCCAAGGACGTCCGCGTCGAACGCGTCCGCGTCGGTGAAACGTCGTCCTCCTGGGCCGAGTTCGGCGTCGATTGACCGCACTCACGCCCACTCCGCACGAGTCGCTCGATTCGTTCTCGGGCCGACACGCCGATCCATTTTGCACGGTCCGGAAACTACTTCCGTGACTCGAACTCATTGCCCGATCCTTGATTTCGTTCGACTCATCCGCCATCTGCGGCATACTTGTATTCCGCCCACGCACGCCCACTTCAGGCCGAAGATCAGAAGAGGTAAGGATGTCCTTTTCCGCTCGAATTCGTTTCAATCGTGTGTTTTCACCTCGGCCATTCGCCGCCTGCATTGTGACGTGGTTGGTCATCCTCGTGACCGGCTGCGCCACACATGATCCCGCCGACTCCGGTGTTGCATCCGCCTCTCATCCTCGATGGGAAGCCCTCTTTCTCCCCGAGTCCGCTCAACAAGCCCCCACCGACTCGGCGGACCACTGGTCGGCGCACAACCGCAACGATCACCAACTCGCCATCCGCGTCCCGCGACAGAACGACGCTTCGGATCAGTGGCCCAACCCGGCTCGTCCCTCACTTGATCGTGCCAGGTACATCTACCTGCAGCGGCAGCCCGAATCGATTCTGTACCTTCGCCCCGCACAAGATTTCGACCATCGGCGAGATTGGTAGTTGGCTCCCCGTTTTCCTCTTCCCCTCCCTCCGAATCCCTCGTGCACTCTGTTCGTTCCAACATGGCGCAATAACTGCGCGTCCGTTTCATGCCTGTCTTTCAACGCGCCATCCACCTGCAGGCCGATCTCCAAATCTGAAAACCGCACCCAGCGGTCTCTCCAGAAAAGGACGCCCAGATGGCTCGACGCGCCACGAATCAATCTTCGATTGCTGCTACCGCTCTCAGCCCCGCTGCGGCGACCGCTCCGGTCCGGTCCCGCCGTGTCGCGCTTAAGGTCCAGGCCCCTGGCGTGCTCGAAACTCCCCGTCTGCGACTGCGGCCCATGCAGCAAGCCGATCGTGAAGATTACATTCGTATCCTGAGCGAATCTCGCTCTGTCCTGCTCGACTTCCTCCCGCTCGCCGAGGTTGGCGAGTCCGACGATGCGCTCTTCGATCGCCAGATGTCCCTCGCCCGCGCGTCGCTCTCCTGCCCCGATGTGGCAGTCCGACGTGTCATCGAGCGTGATGGGCACGTCATCGGGGTCATCAACCTTAACGATATCCAAGGCGCCGCCGACCGCTCCGCCGAGATCGTTGTTTGGATCTCGCGTTCCGAATCGGGCCACGGCTACGCCGCCGAAGCGATCGACGCCGTTGCTGCCGACGCCCTCGCTACCGCACCAACCGGCATCGATCTATCGATTCTCTACGCATTGGTATCGCCCGCTAATGTTCCTGCGCTCCGTTCCTTCACACACGCCGGCTTTGACGAGTTGCCGGGCGTCCCTCTTGTCGAACTCAATATCCGCGGCGACTGGCGAGCGCACATGGTCCTCTTCCGTTCCGCCCCTCGCAACGCGTCTACCCACCGGGGTACACCGGATTCCACGGCTCCCGCCCACAACCCCGCGAAAGTGGTCGTTCGCAGACTCATGGCTTCTTCCATCCGTGCGAGATGACTCCTGTTCCACTTTGTCAGTTTCCCTCACCGCGAACGTTCAGCATCGAGCTACTGACACAACAGAAAACGGGAGCAGGCCGTGGCCTGCTCCCGTTCAGTTTCACTTCACGTTCGTTGCCCGAATCTCTTACTTGGACTCATACCCCGTTCCCGGCGTCGGCTGCCCGAAGAACATCCCTCCCGGGAATCCGCCGCCCATCGACCCGGCGTTGTAGATGTACTGCGCGTCGAGCGCTTTGTCGATCCGCTTGGTCAGTTCATTCAGGTGCGCCGCGGTGTACGCGTCATACGCCGCCCCGGCCTTCCCCGCCCACCCACGCACCGTCTGCAACTGCGCGATCGCCAAGTTGCTGATCGGTTTCCCCGCCGCACCAGGCACCGCGTCCGGCAGCGACAGATCAATCAACCGATCCACATACTCCCGCTGCAAGTTCCGGCGCAGGCTCGACACTTTGGGCTTGCGCGTCGTGTACGACCCGCTCGTGTCTCCACTCTTGAACTCGGTCCAGATCGCATTCGTCATCGTTTCCATCACCTCCGGCAGTGTCAGCGCGTCCTGATCAGCAGGCACCCGGAACTCGTTGTCATACACACGCTTCAGTGTCGTCGGGTTCATGATCATCGTCAGGGCCGAAGCCTGAATCCCGATGATCCTGTCATGTACTTCCCACGTCGGGTCCGCCATGATGTCGCGCATCCCGCCCGCGTCCGACCACTTGTCCACCGTCATGTACGACAGCAGTTCCGGTGTCAGCCCGAACGCCTCGTCCTTGAACGCGTTGTTCACCACGAACTCCAGCGCCGCCCGCTGCTGCGCCGCCGGCACCGGCGTCACCGGCGTCCTCGCGTTCGGATCACCCTTTCGATCCCGGTTCACCAGCGATGCCCCCACCCAACTCGACATCATCGACACCACCGACGTCTGATCGTTCAGCGTGATCCCGTACCCGCGCCGTGCCCGCGAGAACGATTGCCCTTCCTTCACGAACTTGCTCAGGATCCGTTCGCGGTGGTACGCCACCAACTTCATCCGGCTGTTCGCAAAGTCCAGCGGGTTCGCCGAGAAGTCGTACCGCTTCGCTCGCGGGTCCGGTCCCACCGTATCTTCATCCGTTCCGTACACCAGTTCCGGCTCCGCGACCCGCTTGAGCACCTCTTTCGTGTCTCCCATCGTGTATCCGTACTCGATCGCCCAGTAGTCGTACTTCCCGATGTCCGTCATGCAGAAGTCCCCCTGCAACTTCCCGTCCTGCATGTTGATGTTCACCGGGGTGTAGTCCATCACCGACCCCGTGAACGGCTTGCCCTTCACCTCGTCGGAGTTGATCTGCGACAATGAATAGATCGTTGATGCCTTGAAGTTGTGTCGAAGACCCAACGTGTGCCCGACTTCGTGTGCTACCAGGTCCGCAAGCATCGGCCCGATGAACCACTCGGGGATCCCATCGAGCGTGTCGCCCTTGGGCTCGTCCTTCTTCGTCTCGCCCGGCTTCTCCGACCCGGGCTGCATCTCTTCTTCCAGCAGTCCCAGTATCTCTAGGTTCATCCCCATCAGCGCCATGTCCAGCGCCTTCCCGCTCGCCGCGAGACAGTATGTGCTCTCCATCGCGGGATTAAATGTCATCGAGTCGCCCGTCGGCTGATGCGTCAACACTTGATTCGGCAACATTCCCGGGTGCGTGCAGTCGGCTTCACCGGCCCCCGCCACTCGCCCGCCGTACCGAAGTACCCCGCGACCAGACCGTTCCGCCAGGATCCGGTCCCGATCCTGCGGCGACGCCATCCGAACCCGCGGATCCCACTGCGGCTTCGTCTCCAGCCAGTTCAGCGTCTCCGGCGTCAGGTTCTGCGTCGCCGTCTCGGGTAGGTAGTCGTTCGCCTGATACCAGAAGTGACGGATCCATCCGTCCGTCAGTACGATATCCGCGTCCAGAATTTCTCCGGTCAGCGGGTGTGTGCGGCTCGGGCCTACCGCTGTTCCCTGGTCGTTGCTCAGCCACCGGATGAAGTTGTACCGCGCGTCCTCCGGATCCTTGTCCATGTTCTGCCCGGTCGCTTTGTCCTGGTAGTACACCTCGATCGCGTCTTTGATCCCCACTTTCTCAAACGCTTTATTCCACACCAGGATCCCGTCCCGCACGAACCGCCGGTAACGCACGGGCACCGTGTCTTCGATGTAATACACCAGCGGGCGCTTCGGCGGGCTCAACTTCAGGCTCGGGTCCGCCTTCTCAATGTTCCACCGATTGATATACCGCACCCATTTCTCGTCTTCCTTGAACTTCCCAAGATCGCGGTACGTCGTCGTGAAATATCCCACGCGCTCGTCCGCCACCCGCGGCTTGTACCCACTGCTATCAGGCACGTTCCGGATTGAATAGTGGAACGTCCGGAGCACCCCGCCGCGCGTCGGCATCTCGATCGCTACTTCGATGTTGTCTGGGAACGCTTTGCACTTCGTCACGGTTGCCAGGCGCGCGTTGCCTCCCGCCGCGTCCGCCCCGAAGAAGTCACCCGCTCGCGCCGCCAGCAACTCGTCCAAATCAATCACCGGCTGCCCGCTCGGACCCATGCACACGATCCCCACATCCAGCAGCACACGATCCGTGAACTGCCGACCCACTGAGTCTTTCGACTGCTGATCGCCCGTCGATCGCGTTTCGATCTGCGGCGACACCATCGCCAGCCGCTTGTCGTACCGCTTCCAGTAAAAATATCGATCCGCTTCCGCCGAGAAGATCCCCGAGTGCAGCCCCGCCCACATGTCCCCCGCCGCCAGCGTCGCCGCGATCAAGTGTTTCTGGTTGGTGTACGACCGCGGCAACTCCGCCAGCAACTGCCCATCCTTCTCACGACGCCAGATCGTGTACAGGCTGCCCGATCCATCCGCCGTCGACACGATCTTGTCATACCCCTTCGACACTTCCGCGAACGGCGGAAACTCCGGCTTCTCCGCTTCCGGACCACCTTGCGCGAGCGCCGACACCGGCATCGCAACCATCGCCAGCCCCGCCATGCTCACTAGATACCGTTTCATTTCATTCTTCATTGATGCCTCCGGGATGTGGTTTGACCGACGCCGACGCGGGCGTCATTTTCGACTTGCTTCTTCCCCCTCCCCGGGCACCCAGGCGATTCTGATACTCTCCAACCATATCGCCTTCTCAGTACGAAACCCACACCCTGCCAACGCGACTCCGCGGCCACCCGCTCCAAAGTGTGGCTGGTTCTACCGCTTCGCCCTTCCCGCGCAGCGGTACGCGACGGCTTTTCCCTCACATCATGCCGTCTTCGATTCGCCTCACCTCGATCAATCAATCCCACGAAAGCAAAGCGGCTCCGAACCGGGGAGGCGTCCGGTCCGAAGCCACTTGCACGACACACACCATGCCAACTCGTTTCCCATGCCCCGCCACCATCAACTATCCAATTCATCCCCGTCGTCCGCCACCGAATTGTCTATTCACACTCGGCTTCGTGCCGATCCTTCCGCTTTCTTTCGGTACACTTCAAACATGTCACTGCACGTCGCCCTCTTCCCGGGTTCATTCGATCCGATAACTTTCGGGCACCTAGACGTTATCCGTCGCGGGCGTCGGCTCTTTGATCGCCTCGTCGTCGCCATCGGTCGTAATCCCGGAAAAGACCCCCTCTTTTCAGTCGATGAACGCCTCGCCATGACCCGCGCCCTCATCGCAGAAATGGTCGCGATCGAGCCGCACGAAGCCCCTGTCGTCGTCGATACCTTCTCTGGTTTGACCGTTGATTTCGCGCGCGAGATCGGTGCCACCGTCCTGCTTCGTGGCATCCGCAACCTCTCTGACCTCCAGAACGAAGTCCAGCAAGCCCTTACCAACCGCGAAGTCGCCGGCCTCGAAACCGCTTTCATTGTCGCAGGGCAGGACTTTGCCTACACCTCTTCCAGCCTCATCAAGCAGGTTACGGCTCTCGGACGCGACCTCGGCGTCCTCGGCTCCATGGTCCCGCCCGCCGTGATCGAACAACTCAAACTCAAAAAAGCCGCCGGCCACCCCGCGATCAACCGTCTCCTCGACAACGACTCCGCCGCCGATTCATAAGGCACACAATCACACAACCACCCGGCGTGCCTCACGAAGTCCGTTTCGCACACTGCTCCGCGTATCACCCCGCCCGCTGCCCGGCCCGCTGCGTCGATTGCAGCCGTTCGATGTAGTGCTGGAACTGATCAACCACGAACACGCGGTGCTCGGGGTTGAACGCGAAATCGAACGCCAGCCCCAGATACAAACTCTGCGTCGAGTCCAGGTGCGTGTGCGCCGCCCGTACCGTCACCGCCAGCGGCGCGGGGATCTGCGGCCTCAGGTCCACCCGCATCCACAAATACGGCTTGTGCTGCGCCGCCCCCGCATCGCTCTGATTCACCCGAATCCCTAGCCCGCCACCGCTGATGTTCACCAACTTCGACGTGAACATTGGCCCCACCTCCGGCAACAATATCGAGTCCGGAGACTCCATCTCTCCTTCACTTCCCCCGCTCGGCATCTTCATCCGACCATCGAGCATGTCGTTGATCTGCACCCGGTTCGCCGCTTCCGCAGCCACCACTGTACTCGGGTCCAGCAGCGACCAGCATTGCACATCCGGCAGGTTCAGGTTCGCCGTTGAGATTCGGTAAAAATGCCGCCGCGTACACCGCTCCACATTCGTCGGCATCGCCAGAGACAAGTACGCGCGGCTGTTCCCGCCCCCCCCCATCCCCTCGCCCCGCGCCGACAACTTCGGGCGATCCGTCTGCGTCCGCGTGTGGAACATCCACCGATTCTGCCCGATCGTCATCGCGCCGATCAACTCGATCCCCGGCTTGAGCAGCACGTTCTCCCCGAACGCCGCGGGTGCTTCCACGATAATTTCCTGCTCACTGATCCGCACCACCTTCACGCGCCACACCACGTCGCACCCCGGCTGCGTCACCTGCTCCCCGTGCGTCGGCAGCCACACCGCATCCCGCGCCACCGATATCTCCAGTGATCCGCCGCGCTCGTGGATCTTCGCAAGGCAATCTTTCCAGTGCTCGGTTCGTGATCGTGATGCGGCCATGACGGATCTCGCTTGCTTTTGTGTGTGAACGTGACGACGCACCGCCGTGTACATGCCCCGGCGTCGTACCGATTCCATCGACCCGTTCCCGTGTCCTGATAAGTGCATCGACTCCGCGTCACGTCACCAGTTCCGTCTATGACGTTCTTGACGTCCGGATCGAACCCGCACTTCGTATAAAACCGAACATAATGCGTATAAACAGACCCCTTCGCCTCCCCATTCGTTTGCGTTGATTTACGCTTAACGACTCTCGATTGCACAATCCCTCGACCGAAACTTCCTCTCACCCCTACCCCTTCGATCATCCCTTGATACACTGTGCCCAGTCTAACGGAGAGTTATCGATGAAGGTCATCTGCGATCGAAGTGCCCTGCTCAACGCCATCAACCTCGTTGCCGCCGTCGTGCCTTCGCGCACACCCACGCCTCAACTCGGCTGCGTCAAACTCATCGCCACCAAGTCCGGCGGCGTCGGTGAACTCACGCTCGCCGGCTCCGACGGCGACACCGCCCTCCAGATGTCCATATCCCAAGTCGATGTCTCCCAGCCCGGCCAGGCCGCCATCCCCGCCGACAAACTCCGCCAGATCGTTTCCGCCGAAGAAGGCGAGCCGACCCTCACCATCGAAGTCAACGGAGAAGAGTGCCACATCCGCGGCTCCGGTGCTCACTTCCGAATCTTCGGTTATCCACCTTCCGACTTTCCACCCATCCCCGACCTCGCCGCCTACCTCGCCGGCGGCGTCGGCACCGAAGCCCCTCGAACCATCTTCACTCAAACCGCCGCCGCGCTCTCCACCCTCATCGACCGCACCGCCTTCGCCACCGCACGCGAAACCTCCCGCTACGCCATCAACGGCGTCCTCCTCCGGCGCGACGGCAAGAAAATCGAAATGGTCGCCACCGACGGTCGACGCCTCGCTCTCTCCCGCGGCACCATCCCCGCTGACAAATCCGCCGCCGGTGGCTCTGGCGAACCCGTCTCCTGCATCATCCCCACCAAGGCTCTCAGTATGGTCGGCAAACTCATCACCGACCCCGAAGACCCCATCCGCGTCGTTATCACCGAGAGCAAAGTCTTCTTCGCCTTCGATCACCCCGGCGAGCACGCCCCCAAGGGCAAGGACAAAGCCGCTGGTTCCACTCCACGCGCCGTCCTCTCCAGCACCCTCGTCGAGGGCACCTTCCCACCATACGAAGACGTCATCCCCAAGGACCAGGACAAGAAAGTCCTCGCCGACCGCGAGAGCCTCGGCCGCGCCGTCCGCAAGGCCGCCGTCCTCACCAACGAAGAATCCCGCGGCGTCCGCCTCGCCTTCGACGGCAAGGCTAAACGACTCACCCTCTCCAGCCGCGCACCCGAAATGGGCGAAGCCGAGATCAACGTTGACCTCACTTCCTACGACGGCGAGAACATTGAAATCTCCTTCAATCCCACCTTCATCTCCGACGTGCTACGTGTTACCACCGAGCAGGACGTCATCGTCGAACTCAAAGCCACCAACAAGCCCGGCCTCATCCGTTCCGCCAACAGCGACTTCATGTACGTCGTCATGCCCGTCAATCTCCCGCAATAGCCAATCCGACCCACACGGTGAAACGGCTCCGTGGTGGAACGGCTCTCCAGAGCCGTTTCACCGAGCGTGTTTGAGAAGGCCGTTGGGGTGGCCCGGCACTCCGAGCCGTTTCCCACGTTCGCAGTCTTCCGGGCTGCCTCTTGGGAACCTCACGATCTTTCCGCAGCACCCGCTCTCCGCTTCGCCCCGCACTCGAAGCCTCTCACATTCCCTCCCCTCTCCCTCCCTCAGAAAGCCCTCCCTTTGGCCCGCGCCTCCTCTCCCGCAACCGCCCTCATCGGTCAATCCGGCGGACCCACCGCCGTCATCAACGAGTCCCTCGTCGCCGCCGTCCTCGCGCTCCGCAAACTCAAGGACGTCAAAAAAATCCTCGGTATGCGCCACGGCGTCAACGGCCTCATCAAATCCCCCCCCGACACCATCGACCTCACCCGCACCAGCGACTCCCACCTCCGCCTCATCGCCCGCACACCCTCCGCCGCCCTCGGCTCCAGCCGTGATAAGCCCGACGCCGCCTACTGCCAGAAGATCCTCGACGCTTGCACGCGACTCAAGGCCCGCTATTTCTTCTATATCGGCGGCAACGATTCCTCCGACACCTGCCGCATCGTCAGTGAACTTGCCCGCTCCTCGGGCAGCGACCTGCGCTGCTTCCACATCCCCAAGACCATCGATAACGACCTGATGGGCAGCGATCATTGCCCCGGCTTCGCCTCCGCGGCTCGCTTTCTCACCATGGCCTTTATGTCTGATTCGATGGACAACGCCAGCCTCCCCGGCGTGAAGATCAACGTCGTTATGGGCCGCCACGCCGGGTTCCTCACCGCCGCTGCCGCCCTCGCCAAAGTCGGCGGCGGCAAAGCCGCGCTCAGGTTCGCCAGCCACAACGGGCCGCACCTCATTTACGTTCCCGAAGTCCCGTTCAACTCCGCCGACTTCCTTCGCTCCGTCGAGGCCGTCTACCGCAAACTCGGTCGCTGTCAGATCGCCGTGAGCGAGGGCATCGTCGATGCCCAGGGCCGCCCCATCGCCACCACGCTTGTGAAAAATCTCGACAAAGACATGCACGGCAACGTGCAACTCTCCGGCGTCGGTGCCCTGGGCGACGCCCTCGCCGACCTCGTCAAAGACAACCTCAAAACCGCCGCCGGCAAGCCCCCGCGTGTCCGCGCCGACACCTTCGGCTACATGCAGCGATGCTGGCCCGACCGCTCACCCGTCGATGTCAAAGAAGCTGGCGGCGCGGCGAAGTTCGCCGTCAAACTCGCCGCCCAGGGCCACGCCAGCGGCTCCGTCGCCATCGTCCGCACGTCCAGCAAGCCCTACAAAGCCGAGTTCCGTCACATCGAACTGAGTGATGTTGCGGGCAAAACCCGCCACCTCCCCGCCGAGTTCATCGAACCCGGCGACGGCCTCGCCGGCTCCGGCATCTCCAAAAAGTTCGTCGATTGGTGCAAGCCCCTCGTCGGTCCCCTCCCCGAAATGGCCCGTCTCTAGGTAGAACGGCACTCGGTGGAACGGCTCTCCAGAGCAGTTTCCCCCGGTACAACAGCACTCCGAGCCGTTTCCCCGGTCTTGCGGACCTCCGGGCCGCTCTTGGGTACCACACGATTGCCCGCTGTCACCGCGCGTCCTTGTCTTTCTTCTCTCCCCCTACGCCGCCTCCCGCACCGCCTCCATCGTCCCTTCCGTCACCATCGCCGCCGACATCCCTTCCATCGGGCAGTGCCGCATCAGCGCCGCGGCCAACTCATCCGTCTCCGCCATCAGGTAATAGCACGTCATCTTCACATGCCGGGTCGTGAAGTTCAGCGCGCGCACCAGGTGTTCCCGCGTCGTACACACCCGCAGTTCGTTCCCGCGAATCGAGATCGGCAGCACCCGGAACTGCCACGCCTGCCGCCGATCAATCATCGCTAGCGCGGCGGGGTCCACCTTCGCCAAACTCGCGTCGATCCACTCCGCCATCATGCAGTATTGATCGGCCCACGCCTGCTCGACCGCGTCCGCCGCCACCCCGCACATTTCCTCCGCGATCACCCCGAAGGGCCTGCCGTTCACGTCCTGCTCCGCCATGATCCGGTCGCACTCGTCGAGTGAGAGCACCCCTTGCTTCACCAGCAGTTGCCCGATCGGAACGATGCTTCGTTGTGAATCCACTCGATACTCCTCATAGCGGACCGGCTTTCCATGCCGGTCTCTGTGGTGGTCCGACACTCCGTGCCGGTCTTCACGTAACTCCGGCACTCCTGTGCCGGTCTCCGTCTTGTGGCTAGGGTGCCCAAGCCGCATTCATCACCCATTCAATCGACGCGCAGATTCCGCGCGGTGAACCCAAACGACAGCGTTTCCGCCTAACCACGGCGGACTGATCCGTCTACACCACATGCCAGCGATGCACAACCCCCGCGCGTTCCGAGAACCCCACCCGAGGCCTGATAACCCTTCCCTTATGACAACATCATGACCATTGCGATGCTCAGCGCATTGAACGCGATGTGCATCACGATCGGGACCCAAATCCGACCCGTTCGCTCGAACGCTATCCCCATCGCTAGCCCCAGCGCGAACAGCACCGGTATCGTGTGCCAAGGCACCGGCTCGGCGGACATCCGGTGCACCAGCGCAAACGCCGCGCTTGTCACCAGTATCGATAGCCAGTGGCTCCGTGTCGCTCGTAGTAGCCCCGACTGTAAAAACAACCGGAACACACACTCTTCCACCACCGGCGCGCCGATCACGGCCCCGAATATCACGCCCCATACCCATACGCCCCGTGGCTCCGCCGCTATCTCTCGCAGCGTTGGGTGCGCCAGTACCGCCGGCGACTCGCCCGTTACCCAGGTGTAAACAACCACCCCCACCAGCGCAATCCCCTCCAAGATCGGCAACGTTATCAGAATCGCACCGATACCCCTTAGAATGCCTCGCCACGAGTACTTCAGCCCAGCGCTCGGTACATGCGGCGAGATGAGATATGCCAGCAGCACACACATCCCGATCCCCACCGAATACGCCGAGAGTGCCATGATCCCCTGATCTCGCATCGACAGCACCCCGCCCGGATTGACGCGCGCGGCAGTGATCGCCGCGGCCGCCCCCAGCATTGGGGATAAATAGAGCACTCCGGCGCACCCGAACCATGCGGGCGCGGGAAGCCCCAGAACATCTCTCTTGCTCCCGCGTCGTTCGAATGATCCGGGCCGGATGATGTTCTTCTTCCACAATGCAATCACAATCAACGGGCCGGCACTCACCATGACCAGTTTCAGCCAGATCATCGCCCGCGGGAGTTCAAACCCCGTCGGCGTCGGGCCTGGCTTGGCCGTTTGCACCAGTGCGGTGTTCGTTCCGTCATCCATCAACCCGCCCTGCGCGCACGGCACGAAGAACCCGAGCATGCACAAGGCAACAATGACCGCCATGAACGACGTGCTCGAAGAGATCGTGCGACACAAACGCGTCGAGGTTGAGGCTGGCAAGTCGCGCACGCCCTTCTCTGAACTCGAAGCCGCGGCTCTCATCGCCGAACCCCCGCGAAACTTCTTTGCTGCCGTGACTCGACACCCCAACCCGTGGCATATGTCCGTCATTGCCGAGATTAAACGCCAAAGCCCCTCGGCGGGCCTGATCCGCGCGGAGTGGGGGGGTGATGGGTTTGATCCCGCATACATCGCCAGACGGTATCACGCGGCGGGGGCGGCGGCGATTTCCTGCCTCACCGACTCCAAGTACTTCGGCGGGCATCTTTCGTTCATCGAACGGGTCAAAGACGCCGTTCCGCTCCCGGTTCTGCGAAAAGACTTCCTGATCGACCCTTGGCAACTCTGGGAATCCCGAGCGGCGGGTGCCGACGCGGTGCTCCTGATCGCTGAGTGCCTCAGCGAGGCGTTGCTCGTCGATATGCTCATCCTCGCGCAACAACTGCGCATGACGACCCTGCTCGAAGCACACAGCATCGATAGCCTTCTGAAGGTCCGGCCCCATGTCGGGTTCCCGCACCCGACGTATGCGTTGCTCGGGATCAATAATCGCGATCTGTCGAGCATGAAGGTCGATATGTCGACGACTTTGAGGCTTGCAGAGATGGTGGACGATCCGAGCGTGCTTGTGAGCGAATCGGGTATCAGCAAGCCTGCCGATATGAATCGGCTACGGGCGCACAACGTTCGGATCGTGCTCGTGGGGGAGCACCTGATGCGGAGCGAAGACCCCGGCGCAACACTTGCCGAGTTACTGGGTGTACCCCCGCCCCCCCCCGATTCGGGTTCCGATGGAAGCGAAACGGCCTGATCGGTCGATTCTTCTCCCGTCGCGTAACCGGTGTGTAACGTCACCACGCAGAGCGTTTGCGTGCGAACGATCTGATCGTTCGAGCCGAATTAGGGGAGGAAGGTGTCGTCGGCGACGAGCGAACCGCTTTGTCCTAGTATTTCAACCGTTCAATCTCTCATTCAACAGCACTGCAACGATTACGGAGCATTTGAGCATGAATTTTTTCAGAGTCACCACCGCGGCGTTCGTTCTCGTCGCAGGCACCTTCGGCGGGATTGCCTCTGCCCAAGTCAACGACGACGCCAGGGCATTGTTGACGGCATCCGTCGACGCCATCAAAGCCACCAAAGGGATGTCGTACAGTTCCAAGTTGTACGGCTTCGGCGCGCTCAAGCCGATCATGGACGGCGAGGGCGAAGTCAAACAGATCCGCCCAACCCCGGAAAACCGGGCGTTGGCGTACTGGGTCAAAGGCAGCGTTGCCGAGATCGGCAAGGGCGGTCGAACGACCGTCCTTGTGCGGACCAACGGCAAAACCATTCGCTGGCAGGACGATCCGTCGAATACGGTGTTCGAACGTTCGGCGGCGGACCGGAACGATGCGGCGCGTGTGCTGGGGCTTGGCTCGCAACTGCTGCCCGCCGAGTTCAAAGACCCGATGCCGATGAGCAAGGAACTCGCCGCGCCGGAACTGAAGATTACGGGGGAGGAAGCCGTTCGGGGCGAGAACTGCAAAGTTCTCGTTGCGTCGTGGAACAAGGGCGAACGCAGCACGACGTATTGGATCAGCGTGAACGACAAACTGCCTCGGAAGTTCGAGCAGGCGTTCGGCGGGAACGATCCGGACCCCGAGAAGCGGTTGGCGAAGGGGACGGAGATCTGGGATCTCAAACTGATGCCGGACCTGAAAGACACGGAGTTGACGATCGTGGTGCCGAAGGGCTTCGCGGAAGATGTTCAAGCGGTGCCAACACCGAAGGCGCAGGACCAGAACCAGAATCCCGCGCAGCCTGCGGTCCCTGCGGGGCCGGTGCCCGATCCGATCCTTGGGTTGCCGACGGGTACCGCGGCTCCTGACTTTGAACTCAAGGATACGGGTGGGCAGACCGTTCAACTCGCCAAGAGCAAAGGGAATGTGGTGGTGCTGAGTTTTTGGGGGAGCCGATTCCCGAAGTCTTCGGCGACGAACAACGTGATCCAAACGCTCTCGGACTCATACAAGGGCAAGGCGGTGCAGTTCTACGGGATCGCGTGCCGTGAAGCGTCCGAACAAGTCGCCAAGGATCACGCATCGGCCGCGAAGTGGACGTTCCCGATTCTGTTGGCGGGCGATCCGATCTGCACGCCGTACCGCGTGGTCGGGTTCCCGTCCGTGTGCGTTGTTGATGGCGAAGGGAACGTTGTGAAGTTCTTCCAAGGGCCGGTGACACGCGACACGCTGGAAGCGACGATCCAGGGCGCGATGAAGACGGCGAAGTGAGCGAGATCTGAGGCCGAGGGTTCGCCGGGTGTTGTGATAGGCGTTCGGCGTTAGGCACTCGGCGTTATAGGCAGAATGATGAAAAAATGAAGCCCAGGGATGTTGGTCCCTGGGCTTCTTTGTGTTTTTGAAGTTATTGGCGTGTGCAAGTTGGAAACTTGCACTGCGGGGAGGTGGGTTAGGCTTTCTTGTTGGCGGCTTCGAGGCGTTTGTTGAACTCATCGACCGCGACGTCTTCGACGTCGGCGGTGCCGAGGATCGCGTCCATGGTCTTGTGCTCGCGGATCTGGGTGTAGAGAGAAGAGCCGCCGTCGGTGCGGAGGATCTCGCCGCGGAGGCGGTCGGGACGCATGTTGCGCTGCCAAGCCATCTGGGCGATGCGCTGCTCCATCTCGGCGTTGTTGACCTTGATGTCCATGGACTCGGCGGCCTTGGTCATAATGAAGAAGAGTTTGAGGTCACGCACGGCGTCACCGGCGGCGGACTGACGCAGACCGGCGAGATTCTCGTCGATCTGGGCCGGGTCCAGCCCGCGGTAGACGAGTTCCATGCGGCGGCGCGACAGATTGCGGGACGCCTGGGCCGCGGTGACGCGCTCGGGCAGATCGATCTTGATCGAATCCATGAGCAGTTTGGCGACCTGTTGGCGCATCGCCGCGGCCTGATCGATGCGTACCTTGCCGGTGATGCGCTCTTTGACGACATCGCGGAGTTGAGTGTCGGTCTCCATCCCGTACTTCTTGACGAGCATCTCGACGGTCGCGGGGATGATGCGATCGACGCGAGAGACGCGGAAGGTGATGGTGAGGTCTTTCCCGCGGACGGCTTCGGTCTCGTGACCCTCGGGGCCTTTGGTTTTGATGGTGGCGGTGGTGGCGGGCTTGGGAAGCCCGAGTTGTTTGCCGAAGTCGTCAACAGCGATACCGAGGATCATGCCCTTGCCGTTCTTCTCGGCGGGTGGAACCTGGATGACGGCGTCCTGGATGTCGAGGAGAACCTTGCCGTCGGAGTCCTTCATAACGGCGTGCCCGGTGAGGTAGTCGCCGAGTTCGGGGGTTTCGCGTTCCTGAAGTTCGCCCTCGTGCAGCCCGAGTCGGTCGAGTTCATCGCTCACCATTTTGTCGGTGACTTCGATCGTGGGGCGCATGATCTTGATGCCCATGAGCGGCGGGAGGTCGAACTCGGGCATGACCTCAACTTCGATGTCGAAGACGAGGGGCTTGCCGTCCTCGAGTTCGACCTTATCGAGCATCTCGCTGGAGGGGTCGCCGATGACGCGTAGTTTGCTCTCTTCGATCGCGCGGGAGTACGCGGAAGCGACGAGTTGGCTTTTGGCTTCCTTGCGGAGGCCGGAACCGAAGCGTTTTTCGATGAGGCGTTTGGGGGCGTGGCCCTTGCGGAAGCCGGGGAGTTCGGCTTCGAGGGCGACGGTGTCGAGTGAGGTGCCGAGTTGCTGCGTGACAGCGTCGGCGGGGATCTCGATCGAGATCTTTTTCAGGCACGGTCCGATATCGGTGATATTGACTTTGTTGGGATGCTCGGACGGTTCAGCGACGCTCTTTGCCATAATGCAATACTCCGGGGACCAGAGCGCGAAGCCAACAGCGGCCCCTCGCTCCCCGCCCGTGTGCGAAGGGAACGATAGGTCGGGGTGCTGCGTTCGGCGAACGCGGTTCGTCGAACGCAGGGTGGGGTGATTGCCGATTCGGGCGAACGACGATGCCCAGATTCGCTAATCGGTGCGACAGGCATGGAGCGGCATGTTGTGGGTTGATTTGGGTTGCCGAAATCGCACGATGTGGCAGGCTTTGGTGTGTCTTTTCTACA
The DNA here is from genome assembly GCA_041742635.1 of Phycisphaerales bacterium. GTDB lineage: Bacteria > Planctomycetota > Phycisphaerae > Phycisphaerales > UBA1924 > JTS-AC122. Next base: position 40,025 of record JBGSIF010000031.1, read on the forward strand.
ATCACAGAAGGATCGGAACGGCGTGCCGGATCGCTACACCGAAGGTGAGCGGCGACGGTTGGTGCGGTTCGTGCAACGCCGACATTGGCGGTCGATGGTCGCCGCCGGGGTGTTCATCGGCGTGTTCGTGTCGAGTTGGTGGATGATGGTAATCGACCTGTGGCTCGGGCGGATCGGGTCATTTCCAAGCGTAGGAGAGTGGGTTCGTGCGGCACCGGCGTCGGCAGCGGGGGCGTGCGTGGCGCTGCTTGTCTTGCTGAGTTGCGGGCCGCTCGCGGGGCTGTACGCACGGGATCACTGGCTGCGATGGGCGATCGGAAAACACGCGGGGGAATCGGCGTGCCACGACTGCGCGTATTCGCTGGTGGATTTGCCGATGGATGAAGGGTTGCGCACCTGCCCGGAGTGTGGGGAGGTGGAGATTGTTGTCGAGTCGCGTGGGTTTGTGCCGGCAAGATTGCTGGAAAACGGTGCGGGTGTGTCAATGACCGATTAGCGCCAGTTCGCGGTTTCGGCTCGAACGCTTGATCGGCTGAACCAGATGAGCAGGATCACCGGCATCGACATGTACATGAGCACGGAAAAAACGATCCCGATCACCAGGCCGATGCTGGCGAAACTCCCCATGATCGCCGGGGCACCGGCGGGCATGTTGCCTTGCATCGCTTGGAACGATTCGCCCTGCACAATGGTGTTGACCGCGATGAGCAGCACGGCGTGCGCGATCTTGCTGAACGAGTAGGCACGCGACATCGGGACGGCGCGGCGGCGTCGCTTCAAGATCAGCGTGCCCACGACGATGAGCCACACCGCTAGGCATAGACCAATCAACGAGGCGCCAAGCAATGGTACCGAGTATTTTTTCTGCACAGCGACGGTTGCGGCGCTCACGCCCGAGGCATCGAGGCTGGCAAACGCGTCCTGAATGAATGGGGCGAGAAGACCGAAGAAGGCCACGATGGCTCCTAGGCCCCCGACGATGAAGCAGGCGATGCTCAGACCCGTAGGCCAAGTGGCGGGCATTTGGACCGAGACGGGCAGCGTGGGCGGGAGTGCCGCGCCGTCGGTGCTCTGGGGTGCTGTGTTCGGGTGGTCTGGCATAGCAGGGATCCTTTTCCTTTGGCCGCTTGCTTCCGCTGTGATTGGTCAAAGTGACGGAGCGGTTTCAGCGGCGGTGGTCTGATCAGCGCTGCCGTCGTCGTCGGCTCGGATGCATAGGAAGATATTCTGCGAGGCGATATCTTGACGGACGGCGACACGGCGTTGGCGAACGAGTTCGAGCATGGCGAGGAACAAGCCGATCATCTCGCCGCGGGTGCGGTTGGTGAAGATCGTGCCGAACTCCACTTCACCGGAGCGGCTCGGTGACTCCGTGCGTGAGGACTCGCGACGGAGGCGATCAAGGATGTCCTCGGCGTGAAGTTCGATCGGGGTGTCGTCTACGACGACGTGGTGTTCCCCGACGCGGGACAGGTCCATCGAATCGACGATTTTGGCGAACGCTGAAACCAAGTCAACGAGTTCCAGGTCTTCCATATCTACATCGGCCATCTCGTTCACGGCTTCGTGGACACGCTTGGCGTCGTACGCGGCGCGAGAAGCGGGGAAGCGGCTTTCCCATTCGTTGAGCCGGTCGTGCAGTTGCTGGGCCGCGTCGCGGTATTTTTTGTACGCAAGGAGTTGGCGGATCAGGTCGGCGCGGGGGTCGATGAGGTCGGCGGAACCGGCGTCCGGGCTGTCGGCGGAGTCGGCGGCATCCGTGCGGGGCATGAGCATACGCGACTTGATCTCCATCAGGGTCGCGGCCATGACCAGGAACTCGCCGGCGGTGTCGATGTCGATCGATTGCACGCCGTCTTCACGCAGGTACGCGAGGTATTGCTCGGTGATGGTCGAGATGGGGATGTCGGTGATCTCGACCTCCGCGCGGCGGATCAAGAACAGCAACAGGTCCATCGGCCCTTCAAAGGCGTCGAGTTTGACCCGGTAGTCGGTGAGGTGTGACATGTGCAGTGGGGCGTGGGGTGGGTGAGGTTATCGTGGATCGTGCCATTCTAAATAACTAGCGTTGATAACAGTGTACTCTTGCACAATGTCCAGCAACACGATGAAACAGGCTAATACCAGTGCGGCTTCGGTGGCGGGCGAAGGATTCGGCGATATCGCACTGGCGGGTGTCATCCTTCGCACAGAAGCCGGCGCGCTCATGGCGATCGCCGATCGGCTGGTTCGCGACGCTTCGCAGGCGGGCGCGTTCATTCGGGCGGTGGAGTTGATCGTGGCGTGCGCCGACGCCGGCGGGACTGTGCTCGTCACCGGGCTGGGCAAATCCGGCATCATCGGCGCGAAGATCGCGGCGACCCTTTCGTCGCTCGGCATCGCGTCGCACGCGGTGCATCCGACCGAAGCCGCGCACGGTGACTTGGGGCGGTTCCGCGCGTCGGACTGTTGCATCGCGCTCTCGTACTCGGGCGAGTCGGATGAAGTGGTCGCGCTGGCGAGCATTCTGCGTCAAGACGGCATCCCAGTGATCACGATCACCAAGGGGAGTTTGGACCGCAGCGGGAACAAGGTGGCGGGTTCGTCGCTGGAGCGGCTGGCGACCGCCGCGTTGTTTGTCGGGCACGTTGATGAAGCCGATGGGACGACTCCCGCGCCGACGACCTCGACGACCGCTTCGCTCGCGATCGGTGACGCGCTGGCGCTCGCGGCATCTCGGCGCCGCAACTTCACGAGCGACGATTTCGCCAAGCGTCACCCCGGCGGGACGCTGGGCGGGCTGCTGCGGCCCGTCGCCGATGCGCTGCGGTTTACGATCGGCAAGAACCTCTCGGCGATCCCCGACGACATCAGCGTCGGGGAGGCGCTTCGGCAGGCGGAGACCGCCGTGCGCCGCCCGGGCGCGCTTCTGCTGGTTGCGAGGGACACGGGGGTGCTGACGGGGATTTTTACGGACGCAGACTTGCGCCGATTGATCCTGAAAGACCCGTCGCAACTAGAGCGCCCGGTACGAGAGTTGATGACACGCTCACCGGCCGCGCTGCGGGCATCGGCACTCGTGCGCGACGCGGTACACCTGGTGCGTGAATCGCGACGGGACGAGGTGCCGGTGATCGATGACGAGGGGAGGCCGGTGGGGATATTGGATGTGCAGGATTTGATTGCGATGCGGCTGATTCAGAATGACTGAAGGCTCGTACGATCTGGCATGACGACTTCGGCTCCAGACGGCGAGTCGATCTTGCATCGGATGCTCGAAGCCGTGCATCGGGTACAGCAGCGGTTGGTTCGGGCGACGAACGCGCTCGCACAGGCTGAGATCGAATATGCAGTGGCAGGCGGGCACGCCGAGGCGATGTGGGTAGCGCGGATCGACCTGGGCGGCGTTCGCACGACACCCGACGTTGATATCGTGGTGCGGCGGCGGGATTTGCTGCGGGTGAACGGGGCGCTCGAAGATGCTGGCTTTGTCGGGGATGACGGGGAGGATCTCTTTCTGGATCGGCACGGTGCGAGCCGGCGTGAAGCCGTACACATCCTGTTCTCGCTCGAACGGTTGAGTGCCGATCAAGTTGAGCCCAATCCGGACGTGGGTGAGCGCACCGTGATTGATGGGCTCTGGGTGCTCTCGCTCGAAGCGCTGGTACGTACGAAACTCTCCGAGTTTCGCCTGAAGGACCGCGTGCATCTTCGAGATATGCTTGATGTCGGCGTCATCGACGATTCGTGGACACGCCGGCTTCAGCCGGTGCTCGCGGCGCGGCTTCAGTCGTTGATCGATACGCCGGATGGGTGAGACGTAATGACGCGAGTGCGACCCGAGGATGATTCGGCGCGTTGTGAACGGGGGAGTCTGTGCAAGTTGAGAAACTTGCACTACGGGGGATGGGGGAGTTCGTGCAAGTTGAGAAACTTGCACTACGGGGCCGGTCGTTATCCATGAACGTGTGAGATGGAATCTACACTGCCTGCGTGCCGAGCATCATCGATAAACCCCGTCGGCTGCTGGTCGTCTGCCCGTCGTGGTTGGGCGATGTCGTCATGGCGACACCGGCGTTGCGGGTGCTGCGCGATGCGCTGCCCGGCGCGTTTATCGGTGGACTCGTGAGGCCGGGGCTGGATGAGTTGCTCGCGGGGTCGGCTTTCTTCGATGAGTTGCATGTCGATCGGGCCCGCGGGGTGATGGGGCCGAAACTGGTGGCGGCGAAACTGAGGGGCCGGCGGTATGACGACGCGTTGCTGCTGACGAACTCGTTCTCGACCGCGCTGATCGCGCGGCTGGCGTTCATTCCGCGGCGCGTGGGGTACGAGCGTGATGGGCGCGGGATGCTGCTGACGGATCGTTTGCAACCGCCGCGAAGAACCCGGCCGCATCGGGGGTGGGCACCGGTCCCGGCGGTTCAGTATTACCTGCGGGCGGCGAGCGTGCTTCTGGACGGGGTTCAAGGTGTGCCGAGCACGCGGGATCTGGACATAGGAACGCGGCTGGAACTCGGGATCACGCCGGCGCAGTACGCCGCGGCGGTGGAAGTGCTCCGGCGTGCGGGCGTGATGAGCGACGACGGGGATCAGTGTAAGCCGTTTGCGATCTTGAATCCCGGCGGGAACAACCCCGCGAAGCGGTGGCCCGCGGATCGATTCGCGGCGATTGGGCAGGTGTTGCTCCGGCGCGGGCTTAGCGTGCTTGTGAATGGGTCGCCCGGCGAGCGAGAGGTCACGGGGGCGATTGTCGGGTCGCTGCAAGGGCTCGCGGGATCGCTCGGCGGTGTGGTGGCGGCGGATTTGTCGCCGCTGGGCGGCACGATCGGATCACTCAAGGGCATCGTGCGCCGAGCCGCGATCATGGTGACGAACGAC
>JBGSIF010000032.1:0-1609 GCA_041742635.1 Phycisphaerales bacterium
CTGCCAGATCACCACGGCGAACGTTCCGCAGTATACTCTGCAGGACGGCAACTACAATGTGGTGGCACTGGTCTCTGCGACCAGTGATGTTCTTTGCCAAGTTTCATACGACCCCTACGGCGAGCCGGTGATCGCCGAGCATCTGGCGTCGCATGCCGATCTGAGGGTTGGCCACCAAGGCTTGTTCCTGGACCGCCTGGACCTGCTTGGCGACGGGACGCTGGATGTTAGTAGTTCGCCGACCGGCCCGCACTATACATTGGCGACGCCGACAGGGGGATTGGGTGGCAAGGCGCTGTACCAGAACCGCAACCGGACATACTCGCCGGGGCTGGGGAGGTTCTTGCAGAGGGATCCGAATGCGACGGGTCAGAAGACTTTGCTCGCCAGCGCGATGCACGGCGAGGTCGCTGTTTCGCCGTGCCCGGACTGTGATATCGCCCGCACCTACGGCGACGGCATGAACCTATATGCCGCGGTAGCGAGCAACCCAAATGCCTTGGTCGACCCAGCGGGGCTGTTCGGACTCGGCGGCTCGATGATGACGGGGTTCAGCATGGCCGACATGGCTGCGGGCGCCATGGAGCAGGCGTACAACGGCGTGACTATGGCGTTCGGCCTCGCGTCGATGATCCTTACATATCTAGAGGAGCAGAGCGAAGACGCGGACTGGGCCGGGGACTGGAACCGTGCGGACTTTGATTACTATGCGGGCGGGCACACCGACGCGGCGTGGGGGCAGGCGTACACATTCGAGGGCGATGATGACGGCTGCGATGCGGACGGGGGCGACGGGCCGGTGATGGCGGGGGCGACAAAGTACCACGGCAACGACCTGCGCTCGCGCCGCAAGAACTATGGGTACCATATCCGGTACAGCACGGATCGGGGCCGGACCTGGAACTCCGCGAAGTATGGCATCACATCGTCGAAGAAGCATACATCCGGTAAATACAAAGGCATGACGAAGCGGGAGGTCCGGCAACTTACAGAGTTCAGAAACAAATATCCCGGCATGCAGTGGAAGTCAACAAACAAACAGTTTTCTTGCAGGAAAGGCGCGAGCGACTGGGAACACGAGCGAATCCGCGAGGGGCGGCGGCCTCGAACCCCCGTGCCTTCCCCGAACCCGTTCCCCGGCAGGCCGTCGAGGCTCCCGTTCAATATCCGTCCCAGAAGAAAGAAGATGAGACCACCCTATCGAAGCAACAACCCTCGTGATTCGCCGGATTTCGCGATCGTGCATAACAACATGCCTGAAACTATTGATCATGAATGCTGCATGGCATGGATCCGCGTAGAGCGCCGACTTTCAAAAGCGGTGGACCCGCCAAGGTTATTTCGTGGTGCTTCGTTCAACAAAGTATTGTTTGATGGTTATGGACGACCGAGGCACGAACTCGAGCCATCATTCTTCGATCCTATAGGTAAGCTGCCCGAGATCAATGCCGCCTTCAACTTCCTGCCATCCGTGATCCGGCGTCACACGATCCGCGAGCGCGAGCAGGACATGTACCGGGCGGCGCTGCTGATCCTGATCGAGCTGGCGCGCCGACATAAACTTGACGATGCGATCATCCGCAAGCGTCTGGCGGCCATCAGGAAGCTC
>JBGSIF010000033.1:0-2939 GCA_041742635.1 Phycisphaerales bacterium
CTGCCAGATCACCACGGCGAACGTTCCGCAGTATACTCTGCAGGACGGCAACTACAATGTGGTGGCACTGGTCTCTGCGACCAGTGATGTTCTTTGCCAAGTTTCATACGACCCCTACGGCGAGCCGGTGATCGCCGAGCACCTGAGTTCGCACGCGGACCTGCGCGTCGGCCACCAAGGCCTGTTCCTGGACCGCCTGGACCTGCTAGGTGACGGCACGCTGGATGTTAATAACTCGCCCGCGGGCCCGCACTATACATTGGCGACGCCGGTGGGAGGGCTGGGTAGCCGTGCGCTGTACCAGAACCGCAACCGGACGTACTCGCCGGGGCTGGGGAGGTTCTTGCAGAGGGATCCGAACGCGACGGGTCAGAAGACGTTGCTCGCCAGCGCGATGCACGGCGAGGTCGCTGTTTCGCCGTGCCCGGACTGCGATGTGGCTCGCACCTACGGCGACGGGATGAACGTATATGCCGCGGTGGGGAGTAATCCCAATGTCATGGTGGATCCGGCGGGATTGTTCTTCGGCATGGCGATGGGCATGGGCGGCATGGCTGTGGATTCCTGGATGTCCGCCGAGGGGACGATGAACGATGCACTTAACGGCGTCCGCTTGGCGTTTGGGTTTCTCGATTTCCTCCATGATGCAAGTGACATGCAGATGGAGGACATGGAGTGGGCCGGTGATTGGAGCCGGCATGACTTTGATTACAACGCCTCGGGTGTCGCGGCAGAGGCGTGGGGCGCGGAGTACGCCGATGAAGGCGGCGGAGCCGACTGCGAAGACGGCGCGAGCGGTCCGGTTATGGCGGGCTCGCAGGTGTACCACGGGAACTCATCGAGTTCGATGAAAAAGAATCACGGCTATGTGATCCGGTACAAGAAGCCGGGGATGAAGAAATGGGGGTACGCCAAGCCGGGAATCTCGTCGGGGCCAGTTTCCAGTAGCGGTAAGTCCAGACGGGCTCAGTATCAGATTAATAAATGGAAGAACGATCGAAGGTACAAGAATTGGGATTTTAAACACAGTGTCAAAATGAACTGTAAGGGTCGTAAGCCGGCCGCGGGCTGGGAGAGGAGTATTGTCCCGACGCAGGACTGGCACCCAGATTTTCATAAGCAACCGAGGGGGCCACGACTACGGTGAGAACGAGACATGAACCAGAAAGACATTGATAACATTCGCATCTCGTTCGATTCCGCTCAGATGGAAGATGTCATAACTAGAAAAGCTGAAACCGCGCAGAATGCGACTAAGAAAAGCCTGAATGACGCAGTGGCCAAGATCCTCAATCGCGCGCCGTTCGGCAAATTCCATCCGACGGTAGTGTACTACTGGCCCGACGGCATTGCAGGATCGAAGAAAGAAGAGAAAACACTCCCCCGCTTCGAGTTGGGCGTGATCTTGCTGCCCACCAGGATCTACACGGGAAATATCTACGTGAGTGGCGCGGCCGTACAGCAACTCACCTGGCCACAGTACGCCGCGCACCTGCGCCTCATCACGCTTGAGATTTTGCTGGCTATCGCCAAGAAGCATCAACTCGATCCCACGCTGATCCAGCGACTGATCGACGAAACCCCCGCGCCAACCGGCCAGTCGCCATTCTACGACAATCCGCCCAGGATCGGGCGTGCCCGCAAAGATCCCGACGAGCCGACCGTCGATGTCGAACTTGTATTCACGCTGCGGAGCCGGACATGGAAGGCAAGCCGCGCCGAACTCGTGTGGATCCAGGCGTTCGATCTTGAACTGTATGAACGACTCGAAGAAGAGGGCCTAGGCGAGCTCAGCCGTGAGAGCGGACGGGGCAGTACCGAGATGAGCATCCTTGGCCGCCGATCACGTTCGATCATGGCGCTGGTCAAGCGGGTTCTGAGCGACCTGGGGCTGAAACTCCCGCCGGGCTCGCACTTCCTCGTGAGCAAGATCGACTCGGATGAACCCCCGGAGCGGATCGAGCTCGAACCCAAATACATCGGCGACCCTTCTGAATGGTCGCCGCAAGAGAAGCCGCGCTCCGGCGTGCGGAAGCAAGGCCGATGATGCAGCGTGACTTTCTGCCACGGTAGCACCCACCGGAGCAACTACGGCGCGCTGCACCGGGGACGGCGCTGGCGACAGCCCGATCATGGCCGGGGCGACAAAGTACCACGGCAACGACCTGCGCTCGCGCCGCAAGAACTATGGGTACCATATCCGGTACAGCACGGACCAGGGGCGGACTTGGAACTCAGCGAAGTATGGCATCACATCGTCGAAGAAGCATACATCCGGCAAGTACAAAGGCATGACGAAGCGCGAACAGCGGCAACTCGCAGAGTTCCGAAATAAGTATCCTGGTAAGCAGTGGAAGTCCACCAACCAGCAGTTCTCGTGTAGGAAAGGCGCGAGCGATTGGGAGCACGAGCGAATCCGCGAGGGGCGGCGGCCTCGAACCCCGGTGCCTTCCCCGAACCCGTTCCCCGGCAGGCCGTCGAGGCTCCCGTTCAATATGCGTCCCAGAAGAAAGAAGATGAGACCACCCTATCGAAGCAACAACCCTCGTGATTCGCCGGATTTCGCGATCGTGCATAACAACATGCCTGAAACCATTGATCACGAATGCTGCATGGCCTGGATACGCGTCGCACGCCGGTTGTCGAAGGCGGTAGACCCGCCAAGGTTATTTCGCGGTGTTTCGTTCAACAAAGTATTGTTTGATGGTTATGGACGACCAAGGCACGAAATCGAGCCATCATTCTTCGATCCTATTGGCAAGCTGCCCGAGATCAATGCCGCCTTCAACTTTCTCCCCTCCGTGATCCGGCGTCACACGATCCGCGAGCGCGAGCAGGACATGTACCGGGCGGCGCTGCTGATCCTGATCGAGCTGGCGCGCCGACATAAACTTGACGATGCGATCATCCGCAAGCGTCTGGCGGCCATCAGGAAGCTC
>JBGSIF010000034.1:0-5718 GCA_041742635.1 Phycisphaerales bacterium
GCTGCTCGTGCTGACGCGGCTGCACGCGAAGCAGACCACGCCCGACGAGGCCCGGCACGAGGCCGAGCGGCTTCGGGATTTCAAGAAGCCGGCGCACCGCATCCTCGCCGAACTCTGGCTCCTTCTGGATGACCGCGCCGCGGCCACCAAGCACGCCCGCGCGGCGTACAAGGTGGCGTGGGCCGACGGCGAGCCGTTTGTCCATCGCTACGAACTCAACAAGGCCGCCGAACTGCTGAAGCGCCTCGGCGAGCCGGTCCCGGTGTTGCCCCCCTACGACCCGGCGAAGGACCCGCCGTTTGACTGGGAGGCGGACGTGGAGGCCGCGATCGAGCGGCTGAAGCATAAGAAGGCCGAGAAGGAAGCCAAGAAGCAGGCGGACGAAGCGAAGAAGCAGGCCGAGGAATCCAACTAGCGGGCCGAAGAATCGAATCCGCAGGCCAAAGAATCCAAGCCGCAAGCCGAGCCCCCGCCCCCCACCAACCCCCCACGCCCCCGCCCCCCGCGCCGCGGGTGCCGAGTGGATGGGCAGCAGGAAAAGAAAACGCAGTGGCGGGGAAGTGTCCCCGCCCACCCCTCGAAGAGAAGAGTTGAAATGCGAAGGGCGCGCAGGGGCGCGGAAGAGCGGGTAGCCACACGCGCCGGGTTGAGTTTGCTGCTTCATCGCCAAATCACGCGATGCGCCCGCGAAGAGCCTATCTGTGGCTGGCATGGATGAACGCCGCGGAGACGAGCCGGGCCACGGTGGTCACGGACGCCTTTCCGACGGACTGTCAAATCGGTTCGGGGCGTGTGCTGCCCGCTACAGTTGCGCCGGCTAAGTGCCTCACGCTTCAACGTTTATAGTGGGGGATTTCTGACTTGAGCTGCCGCGAGATAACATCACAAGATCTTGAATGGATCTTCGATCCAAGAAAGAATACCCCGCCACACATGTTGCCTCGTCTGATCCGAGACTTGGTGTACGCAACGACGGAGCGCGGAACACTCGGACTGCTCATCATGCCTTACGGGGACGACATCAACATCCCCGGATTGGATGGCCGAGTACGACTCTCGGAAGAACATTCGCACATTCCACGCGGGGAGTCCGCTTGGGAAATTTCGGTAGGAGCCGATTGCAGCAAGAAGGCGCAAGATAACTACCGTAAACGAACAGGCCGCTCCAATGATGTCGTTCCGAAGCACACTACGTTCGTCTTCGTCACCCCGCATGTGTGGCGGGAGAAGGACGCATGGGTAGAGAGACGGAAGAGTGAAGGCCACTGGCTCGATGTACGTGTCATCGATGGTATAACGCTATCGGATTGGATTTGCGGATCGCCACCTGTTACGGCGAGGCTGTTCAACGACGCTGCAATGTCCGTAGACGACATTGACGACATCGATTTGTGCTGGAAACGGGGATTTGGTCAGGCGATCCATGAATTTGTATCGTCGTCATTTCTGACCGATGGACGCGATGAGCAATGCGAGTCACTTAGAAAATGGCTAGAAGTTCCACGAGATGACCTTACCATCGTGGCGTCGTCGCCTCTTGACGTGAGACTATTTGTAGCAGCGGCAATCAAGCAAGCACGAGAGAAGCCGGGCGAAAATGGCTTCGCGCAGAACGTCGTGTTTATTCGAGACCGTTCGGCTCGGCCTCGTCTACAAGCCCTGCACTATCCGCAGATTGCTATGTTGTCCGACCCCGATCTTGCCGCTGACTTTCAACTGCCGAAGCTCCAGTGCGTTCATTTGATCATACCGAAGATATCCACGTCGAGCGCAGTGAGACGAACTCCCACGCCCCGAATAGGTCCAGTGCCGGGCCAAATATTCCTTCCGCCTCTGAGACGGGGCATCGTTGAAAACGAGCTGCACCGATTGCGGTTCAAGCCAGAAGAGGCAAGCCGTATCGCAACTGATTCGCAAGGCAACTTAGAATCATTGTTGCGGGAGATCAAGAATGACTTCTAACGAGACACGCTCATGGCAGTACATGCCCGTGGCTAAGAATCTGGTGCCGCTCGTGCTGGCGCGGGGATGGCATGACCGTGTAGAAGCCGATCACGACGCCTTGGAGAAACTGTCCGGATGTCCATACCACGATGTTCAGGTCACGGCCCGTGAGTGGCACAGCCCGCGAGGCCCACTTCACCTCTTGAATAACTGCTGGGAATGGGAGGCGTGGGCTGCTGCTTGGGAACAACTGGCGGAGCACATGACGCCGAGCGCCATCGAGCGCTTTGAAAACGTCGCCATCGATGTCCTCGGCACGCCGGACCCTGTTGCGGTGCTCCCACCGGAGGAGAGACAACTCGCGTCATTCAGCGGGAAGCGTCATCCGCATTCGTCGGTGCTGAGGGACGGCCTCGCGAGTTCGCTGGCGATGTTCGGATCGCACGCGGATTCAATCCCGACGGTTGACGGGCAGGCGGTCGCATCGCGGATGGTGCGTCGTCTCTTGAAGAGCCAGAACCTCGCGGAAATGTGGCTGTCCCTCGCCCCTTGGCTGCCCGAGTTGGCCGAGGCAGCACCCGATGTATTTATCGAAGCCGCGGAATCGGTTGTCGCGGATCAGTCGGTCGTGAAAGCCCTCTTTGCCCAAGGAGGAGTCTTTAGTTCGAGCCGCCATGTGTATCTCTTGTGGGCGCTGGAGCGGCTGGCGTGGAACCCGAAACTGCTGTCGCGTGTTACCACGCTCATTGGTCGATTTGCTGAGGTCTATCCCGGCGGCAATCAAGGCAATCGGCCCTCGGGAAGCCTCTACACCATTTTCGTGCCCTGGCATCCCTGCACCATGGCGACGGTTGATGAGCGGATTAGTGCGTTCGACCAACTGGTCGCTCGCTGCCCCGGCGTCGCGTGGCGCTGCGCGTTGTCATTGCTGCCTTCGGATCACCAATCGACGATGGGGGCCACGAAGCCGGAGTTTCGGCAATGGGGAGTGTCTGAGCCGAAGCCCGTGCCGGCGGTTGATTACTACAAGTTTCTCGATGCGGTCGCGGATCGGTTACTCCGTATGGTCGGTACCGATGCGACGAAATGGAAGGAACTCGCTGCCGCATTTCCGAAACTGATCCACAACCTGCCTGAAAAGGCGACGGCGATCGTGAACGCGCTGATGGAGGTGGATACCGGCCAGTGGTGCGCGGCCGAGCGTCGAGAAATGGGAGAACTCATTCGTGAGATGATCGAGCGTCACGAAGAGTTCCCAGATTCGGACTGGTCGCTCGCGCCGGAGGATCTGGAGACGCTTCGTCCGCTCGCAGACAAGTTCCGCCCCGAGAATCTGGCCGACGAGTTCCGGCACCTGTTCACGAACGATCTCCGTCTCCGCAACACGCAGGAGATGTCATACGAAGAAGAGCAAACGCTGCTGTGGAACGAACGCCAGGAAGCGATCAAGAAGATGCTTGCCGCGAACGGGCTTGATGGTGTACTCGCGTGGGCACGTGACGTGAAGTCGCCAGAGGTGCTGGCGTCCGCGTTGGCGATGATGCCCCTGAAACCGGACGACGAGAGCCGCGTACTGAACTGCTCGCTGCTGCGCGACCCGGCACCGGACGCTTCCAGCCCTGAGTATGCGTTCGGGAGGCAGTTTGCGTACTTCCGTGGTCGCGAACTTGGCGATGATTGGAAACTCAATACGTTGAAGAGCGTGTACGCCGCCGCAGGCACGGAGCGGGCACACCAGTTCGCGCTCGCGCTTGAATCAACACCTTCGCTGTGGGCGGCGCTTGATTCGCTGGATCCGGATCTGGCGAGCCGCTACTGGCTGCAGGCCCGCCTCGGATATTTAGGAGTGGGAGAACTTGAGACGGCCGTTCCCCGCCTGCTTGCCGCGAATAGGTCGTACGCGGCGATCTCGCTCGTCGCGTCGCTGACGCACGATCGAAGGTTGGCCAAAGAGCCCGACCCCAAGCACACGCGGCGGGTGCTGGCCCTGTGTCTTCAGTTGATGAACGAAGTTCCGGAGCATCTGCCCAGCGACGAACCCGGCTCGCCGTCGATGCAGTGGGCGACAAGCAACCTTGTTGAACTGCTCGATTTCATCGAGAAGCATGCGCCCGAGACCGAAGCAACGACCATGCTACTTGTGAAGTGGGAGTGGTTGTGGCTGCCGTGGTTTGAACATTCACGGCGCGGCTTACGGACTCTGCACAAGGAACTGGCCCGCTCTCCGGAGTTGTTTGTTGATGTGCTGAAACTGGTATTCAAAGACAAGAACGCGGCCGAAAACGCCGACGAGGACTCGCCCGAAGAGCCTGGGATCGACATAGAGCAGCGCCGGGCAAAGTTCAACTCCGGATTCAAACTCCTTGAATCATGGCGTGCTGTTCCCGGATTCGAGCCTACGCCACGCGGTGAGGGAGTTATCGCTGTGGAAGCAAGTAAGAAAGATCATCCAACAGCTCCGGCAACGATCGGAACGGTCAACGGCGAGAAATTGGAGAGTTGGGTCACGAAATCGCGTGAACTGGCGACGGCGTGCGGTCGCCTCGATCCATGCGAAGACTACATCGGGCACGTCTTCGCGTACGCGCCAGCGGATCCGGATGGCTCGTGGCCTTGCGCACCGATTCGAGGCCAGATAGAGAAGCTCCAGAGCGAGCGGCTTGAGCGCGGACTTTCGCTCGCCACGCTGAATCGGAGAGGGGCACATTGGGTGGGTCACAACGGTGATGCCGAGCGCTCGATTCGGGACACTTACCGTGAATTGGCTGATCGAATCAGGGCTGACAGCCCGCGCACCGCAGCGGTGATTGACTCCGTAGGCAAAACGTACGATGAGTACGCGAAGCGTGCTGACCAAGAAGGACACCGTCGCGAGTTCAGGGATTGAGTCTTGCACGACCGGACGCACACTGGTTATCACACAAACTGCCTGTCTGCAAGAACAGTCGTATTGCTTGTGGCCTGCGTTCCCTCTCTTCCTCTTCAGGGGGTGGAGGGGGTCTTCCCCCTCCATGGCGGTTCTTTCTCGTTCGCAGGCGTGCTGTATAGATAGATCACTTTGCCGTGGCGCACGGATCGGCGTTGGCGGGCGCGGCGGGCTGCGTGATCCGCGCAGGCGCTCCAGACCCACCGGATCCGTGTACTTCTTTCCATGAGTGCTGTTCACCACGCTTCGAGCCGCCGAAAACCATGGCAACGCACCGCGATGGTCGCGGGGCGAAGAGAGCGGCTTTGGAAAGCCGCTCCACCATGACCGGCGGGGACCGCCGGGCCACACGGGATCCTGCGCTGGTGAGCAGGGCCAGCTTTCAGAATGCGGAACTCCCTCGCGGAGCGCGAGGGTACACAGGAGACACGACCCATGCCGATCTTGCCAAGCCGGACCCAGGACCTCATCGAGTTTATGGAGATGCACGCACCTGTTTGGTCGCTCAACGCGCTTCAGATCGGAATTAGCGTGCAGCAATCGGCAAATTTTGCCACGCTCGCCGCGGCGGCGCGCTCCGCGTACACAGCCCGCCAAGTCGCCGAAGAGGCCGCCCGCATCGCCACCGTCAACCAAACCAACGCCGTCACCGACGCGCGCCGCGTCGCCAGCGACCTCATCCGCGCCATCAAGGCCTTTGCCGAGAACGCCCCCAAGCCCGACGTGGTCTACAACCTCGCGCAGATCCCCGCACCCGCCGAGCCGACCCCCGCCCCGCCCCCCGGGCAGCCCACCGACCTGACCGTCACGCTCGTGCCCAACTCCGGCGCGCTCGAACTGCGCTGGAA